>JAQVOJ010000131.1 GCA_028702675.1 Bacteroidales bacterium
ATTTGCTGTACTTTTAGCTTATTCAATTAATATTAATTGTCAAGAATCATTGCAATTTGTTTATGGTCCAAAATACGATCTCCGTTTGCTAATTGTACCTTTCGACCCGATTATCTATTACAACGATGCTACATCAGAGATAGCTCCAAAATACGACATGTCTCACGATGAACTTATGATGTATTTTAGAACAGAGTTAAATCGTTTTTTAAACAATTCACTCGTTGACTCTTGTTATACTGTTAATTTGCTCAACGACAATACAAAAGAAGCTCGTCAGGACTTAGCCGGAATATACACAAACATATCTTACGAAATGAGGTCTTCGATGCAAAACAAACCCGAGGACCCCGATGATGAAGGACTTTTCGAAAAACTATTAAATAAAAAAAAGCACGAAAAGGCGAAAGAGAATAAAGAAGGAGAACTTTATAAAACCTATACCAGTAATGGTGAAATTCATAATAAACGCAGTAGCACAAAAAATTTATACTTTCATATAGTATTTAAAGACCCTGACTTTATCCCTGAATTATCAGTAAGGCGTAAAGTTGACAGATTTTTATTTATTAATCAGTTCGAGATTAAAGGAAATTACGAAAACCCCTATGCAAGTGGCACAAATGAGTTTACAAGAACATTAAAAGTTCATTTCAGCATTTACGACCATTTAGGCGATTTGGTTCATGGAAGTTATGCTTCTGTAGATATCCCATTTTACCTATACGATAAAGAAAAAATTGTTTCGAATTACTTTCCTGAAATTGTTCGACAAATTATTCATAATATTGAATTCGCATATTAATGGATTTAGTTTTTGCAACAAACAATAATCATAAGCTTATAGAAGCAAGACAAGTATTAGGTGGCAATCACAAAATTCTAAGTCTTAATGATATTAACTGTGATATAGAAATCCCGGAAGATTTTGATACATTAGAAGAAAATGCTACACAAAAAGCTCAATTTATCCATAATAAGTTTGGGTTCAATTGTTTTGCAGACGATACAGGACTCGAAGTTTATGCTCTTAACATGAAGCCCGGAGTATTTAGTGCCAGGTATGCCGGTATCGATTGTAATTCGCAAAATAACATAAAAAAACTACTTCAAGAACTTAAATCATCAAATAATCGAAAAGCGAGATTTAGAACCATTATAACTTTAATATTAGAAAAAGAAATACTTTCATTTGAAGGTATAGTCAATGGTAAAATAATTGAAGAATTTCGAGGAAAAGAAGGTTTTGGCTACGACCCTGTTTTTATCCCCGAAGGATATAATCAAACATTCGCAGAAATGCCACCAAGCCTTAAAAACAATATAAGCCACAGAGCTAACGCCTTAAATAAACTCTCCAAATTTCTAAGTTTGCACTATTAATAAACATAATAGCAATTTGAGCTCAATCAAATAGTAACGAATCTATTGAACGATTAAATATTGATAATCATTTATCAAATAAAATAATTTACGAAATTTGCTGTTATTAAATAATATAAATTAAAGAATATTCTTTTAAAAATGTCAAAATATTGTTATTTAGTTGTTTTGCTTGTTTTATCGATACTTACAAGCGGTCAAGTTGCTGTTGGACAATGGCGAGATCATCTACCTTATACATATGGACAAATGGTAGCCGAAGGCTCTGACAAAGTTTATGCGCTTACCAATATAGGATTATACTCTTACAACAAAAACAACAGCGAAACTCAAAAAATGTCCAAAATCAATGGATTATCTGATGTCAATCCTACAGCAATAGCATATAGCGAAACTCATAATCAATTGTTAATAGGTTATTTTAACGGAAATCTCGATATTGTTTCAAAAAATATTGTTTATAATATATCTGACATAAAAAGAAAAACACTTACTGCAGGGAAAAGTATAAATCATATATTAATTATTGATGATTATGCATACCTCTCATGCAGTTTTGGGATAGTTGTGTATGATATTATTAGAAAAGAAATTAAAAATACCTTTTTAATAGGATATAACGGAGCTTATGTTGATGTAAACGAAATTACAACAGATGGAAATAACATTTATGCTGCCACTACCGAAGGAATATATCGTGGTAATTTAAATAACAACCTAGTTGATTTCACTTATTGGGAAAGAATTACCGACCTCCCCATTTCTCACGAATTTAGCTGGATGGCGAATAAGAACTTTAATACCATTGAATTCTTTAGTGGGAAATTAATTGCAAATTATAAAGGCGAAAATAGTTCTGACGAAGATAGATTAGTTGTTCTTGAAAATAACCAATGGAGCAATTTCGATACTACAATAAATCGATGCAACAGTTTGTGGAGCAATAATAATGTATTAAGCATTACAAGTGATTGGTATATTAAACTTTACGATACAGAATTTGATAATTATTTACACATCTGGAAGTATTTTTTTGAAAATGGAGATGCTACATTACGTCCAAATCATACAATTGTAGGAAAGAATAATGTAGTTTGGATTGCTGATCGATACTATGGATTAGTAAGAAGCCATGCTTCGTGGTCGTATCAAAAAATTAGCATAAATGGACCTAAAACCAACACCATATTTGCAATGGATGCAGTTGATAATAAGCTTATTGGAGTTGCAGGGGGTTTTGATTTATCATTAGTACCGAGATATTCACAAGCCATGTTTTTCAATTTTACAGATACATGGAACACTATTGATTACACAGTAGAACCGGATTTAAGCGGAAAATATGACTTAGTAAGCATTGCAATTAATCCCCAAAGGCCAGATAATATTTTTGTAGGTTCATGGGTAAATGGATTATTTGAATTTACAGGGCAAAATTTAGTTAATAATTATAATGAAACAAATAGCCCCATAGAAACAATACCAGGGACAAGTCTAATAAGAGTTGGCGGAATTGATTTTGACGACCATGGTAATTTATGGATTTCTTGTTCCGATAATCAAATGCCAATAGTTGTAAAAATGGCTAATGGAACTTGGCATGGTTTAAATTATAAATCAGCAATGAATGTTAGCAATGTTGGAGATATACTTGTTGCCTCTAATGGATATAAATGGGTAATACTACCTCGTGGTGGAGGATTATTTGTCTTTGATGACAAAGAAACACCAGGAGATTTAAGCGACGACGATTATCGCAAGCTAAGTATAATTGACGAATATGGAGAAATAATAAGCAATGAGGTATTTAGCATTGCCGAAGACAAAAATGGAAGTATTTGGGTAGGAACCAATAAGGGAGTTGTTGTTTATTATAATCCTGATAATGTTTTCTCGCAATCGCCATTTTATGGGCAACAAGTAAAAATACCTCGAAACGATGGCACAAACGATGCGGATTTACTTTTAGGAGCCGAAACGGTTACAGCAATTTCTGTTGATGGAGCAAACGATAAATGGTTTGGAACACGCTCAGGAGGTGTTTTTAAAACTAATCCCACTGGAATCGAACAAATACATCATTTTAATACATCAAATAGTCCAATACTTTCTAATAATGTGTATTGTATGCAAATTGCACCCTCAACTGGCGAAGTTTTTATTGGAACCGAAAAAGGAATTATATCTTACAGAGGTGAAGCAACCGAAGGCGATTCTGATTATACTGACGTATATGCTTTTCCAAATCCTGTAAAACCAGACTATAACGGACCAATTACAATTCACGGATTAGTCGCCGGATCGTATGTGAAGATTACTGATATTTCGGGCAACTTAGTGTACGAAATGAGATCACAAGGTGGACAAGCAATATGGCATGGAACAGATTTTAATGGCAACAAAGTGAAAACGGGAGTTTATCTCGTGTTTGCTTCAAACGAAGACGGCTCTAAAAAAACTGTTACTAAAATCCTTTTCATTAATTAAATATGATTGTCAAAACAAAGGCAATTGTTCTTAACAAAGTAAAATACTCCGATTCGGGTATAATTGTAAACCTTTATACTCAAAACTATGGTAGAATTAGTGCTATAGTGAAAGGGACAAGAGCTCGCAAATCTAATGTAAAATCTTACGCTTTCGAAATATTAAATATCCTCAATATAGAATTAGATTATAAGGTAAATAGAAACTTACAAACCTTAAGAGAAGCTGTTTTGACCAAACCATTATATCAAACCCACTTACATCCCGAAAAAGCAGCTATTTGTTTTTTTATTGCCGAAATACTCGGAAAATCACTAATCGAACAGGAAGCATCACCTGAAATCTTTGAATATATTTCGTCGAGTATTAATGAACTTGAAGAAATAAAAGTAGAGTTTTATAACTTCCATTTGTCTTTTTTAGTTCATCTTTTAAGCTTTTTAGGATTTAAACCTTCTCAAAATTTTTGCAACGAAACACCTTATTTTAATATAAGAGAAGGAATGTTTTTACCTATTTTTACTAATGACAACGACTCTTTTGATATCAACCAAAGCAAATTATTTAATGAATTGAGTTTCATTAATCCAATTGATTCCGGTAAAATAAAAATAAACAATACTGCTCGTCGTGAGATATTATGTAAAATCTTAGAATTCTATCGATTTCATATACCCGGATTTGGCAATATTAAATCTCTCAATGTTCTACACGAGCTATTCAATACCTAAGTTCGATTAATCATAACGAAACTATTTATATGAATAATCGGGTTTAATATTAATTGCTTATTTTTATCAAAAAATAATTATTGAGCAATGAGTCGTAAAACTATTCCAGTTATTATTATTCTTATTACAACAATCGGACTAATATATTTACTGTTTTTTAAAACCTATAATAAATTTGAAATATATCAATTACAGAATTACGTTAATCCAATAATAGGAACAGATGCTCATGGACATACCTTCCCTGGTGCCACTATGCCCTTTGGTATGGTTCAACTTAGCCCCGACACTAGACTAACAGGTTGGGACGGTTGCAGTGCTTACCATTATTCAGATTCTATAATTTACGGCTTTAGTCATACACACCTAAGTGGTACAGGATGTTCTGATTATGGAGATATTTTACTTATGCCAATGTGTGGCAAATATTCACTGTTAAATGACACTAATGTTCTTTATAATGAAAATAAAGAATTTATGTTCCCATATTCTTCCGGATTTAGCCACAATACAGAATTCTCGTCTCCGGGTTTTTATTCTGTTCATTTAAACGAACCGGATATTGACGTTAGCTTAACTGTTACAGAGAGAACAGGAATGCATAAATATGCATTTAATAAAAACGGACAAGCATATATTATTCTTGATCTAAAACACAGAGATATGGTTTTAGATGCATGGGTACAACAAATAAGCCCTACAAGACTTGTTGGCATGAGAAAAAGTAAAGCATGGGCAGAAGAACAATATGTGTTTTTTGCTATTGATTTTAATACTGAAATTAGTGTTGTAGAAGATTGGAGCGACCCCCAAAAGTCGGATTATAACTCGAAAAAGTATTGTGGAGATAATTTAGTTTTAGCTTTAAGGGCAGAAAAAAGGGATATTGATGAAATTCTTGTAAAAGTTGCGCTATCGCCAGTAAGCGTTGAAGGAGCAATAAAAAACATGGAAAAAGAAAATCCCGGCTGGGACTTCAACAAAATTAAAGATAACGCAGCTGAGGAATGGAACAAAGAGCTGAGCCGTATTATTGTTAAAGGAAGTTCAGATGATGATATAAAAACTTTTTATACAGCACTATATCATACAATGATTCACCCAAATATCTATCAAGATGTAGATGGAAAATATCGTGGTACTGATTTAAAAATTCACAATTCAGAATCGTTTACAAACTATACCGTATTTTCGTTGTGGGATACTTACCGGGCTACGCATCCACTTTTTACAATTATTCAACAAAAACGAACGTTAGATTTTATTAAAACTTTTCTGGATATGTTCCAAAAAGGTGGCAAATTACCTATGTGGGAATTAGCTTCAAATTACACCGGTTGTATGATTGGCTATCACTCAATTCCCCCCATTGTTGACGCATATTTAAAAGGTATCAGAGATTTCGATACAGATTTAGCTCTTAAAGCAAT
>JAQVOJ010000044.1 GCA_028702675.1 Bacteroidales bacterium
TATGAAACTGACATCAACAGATAAGCACAAACACATGTACTTCGAGTACGCGGATGAAATTTTAACTCCTTATCTGTTTTTCAATATGCTGATATTGTTTAATTTAATAATTATTTACGGATGAAAAGAGCTTTTATTGTTGCTGTATTAATTATTGTAAATAGCAGTATTGTATTTTGCCAAAGTGGCGACCAGATGAGAAAAATGACTTTCAATGGTAAATCTATTGATTTTACCCAAACCCCTCCCTTTGTTACAAGTATTAATAGTCCATTAATTGGTGCTAATGGAGCCTATGCATCTTATTACAACGAAAATGACGAATTAGTCGTGAGAGTTGTTGATAATCTAATCTACGACAAAGACAATAATGTTGTTGATACGCTTTTTGATAATTCAAGTAATGAATACTATATATTACCGGATATTGTAATTGCCCCAAAAGATAAAGATAAGTCTTGTGAACTGTATATTTTTTATCAGTTAGTACATATAAATCCAGAGTCTGTACAAAGTATTCATAAAAAATATGTTATTTATAATATTGGGAATAAAAGTGTTTCTCACTTTCTAGGTTGGGGCTATTCTACGGGCAATAATATACTAGGTGGCTTAGCAATCTCAGATTTTATTGACGATACCAACAACAGAAGGGTTTACAATTTATTGTATCAGGGAAATTCTAAAGACGGTGCTGAATTAAAATACTATTTATTAAACGACCGTGGTTTAAGCTTAATTGCAGGTGTCGCTTCTATAAACACTCCCGGTGAGTTTGAACTTGCTTCTAATAATACATTTCTTGCATTTACCACACCTTATGCCGATTTTTCGTTTGCCCGCCAAATTCAAATAACCGAATTAAATGAAACCGGTTCTCCTTCTTGGCAATCAATTTATTAATAATGTTAAAGATGTTGTTTGCTCAAATTTTAATATTTATAATTATACTGTTTTTATCCAGTGTGAATTTATTACAACAATAGATATATACGAGAAAAAGAATTCTTCTCCTTTTGCACATTTGCATGTATGGAATTCGCCGGGTATTGAGGCAAAAGGTTGTACTTTTAAGAACGAGGAAACAGGATTTTCTTCATTATCAGAACGAGGTACAGGAATTTTATCCTCATATTCATCCTTAAAAGTTATTAATTATATAGATACACCTAGCCACTTTGAGAATTTATGGTATGGCATAAAAAGTAATGGTGGAGCCTATGTTAATATTGAAAAAACAAATTTTATTGAGAATTTAGGAGGAGCATGGGTAATTAATAATGATGCACTAACTGTAACAGAATGTGATTTTAATGTTGGAGATAGTAGTTATTATTACGATACGTATTTTGAAACTTTTGGTCTATATGTTGAAGCATGCACAGGATATCAAATTGAAGAAAACACTTTTCGTGATGGACTACTTGGTTTAGTAGTTTATAATTCCGGTACCGAAGAGAATTTAATATATCGAAACACTTTTTTTAATTTATCTAATAACAGTAATGCTACAGGGTTTGTCGGAATTGGTGGTAATAGCGGTTACCCTAAAAAAAGTACAGGTTTACAACTGAGATGTAATAATTTTATTAATAATGATTATTCTATTTCACTATTAGGAGGTAATATAATTACAGCAAGTGGAGTTATAGATGTTAATAGTTCTAAAATTAGGAGAGTTCAAGGATTTGATAACGGAAGTAATATTTCTGCATTTAATTATTTTAATCCAAACCCGGGTATGCAAACCGAAGAGTTTTTTGTTGACCCAAATGTTGTGATTATGTATAATCCAACCGATAAATATAGATATAATCAAACTAATCAAACAGGATACAAATTAACATATTATAATCCTTTATATGTAAATACTTATTATTTGTCTCCGGAGATATGTGTGTCGAATTTGGATATAGGTATCCAACCTTCATCTTTTGAACAGTTAAATACTTTGTCGGATGAGCAAACAATTAAAGAAAATGAAATAGAATCTTTAACTAATGATATAAACGAAATAGCTTTAGTTATTGCTGCACAAACTGCCAATCCTAGTAATGTTAATTATGTTCATAATGAATTACTTGAAGCATCTCCTTATCTTAATGATACTATTTTAAAATCGTATTTAATGAACAATAGTGTAAGTGAGTATTCTAGAACATCTATTATGCTTGCAAACAGTCCATTACCTCGTGAGGTTAATAAAGATGTAAAAGATTCTGATTTAAGCGAGGGGTTAAAAGCTTATATCGCCCAGTTTCAGAATGGGATAAATGAACTTGAGGAAAAACATTTACAATTAGAAAGTATAAAAGGGAATAAACAAATTATCTTTGATAGATTATTGCGAGAAGCAATTAAAATTGATTCATTAAATATTTACAATTATATTGAAAATATCTTTCGATCTTATAATGATGATCATGCTAAGCGTTGCTTAATTAATTTATATAAAGCCCAGAACGAATTTGATAATGTAGAATCTGAATTGAATAACTTACTTCAAATTGCAGAATTAAATAATGACAATAAATTGATAAACTATGTTAAATTAAAACAGATTGAAAATGAAATAAATAAAGTGCCAGATAATCATTTTGGCATTATTAATTCAAATCTTAATTATTTATATGATTTGTCTAATAACTATACTTCAAAAGAGGGAAGTATGGCTAGGGCAATTCTTGATGCTGAAGGTTTTATCGATTATCATCCAATAACCATATTACCACCTGCAAATAAGAATAAAACTTTACAGTTTAATTCCGAAGAATTCAGCGAAACTTATTTTGCGTTTTCGCCATTTATTAATTTGTATCCAAATCCTGCTTCCGATAACATTTCTTTAGAATATATTAGTCCTGTGTCAAATTGCAAATTCAGTATTTATAACTCTAAAGGAGAATTGGTAAAATCTTTTATTACTGAAGAGGCTATTGGGTTTAAAAGTATTGATATTAGTGATTTATTGCCTGGTAATTATGTCTTAGATTGTCATTCAATGAGTACGAGTTTAAAATTTGTAATCATTAGATAATTCTTTTTATTTGGAAGTTTAGGGGCTAACTTATATTTAGCCTCTGACTTCTTTAAAATTGCAAACTGTAATATTTCAAGTTTTCAAGTAGATGTAAGGAGATTGTGTAAGGATAATAAAATGATCATCAAAAAATTGATATATGAGATTTATTGCTAATGACTTAAAAATAAGATGGTTATGTGGTTTATGATTTTGCTATAATGATTCAATTCAAGTAATGAATACTTAAAAAGGATTTGAAATCTTTATTAATAACATTGATAATAATTCTTTTTTTGTAGCTTTATCATATATTTTAGTTAATTTTACTGCGAATTCTATTAAATGCACTAATATTATTAACGCCATGAATAATTATCGGTTTGTATTGATTTTTATTATATTAGTAAACCTTTTGTCAATTCCAACAAATGCACAGAGTCTTCATTATGGATTTCATCTTGGTGGAGGTGTATCTACTATAATCGAAAAAAGTGATTTTTCTTCGCCTGTAGAGAAATCTTATAAATTTGGATTTAAAGCAGGTTTGTCTGCTGAATTCGAGTTAATGGATTTTTTTAATGTTGGTGCTTCAATTTCTTTTTTTCAAAAAGGACAAAAAATTAAAGATGATTTTGCTACATCTAAACTTTCGCTAGGGTATTTTGATATACCAATTTATGTTGGAGCAAGTGTGCCTATAGGAGATTTTAAACTTACCGGATTTGTTGGCCCTTATACGAGTGTAGCTGTTGTTGGGAAAAGGACTTTTAAAATTGAAGATGAAGAAGCTGTTCCAAATTTTGAATGGAACTTCGACGATAATAGTCATGATGAATATGTAGATGAAACACAACCGGTATTTAGTGAAGAAATTAATTCATACAAGAGATTCGATACAGGAATTAGTGCCGGAATTATGTTCGGTTATAACAATTACAGGTTGTCAGCTACTTATAGTCGAGGCTTAAGAGATATTAAACCCAACGAAACCATAAAAGCCAATAACTCATCTATTAATATTTCAGTAATTTATTTTTTAAGATAATAAAAGAAAAATCATCAATATGATACGCAATACTATAATATTTACAATTTTAAGCATTGGAGTAATACTGGCTCCTGCAAAATCACAAAATTTAGTTCTATATTTTACGGCTTATGGAGATTCTGAAGTAATCGACAGCATTAAAGTTAAAAACCTAAGTACATCCGAAAATATTGCTATATCCGGACAAGATGTATTGGAACTAATTCCCGCCTCAGCTACACGATTGCTTGATAATCCCGACCAAAATATTGCATTATATCCTAATCCGGCACAACAAACTTGCCGTGTAGAGATAGAAATTTCTGATGATAAAGCTGCATGTATCGAAATATTTGATATAAGCGGGAAATTATTACTCCAACATTGCCAAGAGTTTAATAAGGCTGTTCACAGTTTTGACATAAACGGTTTGGGGGGCGGGGTTTATTACTTTTCGCTTATTACCGATAACGAAAGATATACATCAAAACTAATTAGTACTTCTCGTACATTGCCTGAATTATCATTAGAGTATCAAGGATCTTACAGAATCTCCGAAAACACTATTAATACCAGAGATTTAAGAAATAATGTAACATTAGCATATAATTATGGAGATGTTATTTTATTTGAAGCTATTTCCGTTGAGGGTAATAAGACAATTAAAACTCTTGTAATAAATGAAGATGATGAAATTTTAAATTCGGGAGAAATAGATTTTAGTTTTCAATTTTTAAATTGTATTGATCCTAATGGTTATCAATATAGTATAGTAGAAATAGGTGAGCAAAAATGGATGGCAGAAAACTTAAATACAAATCTATATTCCGATTCAACAAGTATTCCTGAAATTAATGATGATGAAACATGGATAGCAACAAATTCAGGAGCATATTGTAATTATGAAAATTCAGCAATAAACTCAGACTATTTGGGTAGTTTATATAATTGGTATGCCGTAAATAATACAAAAGGGATTTGTCCTGATGGATGGTATGTACCAAGCGATTCAGAATGGGCGGTTTTAGAAATGTATTTAGGCATGAACAGTAATAATACTAATTTAGTTGGTTGGCGTGGAAATATGGAAGGTAATATGTTAAAAGAATCGGGAACTGATTTATGGATAAGCCAATCAGAAACTCATATAAACTATTCCGGTTTTAGTGCAAAACCGGCAGGAATTAGAAATTTTGCAGGATACTTTTATTATATTAATGAAAACGCCACTTGGTGGACAAGCACCGAAAGCAACGAAGCTAATGCATGGTGTAGGGCTTTGCAATACGATAAAAGCAATATTTATCGTGAAGATGGTAAAAAAACAATGGGATTTTCAGTGCGTTGTATTAAAATCCCTGTGTTGTTTGAATTACCTGAAGTTAATGTTGATACTGTGTATAATATTACCTCAAATATAGCTATTGTAAACGGTTCAGTTATAAGTGACGGTGGCAATGATGTAAGTTCAAGAGGTTTTGTATGGGGAACAAATCAATATCCTGATCTTAATAATAATCTTGGATATTCAGAAAACGGTGAAAATATTGGCATTTTTACGGATACGCTTACAAATTTATACCCTAATACGATATATTATATTAGAACTTACGCAACTAATGAAGCAGGAACAGCTTACAGCCAACCAATAAGTTTCACTACCCTTGCTTTATTATTTACTATTGGCGATGGACTAATTGATATTGATGATAACGAATACAATACTATTATAATTGATGGTAAAGAATGGATGTCAGAGAATTTAAGAGTTACAAATTACAAAGACAATACCCCAATACCAAAGATTTCAACAAGTGCAGATTGGATAGAAAATCTTGGAGATGCTTACTGTTGGTACAATCACGATTCTGTTGCAAATGCTGCAAAATATGGTGCATTATATAATTGGTTAACCGTAGAAACAGAAAAATTGTGCCCAATGGGTTGGCATATACCTGATTCTGCTGAATGGGGATATTTAATTGAATTTTTAGGAGGAGAAGAAATTGCCGGTGCAAAAATGAAAGAAGAAGGTATTAACAATTGGAATAGTCCAAATACAGGTGCAATTAATACTAGCGGACTTTCAATTCTACCTGCAGGATATTGCGAACAAGACGGTTTTTTCTTTAATTTAGGAACAACTTCCATATTGTGGACAGCTACTAACTTCGATAATCTTAATTCATATGATATAACCCTATTTTACGATCAAGCAAGTGCAGATGTTAATACAGGAAATATCAACCGAGGCTTATCAGTACGTTGTGTTAAAAATGATGAACCACTTCCGATATTAGGAACCTTACCTGTATCTCAAGTAACAGCTACCACAAGTATTTGCGGAGGAAATATTTTAGACAATGGTGGTTACAATATTACTGATAAAGGATTAGTATGGAGCACATCTCCTAATCCTGATTTAGAAAATAGTAGCGGCTTTATAAGTAATGGCGAAGGACTAGCATCTTTTAGTAAAAGAATTACCGGATTAAATCCCGAAACAACATATTATATAAGAGCTTATGCTACTAACGAAGAGGGAACGGCTTATGGTGAAGAACAAACTTTCACTACCGGAACTTTGCTGTTTTCTGAAGGCAATGGGGCAACTGATCCCGACAATAATGAATATTTAAGTGTTGTAGTTGGCGACCAAGAATGGATGTCTGACAATATTAGAACCAGCACTTATAGAGACGGTACTCCTATCGAAAGAATTAGTGATCCTGTAAATTGGACAAATCAAACATCAGGAGCATATTGTTGGTATAATAACGATTCCATTTCTAACGATTCTACTTATAGTAAATTGTATAACTGGTATGCTGTAAATAGTGGTAAATTGTGTCCTTATGGATGGCATGTTGCAAGTATAGATGAATGGCAAAACATGATTAGTTTAATTGGTAATCCCGAAGAGGCTGGTGCTTTTATGAAATCAACAGGAAACTTAGAATCTGGTACCGGTTTATGGCATATTCCAAATTTAGGAGCAAATAACGAAAGTGGGTTCAATGGGTTCCCCGGAGGATTTCGTTCCGAAAATGGAGATTTCGATTTAATGGGCTATTCCGGATTTTGGTGGAGTACGAGTATGGGAAATCAATTCGAAGGAGCATATATTGGATTATATCATGATACAATAGGAGTTGAAATTGGTTCTGCTAATGCTTTAAAAGGTTTCTCAGTAAGATGTATTAAAAATGATTATACTATACCGATTGTTTCAACAATTAGTGCGACAAATCTTACTCCTGTTTCAGCTACTATTAATTGCGAAGTAACCGATAATGGAGGTAATACTGTTACTGAAAGAGGAATTATTTGGAGCTTAAACGCAAATCCTGATATTAATGTAAATAATGGACTTATTTCGAACGGTGATGGAGTTGGAGTTTACAGTTGTGATATTGATGGACTTAATACCGGAACAGCTTATTACATCAAAGCTTATGCAATAAATGATGCAGGAGTGGCTTACGGTAACGAAATTGAAATTAATACTCCAAGCCTTCTCTTTACCGAAGGAAATGGAGTTTACGACATTGAGGGTAATTTTTATAATTCTATAATAATAAATGGGCAAGAAATAATGGTTGATAATCTTAGAACATCATTATATAACGATGGTAGCCCTATTACAAAAATTGAAGATAACGCTTCGTGGTCTGCCGAAATGATTGGAGCATATTGCTGGTACAACAACGATTCTGTAACTTATGAACCTCTATACGGGAAATTGTATAATCACTTAGTGCTTGAAGAAAATGAAGTATGCCCGTCAGGATGGCACGTAATTACGGAGGATGAGTTTAATGAATTAGAAGAATTCTTAGGAATACCTGTTAGTGAATTAGAACTTACCGGATGGAGAGGTGAATTCGTAGGTGGTAAATTAAAAGAAATAGGTACAGAAAATTGGATGGAGCCTAATCTTGATGCCATTAATACAAGCGGATATTCTGCACTACCTTCAGGATACAGAGAATACGATGGACAATTCTATGGCGAAGGAACAGACCATTATGTATGGACACAACATTTTGACCAGGTAAATGTCTATATGAGAGCCTTAAATTATAATCAGAATATGTCTTTTCGAGATACATATTTATTGTTTCAAGATAATGAAAGTTATAGGGGATATTCAATTAGATGTGTTAAAACAATTATATCTTTGGCTGAGCTTACCACCGAACCTGCAACAAATATTACCCCTTACTCCGCTCAATCGGGAGGTTTTATTTCTTCAGATGGAAATGGCAGTATTACAGCAAGAGGAATAGTATGGAGTACTAGTAGTGAGCCTACAATTGATATTAATGAAGGAATTACAAACGAAGGAGAAGGAGCAGGAAGTTTTATTAGCCAATTAGATGGTTTAACTCCAGGAACTACTTACTATATAAGAGCTTATGCAACTAACCAAGAAGGAACTGCTTATGGCAATGAAGAAGTATTCACTACAGCAACATTGCTTTACACTCCCGGCTCCGGAGTTACCGACTATGAAGGTAATTTATATAATACCGTAATTGTAAATGGTGTAGAATTTATGTCAGAAAACCTAAGGACTGCAAGCACTAATCAGGGTGGATATATAAACCAAGTTGCGGATGCTTTTACTTGGAGTACCATGTACGATCCGGCTTACTGCTGGTACAACAACGACTCTCTAAATTACGAAGTTCCTTACGGAAAGCTTTATAATTATGCAGCAGTATTATCAGGTGAACTTTGCCCAAGTGGTTGGCACGTAATGACCGAAGATGATTTTGCTACTTTAGAACTTTTCTTAGGTATGGACCCAATGGAACTCGAAGTTATAGGATGGAGAGGCGAACAAATTGGAGGAATGCTCAAAGAAATTGGAACTACATATTGGACAGAACCTAATTTAGGTGCATCTAATATAAGTGGTTATTCTGCAATTCCAAGTGGATATAGAGATGCTGATGGCAATTTCTTTGATATTAACAATGCTTATTATGTTTGGACGCCCGATATATTGAATGATTTTGCCGGTATGAGAAAATTAAGTTACGACCAAAATATGTCAATGAGAGACGATGAATATATTAACACAAACGGAGAACAAAAAGGATATTCTGTACGTTGCGTAAAAACAATAATTAATCTCGCAGAATTAACAACCGAACCGGTAACAAACATAAGCCCCTATACTGCACAATCGGGTGGAAATATTACTTATAATGGTAACGGAACTATTCTTTCAAAAGGTATTGTATGGAGCACAAACCCCGAACCTACTATTGATATTAACGAGGGTATGACCGATGATGGATTAGGAGAAGGTAATTTTATTAGTAATCTCGAAAGTTTAATACCCGGTACAACATACTATGTAAGGGCATATGCATTAAATGAAGAAGGGATGGCTTATGGCAACGAAGAGGTATTTACTACAGCAACATTGCTCTACACTCCCGGTTCAGGTGTTACAGACTATGATGGCAATTTTTACAATTCCGTTATCGTAAATGGTGTAGAATTTATGTCAGAAAACCTAAGGACTGCAAGCACTAATCAGGGTGGATATATAAACAAAGTTAACGATCCTGTAACATGGAGTAGCATGTACGATCCAGCTTATTGTTGGTACAACGACGACTCCCTAAACTATGAAGTGCCTTATGGTAAGCTTTATAACCTAACTGCTGTTCAATCAGGACAACTTTGCCCTGAAGGATGGCATATTATGACAGACGAAGAATTCAGCACCTTAGAAGTCTATCTCGGGCTTAACGAATTTGAAACAAATATTATTGGATGGCGCGGAGAACTTATCGGTGGCAAATTAAAAGAGATAGGGACAGATTATTGGATGGCTCCCAATCTAGATGCTATTAATACAAGCGGATTTTCTGCATTACCTTCGGGATATCGAGAATATGATGGTAGTTTTCACGACATTGAAACTGCTTTTTATACATGGACACCTCCTTTTTATGAAGAAGGTGCATTTATGCGAAAATTAGGATACGATATGAATTCTACATATAGAGATAATGAATACAATAATCCAAATGGAGAAATGCGAGGTTATGCTGTGAGATGTGTAAAAAGCGATATTACCTTGCCCATAGTGTTATTGGAAGGTGTTATGGCAGATTTACCAAATGAGGCTACATGTTTTGTAAGTATTATTAACAATGGATATGGCACTATAACAAGTAGAGGTGTTGTATGGAGTACTACTCCCGAACCTACGGTAAGTAGTAACGAAGGCATAATTGACGAAGGACAAGGTATGGGTAGTTTCGAATCTTATATTTCTCCGCTTATTGCCGAAACGGTTTATTATGTTCGTGCTTATGCAACAAACGAAGAGGGTACATCATATAGTAATCAAAAAATGATTTATACCCCTTCGGAGCAGCAGTTTATTTGTGGTGATGATATTAGCTTTATTTATAAAAATGAACTAGTTACTTATGGCACAGTGCAATATGGCGATTACTGTTGGCTAGACAGAGATTTAGGTGCTAATGCAGTACCAACCACTTTTAATGATGCTAACGGATTTGGAGATTTATTTCAATGGGGTAGAGAAGACGATGGACATCAAGATAGGCAGAGTACTGTGATAGATATTCAGGCACCATACGGAGTACAACCGGGGCATAGTTTTTTTATATACAACGAAAATGATGTTTTAGATTGGAATACTGATCATATGTGGACAGAAAGATGGGCGTATATTGATGAAATGATGGGTTATGAAGTAATATTTCCTACTTGCCCATGTCCTAACGGATGGAGACCACCAACTCAAGGAGAATGGCAAGATGCAATAATGTTTGAAAACTGGACTAATCATACAGATGCATTCAACTCTCCTCTTAAATTATGTCTTGGTGGCGAACGCAACGGAGCATCTGGTGTATTTAACGAAGGAGTATCGGCGTCGTTCTGGTCTGCAAATGTTAATATAGCAAATGAAGCACAAGCTCCTGCCCTGTATATAGATGCAGGAAACGTAAACATGAGTGATAAAGATTTCTCAAGAGGATTTTCTGTTAGATGTATTTTATCTGATGGACTAGGTGGAGGAGGCAACAAATAATATGATTCGAATTATCATTCTTAAACTCTAAGCAACTGCATTATTGTAAAAAATAAATCGGTTAAAACTATTCTCGAATTTACATTACGAGATATGTGATAGTATGCAACTTCTATTTCCTCTGTTATTTTGTAAACATTTGCCTGAGTAATAAACTTTGAAAAGTTCTTAGCAAAATCCTGTTCAGGTTCTAGTAACATATTCAATTCAGAAACATTATTGTTTAGAATAAAATTCTCACGAATCATCTTTAAACAATAAGACAAAAATGCTTTTTGCTTCTCTCTGCCCTCATCGGTTATATCTTTTGCAAGATCTAATAATTCTTTAACATTACGCTGATATGCTAAACGCATAAGTTTTACAAAATAATTAAAATGATTTGTTCTACTTTCACTTGCCTGAACATGATACAAAGCTTGGATATAACTCCCTCCGGCTAACTTACTAATCAACATAGCTCTTTGTAAGTCAATACTTTCACGCTTATTTAATGCGGTAGCAATTTCATCATTTGTTAAACGTCTGATTTTTATCGGTTGGGTGCGTGAACTTATTGTAGGTAATACTTCTTCTCTATGCTCCGAGATCAATATAAACAAAGTCTTTTGAGGAGGTTCTTCAATAATTTTCAAAAGCTTGTTTGCAGCTGTTGTATTCAGTTTCTCAGGAAGCCATATTATCATTACCTTAAATTCCGATTCAAAAGTTTTTAGATTTAGCTTACGTAATATTTCTTTTGCTTCGTCCTTATAAATACTGCCCTGCTTATTCTCTGCTTTAATAGTTTCTAACCAGCTTTCGTAAGTAAAATATGCATTATCAATAAGCTTTTCACGCCATTGATTTATAAAACTATCACTTATCGATTGTTTGCCTTGTTGTGTAATTACAGGAAAAACAAAGTGTAAATCGGGATGAATTAATTTACTGTATTTTTTACAACTATTACACACTCCGCATGAATCATTTTCTTGCTTATCGGTACAGGCTATATATTGAGCATAAGCTAAAGCAATTGCTAATTTACCTGTTCCTGAAGGTCCATAAAACAATTGTGCATGACTTACTCTGTTGTCTTTAACACTTTGTATAAGCTTCGATTTAAGCTCTTCCTGTCCTATTACCTCTGAAAATTTCATATTTTAATATTAATAATGCGTAAAGTTAAAATTTTATAAGTTCATATTTTATAACATATTAACACTTTTCTAAAAACAAGTATTATGAATAAAACTTTTATTAATTTTATTTGATTAAAAACAAATATTATTTCATATGTATAATCTTGATAGCTATAACTTTAAGGACAAAAAGGTTTTGCTTCGTGTTGATTTTAATGTGCCATTAAGTGCAGGTACAATACCTACTGACGACACAAGAATCAGAACAGCACTACCAACAATACAAAAAATTCTTAGTGAAGGTGGTTCAATTATTATTTTAACTCATCGCGGGAGGCCCAAGGGACAAAGAAACGATTTAAGGAGTTTGAAACACATTTTGCCAATGGTAGAAAAGCTTACCGGCAGAAATATAATGTTTTGCGAAGATGTATTATCAGAAGATACAGTAGAAATTGCTAAAAATCTTAAACCAGGTGAAATAATGATGCTTGAAAATCTTCGATTTTATCAAGAAGAACTTGAAGCAGACGAAGAATTCGCAAAAAAATTATCTAAACTTGGGGACGTATATGTAAACGATGCCTTTGGAACAGCTCATCGAAATCACGCATCTACTGCTACAATAGCAAAATATTTTCCTTACGATAAAATGTTTGGTTATCTGTTCGAGAGTGAAATGAAAACACTCGGCAAACTAGTTAAGGATGCAAAAAGTCCATTTACTTTGATAATCGGAGGTGATAAGGTTACAACTAAAATCAGTATAGTTGAAGCATTATTACCCAAAATTGATAATTTACTCGTAGGAGGAGGAATACTTTACACTTTTGCCAAAGGCAAAGGTTTAGAAATTGGAGATTCGTTACTTGAGGCAGAATACATTGATGTAGCTAAAAGAATTCTGAAAAAAGCGAATGAAAATAATGTAAATATTTATCTTGCCGAAGATTGCATCATTGCCGACAAACACTCTAATGATGCTAATATAGAGCACTGTAAACTTGATGAAATTAAACCCGGATGGCGGGGATTAGATATTGGGTACAAAAGTGCAGATAAATTTGCCGAAATAATTAATGAATCAAAAACTGTATTATGGGACGGGCCTATGGGAGCATACGAAATGTCGCATTACAGTTATGGAACTCAAAAAATTGCTCTTTCGGTTGCACGAGCTACCGATAAAGGACTATACTCGGTTGTTGGAGGCGGAGATACTATTGTAGCTTTAAATAAATATAGCCTTGCACACAAAATAAGCTACTTATCAACCGCAGGTGGTGCATTACTCGAGTTCTTTGAAGGTAAAAAATTGCCGTCAATTCGTGCTATTAAACAATCGTTTAGTGTAGATGATTATAATTTCTATAATAAAAAAGTCTTAATGAGAGTCGATTTTAACGTACCTCTCGACAAGAATTTTAATATTACAGACGATACACGCATTGTTACAGCAATTCCTACAATAAGAAAAATTTTATCAGATGGCGGGTCGGTTATTCTAATGACTCATATCGGGAGACCTAAAGGACAATTCAATGAAAAGTACTCAGTAAAACATATAGTTCCTTATTTGAGTAAATTGTTCGAACAAGAAGTAAAATTCCCCGGTGATTGCATAGGATCAGAAGTTACTAAAATGGCAAAAGCATTAAAGCCTCGTGAAGTAATGATTCTTGAAAACCTGAGATTCTATCCCGAAGAAGAAAAAAATGAAGAGAAATTTGCAAAAAAACTCGCATCATTAGGTGATGCATACATTATGAATGCATTTGGAACAGCTCATAGAGCACATGCATCTACATATATGGTCGCAAAATTTTTCCCAGAAGACAAAATGCTAGGATATCTCGTTGAAAGCGAAATTAATAATATCGACAGAGTATTATTTAAAGGTGAAAAACCTTTTACTGCCATAATTGGAGGGTCAAAGGTTTCAACAAAAATTGATATTATAAGAGCATTAATGTCTAAGGTTGACAGCCTGATAATTGGGGGTGGTATTGCATTTACTTTTATTAAAGCTATGGGAGGGCATGTTGGAGAATCGCTTGTTGAAGAAGATTATATTGATGTAGCAAAAGATATCCTCGAGAAAGCTGTGCGTAGTAATGTTAAACTTTATTTACCAACAGATTGTATTATCGCAGATAAATTCGACCCCGACGCTAATATTAAACATGTTAAAATCAACCAAATTCCGGATGGATGGATGGGACTCGATATAGGAATTAAATCTGCTGAAACTTTTGCAAAAGTTATTGAAAGAAGCCGTACATTACTTTGGAACGGACCTATGGGGGTTTTCGAATTTGAACACTTTTGCAACGGAACAATAAAAATCGCTCTATCGGTTTCGCGAAGCACCGATTTTGGAGCATTCAGCTTAGTAGGTGGTGGCGACAGTATTGCTGCCCTTAACAAATACGGACTTGCACATAAAATTAGTTACGTTAGTACTGCCGGTGGTGCATTGCTTGAATATATCGAAGGTAAAGAACTACCAAGCCTTAAAGCTATTAGGACTAAAATTTGATAGTGATTGGATATTTTAAAAAATCTAATTCCGTTTTATAAAACGCTTTATCGTGTTGCGTAATTGTTAAATAATAAGTTTAAAGTTTATTTAGCGACCAATATTTATTTAATCTGTCCATTTTGGGGCTAAGCTTAATTTATAACTATATGATATCGTAAACTAAAGCCTATACATCTATTGATTGATATTATTTAGCCCGCATTATTCATCGCATTATTATTGGCTGGCTCGTAACAAGTTGTTAGTCTGTGGATTGGCACGGTGCTTATGGTTTTATTATTAGCCAAATTTTGAGAAAGCTTACAATTATCTTTGTGCATCTGCTTCGTTGCAAAACTCTTGAAATATAAGGATATATCTGCAAGTTTCGACGCCTACCAGCTACACAAAGCTAATCGTATGAATAATGCGGGTTAGTTATGTTATTTTTACTTATTGCCTATATTTGTTCATCTACACTAAATAATTATAGTATATGAGCTACAAAATTTTATTCATATTATTAATATCAGCGTTTTTTACAAATGCAATTGCAGCACAGAATATCTCAACCGAAACTGCAAAAAATGCGGCATATTCTTTTTACTCTACAAGTAATAAGGGAATTAATAATGTCGAGATTATAAACGAGAGATTAATTGAGCACAATGGTGTAAACACTATTGCCATTTACAGTTTTAAACCTGCCGGATTTGTTGCAGTTGCAATGAATAAAGCTGTAAAACCTGTTGTGGCATATTCATTCGAAGGAATCCATAACTTATATGAAATACCCGAAAATATAAGTTTCTGGTACCAACAAAAATCTAAACAAATAGCTCAATTATCCTCATACAAAAAATCAGAAAACTTATACACTAAAGAATGGGAAAAAATCCTTGATAATAATTATTCAGTTAGTAACACAAAAAATAGTTTTCTAATAAATAGCTTATGGGGACAAGGATGTTATTATAATTCTATGTGTCCCGAAAGCGAAAATGGTCCCTGCGGACACACAGTTACAGGTTGTGTAGCTACAGCTATGGCAATGATTATGAAATATTGGAGTTATCCGCAATTCGGAACAGGATCACATTCTTACGAACATTATTTATATGGTACACTTTCAGCAAATTTTGAAGAAACAGAATATTTGTGGGACAATATGCCAACCCAACTTACCGAAGAAAATTCAGCAGTTGCTACCATTATGTACCATTGCGGGGTAGCTGTAGAAATGAACTATACAACATCAAGTTCGGGAGCAGCTGTTCTTCCAAGTAATTTTACAGAGTATTTTGCTTATTCTCAAAATGCTGAAATGGTTTATCATAGCAACTATTCTGATAATGAATGGATAGACATAATTAAATATGAAATTGATAATTTAAGACCTGTACTTTACACAGGGCAAGATACCGAATTACCTGACGGACACGCGTGGATTTGTGATGGTTACGACGAAAACAATTATTTACATTTCAATTGGGGATGGAACGATTTAGGTGGATTTTACGAATTAGGAACAGGAATGTACTCATTAGAACATAAGGCAGTAATCAAAATAATGCCGGCTGTTGATTGCGATGTTACAGTTACGGAATTAGTTAACCCTTATTCACAAACTTTTACCGAACTACAAACGATTACGGTTAAAGTTGAAAATTACAGCCTCGAAGCTTTAACAAATGTTCCAATTTCGTATTTAATCAACAATACCGATCTTGTTAACGAAACTATTACAGAAACTATTCCCCCTCAATCTTCGATAATTTACGAATTTGAAAATACATACGATTTTAGCAATAATCCGGGTACAGAATACTCTATAAAAGTTTTTACTTCGCTTAGCTGCGATAATTATAACGAGAATGATACTCTTACCGGATATGTAGAAAATGTAATGTGTGCCGATATCCCTTATAATATGAGCTTCTCGCCGGAAGAAAGCAATGCCGGTTGGCTTATTGAAGATGCAAACGAAGACGGAAATACATGGCAGTTTACTCCGAATTCCGAAAATTGGAGTCCATATTATGTCTATTATTCGGCTAACGACAACTCTGCTAATGATTGGTTTTTCTCAAAGTGCTTAGTACTTGACCAAAATAAACTTTATAAACTAAGTTTCGATTACTCAGGAATTGGATTACACTGGCCCCAGAATTTAGGAATTTATTGTGGTAATTACCCTAATTCATCAAATATGTATCTGCCTTTGGACTCTATAATTGGTTTTATTAATTCCGAAGACGTAACAAAAGAAATTGTATTCACTGTAAACGATTATCCTCATCATTATATTGGTTTTCATTGTTTTAGCGAACCGGATAATTTAGTTTTGTCTATTGATAATTTTGAAATTATTGAGCTCATTGAGCCTGATATTCAAGTAATTGCAATAATAGAACCACAACCCCAATGCAATATGGGTGAAGGAAATGTTGTAGTTAAAATCCGAAATCTGTGTTCTCAGACATTAAGTGATATTCCTGTTTCGTATTCAATAAATGGCGAAAATTCAGTTGAAGAAATAATTCCAGGTCCAGTGTTGCCAGGTGAGTATATAGAATACCAATTTACTGATCCTGCAGATTTTTCTGAGTACGAAACTTTTACTCTTAGTGTTTATACTCACTTGGATAGTGATATTGATCAAAATAACGATACAATTTCAGTTGAGTTTGAAAATATTCAGGCAGGTACAATTCCCTATGTTAACAATTTTGATGACGAAAACTCTTTAGCAGGATACATTATAGAAAACACAAACGACGACAACAGAACTTGGTACTACGACGCTAATTCAGGCTACAACAGCAATGGATGTATAAGATACGACTATAGCGACTTTAATCCCGCAGACGATTGGTTTTTTACAAAGTGTATTTATTTACAACAAAATTACGACTATGTTTTAGAATTTTATCATAAAATTGAGTCCAATCAATGGCCCGAAAACTTAGCGGTATATATTGGCAATAATGCTTCTTCAAATGAAATGGAAGAAATATTAATTGATTTACCAAATCTGACTAACATGCAATGGGAAATGGCACAAACAGAGTTTAATGTTGCTGAGGAAGGATTCTATTACATAGGATTTCACTGTTACAGTGCACAACAAATGTTTAACCTGTATGTTGACGATATTGCTATTGATGGAGAATATAATAATTCAGATAAGCTAAGCACAAACAATGAGGTTTTGATTTATCCTAATCCTACATCAAACAATATTACTATCGATTTTTGCCAAAGTGATTTTTACTCGCTTATCATTACCGACATAAACGGAAAAACAATGCTGACTAAAAATTATTTAAGTGGAAAAACCAAAATAGATATAAACTCGTTAAATACAGGCGTTTATTTATTGCGGATAGATACAGGTAAAAGAATTTTCAGAGAGAAGATTGTGAAGATTTAATATAATCAATTGCTTTTCAAGGTTGCAATAATTTTGGAAAAGATAAAATTAAAATATAATACTAAACTTTAGAACAATTTAATTGTAAAATACTATTCTTAATTATTTCTGCTAATTTTTCAGTTTGATGCTTACGAGAATGTTTAGTTTTTATCAAGTAATTTTATAATAATCTGAGAAGAGTTATCTGTCCCATATAGTCTTAAAACAAAGGTGGTTGGTTTAATAATTTCTGAAATCTTTTCAAATAATTGAAAGTGCATTTATTTTTAAATATTCTTTAATTTCTTTCCATGTAATGTTTTCCTTCATTATGGGCATAGGATCTGGTTCGGCGTCATCAAAATATGTCAAGCTCTTTTTAACCAAGAACAAATTACCATCATCAAATTTCTCAAGGTAAAAATTGAATAAATCTTGGATAGAAAAACATTTTAAAAGATAATAAAGGTCAATAAAATCTTTTTTTTGCTCTGCGGATAATGTAAGTTTTATGTTGCTCCAAATCCAAGCTTTCCACATCAACATCCCCAGAAGAGGTGCGGAGAAAAGTCTTTGGGCAATATATCTTTTTTATTCATTTTGCTGCAAAGTTTTGGCAGTAATTGTATATTAAGATTTAATGTATTTCTGAACCTCGCTAATTATATATGCTTTTACATCTTTCCAATTTACGTCAATTAGCATTTGACAATCTTCTTGCTCGTCTGCATCATCAAAGTATGCTAGACTTTTAACAACTAAAAATTCACTCCCATCTTGATATTTTTGCAAATACATAGAAAGCATCTCTTTTAAAGTGAATTTTTTGAGAAGAAAAAATAAATCAACAAAATCTTTTTTTGTGCCTCTGCCTGTAATAGCACTAAGTTTCATGGCTGCAATATCTTCAATATCTGCTAAAACAATGTCATTTAAAAACAATGGATTTTTCAACCATGGGTAATGATAATTGACAATGTCTGTTTTAACACCTTCAATTTGAAATATTTTAATGTTGCTTGATTGATTAATAATAGAAGTTTGTCCTACCTTATTAAGCAGTTTCATAATAGTTAAATCATCACACGAAAAATCACCAAACAGATCAATATCAACCGAAATCCTGTGTCCAAAGTGTAATGCTAAACCAGTACCTCCAACGAGCCGTAGATTCTCAAATTCTTTAAATCCCTGAATTCTTTTTATAATGTCCAGTGTTGAGGGTTCGACTGTTTCCAGGTGTAACATAAAAATTTATTTATTGGTATATTTGAAATATTTGAAATAAAGTGCATTGATTTTTCTGAAAGATCGCGAATTTGTGTTGCATAAAGTGAAATTTCTTTAACTCCCATTAAATCATATAATAAGCGCCAGTCCTTCATTAAACCATAGTCTAAAACACGTTTTACTAGCCACTTCTTGTTTTTATCCAAATCCAAACTTTCCACATCCACATCCCAAAAAAGATGCGGTGAAAAGTCTTTGGGCGATATGTTGTTTTTGCTCAACTTTCTGTTAACTTTAATACAAATTTAATGAATTTTTTATCAGTAGGATATTAAATTTACTTTGCCAAAAATGAAATTAATAATTAATATTTTAATATCTTTCTGTTTCAAGAAGGACTTTGTTACGCTACCGATAAACTTTAGAACAATTTAATTGTAAAATACTATTCTTAATTATTTCTGCTAATTTTTCAGTTTGATGCTTACGAGAATATTTTTCTATTCCCACAGAATTACAATCAATAAATCCTTTTTCTTTATGTTCTAAATATAGTTTTTGCAAAACTTTTTGTAAATGATTTGAATTATTTATTATTATACCAGAGTTTGTTTCATTGATTAAATCTTCTTGTAAATGCTGATTGTGAATATCATTCTTTTTTATGGGGAAATATGTTTTTTTCAGATTTAGTGCCTCAGAATCATTTTTATAGCAGAAAAGTATTTGTCGTTTAGCAGCAATATAATTGTAAATTTTTGTTCCCATAATCGAATAATCATTGAAAAGTAATAACAAGTCTGTTTTTGCTAATTCAAAGAATAGCTTATCATTTGGTAGTTTAGGTATAAATGATATTTCGTTTATGATTTCTTTTGTATGCTTATTACAAAAATCTTTTACTAACTGTACTTTGTTTATTCCGTATAAGTATATTGTAACTTTTATTTTATCATTTTTGTACAATTCATTTATTACCATTAGAAAATTTTGCCAAGGGTGCCAATCGTATATAGACCCGGCAAAACTTATTTGTAATTTTTTGTTTTCCACATTTTTATCTGATAATTTATAAGATAAATCAGTATCATATCCATTGGGTATAATATGAATTTTTATTTTATTTTTTAATTTATGAATATTTTCTTTTAAAAGCATTGAAACTGTTGTAATTGCTGAAGCGTTATTAATGTAATATTTCTCAAAAATTGAACTAATCAATTGCATTAATTTATTTTTATTTCTGTTCCCATTTTGAGACCATAAATCTCTGTAATCAGCAATCCAAGGTGTTTTATAGGTCGAACTTAATTTTGAGCAGTATTTAAATAAAACAAAAGGTTCGCTTGTTGCAATAATTGCATCCACCTTATGCTGTTTTAAATACTGTTTTGCTCCTCGATATAGCCCGGCTTTGGGCCCAATAAAAAACAAAAACTGCATAAATTCGTAATAGGCTGTAATGGCTTTACGAAACAAACGAAAGCGTTTTTCCCCATATTTTAACAACAAACGATTGGATAAATTGGGTTTATAGGCTGTGCGTATGATGGTGCCTGTTTCACTTTCCTCAACAATAGTTTCATTGCTTTCTCCGGGAGCAATATAATCCAAATGATTGCCGTATTTATTTCCCCATTGCCGTGTAATAACCACTGGATACAATCCAAACTCATGGAAATACTTATACCATGAATAAGGGCGTAAGCCACCTACAGAAACATAAGGCGGAAAATCGTATGCTAGGATGAGGACTTTTTTCATTGGGTTTTAGTATTAATTTGCCAATATCCACTTTTGCGGCTACCTATTCTTTTAATTATGTTTTTTTCTTTCAAAAAATCAATATCTCTTTTCACTGTAGCAATACTAACATCAACTTGGGTTGCAATTTCGGGCAATGTAATCCCATGCTTACTGTTAATTATTTTTAGAATCAGCGCTTGCCGTTCATTTATAGTATCATTTAAAGTATCATTTAAAGTGTCATTTAAAGTATCATTTCCGCCACTGATTAATTTGGCTTGCTTAAACATCGTTATTTGCACACCGCCAGCTATTTCTTCAATATACGTCTTTTCGGTCGTTTGGTCTTCTATCATTGTCATATTGACGCTTACTCAGTTAACATGGTGAAATTAACAAACAGAAACAAAGATAATAAATAACATGAATACTAAATAAAATTGCGCCTAACCACTACCGGATACAGCCCAAACTTATGGAAATACTTATACCATGAATAAGGGCGTAAGCCTCCTACGGAAACATAAGGCGGAAAATCGTATGCTAGGATGAGGACTTTTTTCATTGGGTTACCTCCCAATAGCCGGATTTGTCACTACCAATACGTTTTAATATGTGCTTACGTTTCAAGTTTTCTATATCTCTAGCGATAGTCCTTCTGCTTACATTAAATTTTTCTGCTAGTTCACTTGTTGTCATTGTTTGATTTGATTGTAGTATTTTTAATATCTGAAATTCTCTTTTTTCTGTGACATTTTCTGTGACATTTTCTGTGACATTTTCTGTGACATTTTCTGTGACATTTGTATCGGAAAAACCAAAAGTCATTATTGTTGATGTCAGGTCACTATAAATAATCGGTTTTGATTTGTTGTATGTTTCCCATCCGTCAATCATCTTATCAAAGCCAAAACCGGCATTTTCGGCCAAACGTACAGCACGGAAAGCGCTTGCTAAAACAGGGTTTCGGGGGATAGACAAATCCGTTTCAAGAAGTTTTTCAATAGATAACGGCAAACCACCAGGGTTAAAAAACTCAATCCGATCATCAAAAATGCGAATACGAGATTTAGCAGGACTAAAATAATCAGCATGCATTAATAAATTTACTAAAGCTTCACGAATGGCATCAATAGCAGGTGATTCGTCAATAGCAAATCCTTGAGTGTTCATTTTAAACGGAATGTTGATTTTAAGTTTAATCCGATCAAAAAGCGTGAAATAATATTCCCATAAATTCTCTTGTTCGGATAAACGATAAGTATATCGTACTTTTGCATCACGATATGATTTGCCTGGAATCTCAAGTAAGTCAATTCTGAAGTCAGGAAATGCTTTTTGGATAAAATCATTTTGTCCAAACATAAGCAAGCCTGCATAGCTAAGCTTTCCATCACCAATTACTTGCAGCTTTAGTAATAGTTCCTTTTGCGTGAGCTTATTATAACGATGAGATGGATTAAAGCGCGATAGGTAGTCCTGATAGCGTTCAACACTCGGCAAATTTAATGCATCTGTTGTGAATTCTGTCAATTTATTTGTGCGTGTGCCAAAAGCTTGATCACGAAACATTGCGTCAATTTCTGTATTGGTTGCTTTTTGATCTCCACTACCTGTTCTTATAAACGTATTTGCTAGGGCTCCGTAATAAATTGGTTTTTTATCGGATAAGGGAATGTAAAATGCCAAAACAGTTTTCCCATCAAAAACATACTTTTCACATTGGGGTACAATTTTAATATTGAACTTCTCGGAGCGTAAGCTATTCAATAAATCCTGTTCTAATTTTTCTGCATTCCCGACACCAACAATATTAAAAGTCTTTCCCAACTGCTCAACACCCAAAATTAGCCACCCGCCTGCTGTGTTACTAAATGCACTTATGGTACTCCAAATATTTTTCGGCAGCTCTGATTTTGCTTTTTTAACTTCAAAATCAGTCCATTCAATATCGTGGAGTTTGTGTATTAATTCTTCTCTCGTCATAAAAGCAACTTAAGCTTAGTACAAA
>JAQVOJ010000045.1 GCA_028702675.1 Bacteroidales bacterium
AACTTGCAGATATATCCTTATATTTCAAGAGTTTTGCAACGAAGCAGATGCACAAAGATAATTGTAAGCTTTCTCAAAATTTGGCTAATAATAAAACCATAAGCACCGTGCCAATCCACAGACTAACTACTTGTTACGAGCCAGCCAAGAATAATGCGATGAATAATGCGGGTTATATTCCTATATACTAATATTATCTTTCGGTTAACCAATAGAAAACCAATTTATTACTCGTAGTTTACAACACACAAATCAAAGATTAGATTAATGTTTTCCGCAAATAACAATTAAGTTATTCATTCAACAATTCCTGTTTTATTTGTTGTAATACTTCACGTTTATTATCGTCAACTTCAGGGTAATTTATATTTAACTTCTTTGTTTCTTCTACAATAATAGAGGCAATACAAAAACGGGCAAACCACTTCTCGTCGGCAGGAATGATAAACCATGGAGCATCTTCGTTACTTGTTGCGGATATCATTTCTTCGTAAACGTTCATATAACTATCCCAAAGCTTGCGTTCTTTAGAATCAGCCGAAGAGAATTTCCAGTTTTTCGCAGGATTATTTATTCGTTCGAGAAAACGATTCCTTTGCTCTTCTTTTGAAATATGTAGGAAAAATTTGATAATTATTGTTCCGTTCTCGTAAAGATTTTTTTCAAAGCGATTTATTTGTTCATAGCGAGCCTTCCAGAATTCACGTGTAATATCTTCAGGCTTTTCTATGCCGGGAAGTTTTTCGTTGACTACATATTCGGGATGCACACGTGTAACAAGTACATTTTCGTAATGAGAACGGTTAAAAATACTAATCTCTCCTCTGGCAGGCAATACACTATAATGTCGCCAAAAATAGTTGTGATCAAGTTCAATACTATTGGGCGACTTAAAGCTCCAAACTTTTACGCCCTGAGGGTTCAAGCCTTTCATTACATGCTTAATTGCTCCATCTTTGCCGGCTGCATCCATTGCCTGAAGCACAATTAATATCCCGTATTTATCGTGAGCATAAAGCTTATCTTGCATTTTCGCAAGCCGCGAAATGCTTTTTTTAAGCATATCCTTAATTTCATACTCCGATACTGATTTATTATCGCAAATTGTACTAAAATCATTGGCTAAGGATATATTATTACCCTGTTTAGCTTTTAGAGTTTGCAAATAATCTTTAAACTCTTTAGGTACTTTTTTACTCATGGCAATTGATTTGGTAACGAAGATACAAATTTTTAATAGTACATCACAATTTTTTTCACCAAGTAAATGCACGCAATTAGTTACAATTATTAAATCCTAATTTCAAATCATTTATCAAAAATCGAATCATTTGCTTAATTTTGCATAAATTAAAATCGAATGACTACACAAGAACAATACAAAGACATTATTGAACGCCTTGCAGCGTTGAGGAGGTATCTTTGACATTGATAAGAAAAGATATGAAATAGCCGAATTAGATAAAATTTCACAAAACCAAGGTTTTTGGGATAATCCTAAGGAGGCTGAGCTCCACATGAAAAAGATTACTGTATTACGTCAATGGATAAAAGCTTACGATAAAGTAAAGACTATAATCGACGATTTTGAAGTAATGTATGAATTTGCAAAAGATGGAGAGGCAGAAGAAACCGAAATTGACAGCCATTATGCTAAAGCCCTAAATGCTGTTGAAGAGCTAGAGTTAAAAAATATGCTTCGCAACGAAGAGGACGCAATGGATGCTATTCTTAACATAAACGCAGGAGCCGGTGGAACTGAGAGCAACGACTGGGCAGAAATGCTTATGCGAATGTACATTAGATATGGCGAGCTTAACGGCTATACAGTTACAGAAGTTGATTATCAGGCAGGCGAACAGGTTGGTGTAAAATCAGTGAGTCTAAAAATATCAGGAGAATTTGCTTACGGTTATCTAAAAGGCGAAAACGGAGTACATCGCCTAGTAAGACTATCGCCATTTGATGCTGCTCACAAACGACATACTTCTTTTGCATCTGTTTTTGTTTACCCTCTGCTCGACGATAATATTGAAATTGAAATAAACCCTTCTGACATTGAATGGGACACATACCGCTCAGGTGGTGCCGGAGGTCAAAATGTAAATAAGGTAGAAACAGGTGTTCGACTTCGACATTTACCAACAGGAATTACAATTGCAAATACCGAAACAAGATCACAACACAAAAACAGAGATAACGCTTTAAGATTACTAAAATCGCAGCTATACGAATTAGAATTGAGAAAAAAACTTGAAGAAAAACAAAAAATAGAAGGGCAAAAGAAAAAAATTGAATGGGGAAGCCAAATTCGTAATTATGTATTACATCCTTACAAAATGGTAAAAGATTTACGTACAAGCTACGAAACAGGTAATGTACAAGCAGTTCTAGACGGCGAAATAAATGAATTTATTAAAAGGTATTTAATGGAATTTGGAGGCTTATAGAAGATTGAACTTTTTCTTAGATATTTGTTTTTTTTTAACCATATTGCAAGTTTCTTTCTTAAAATATCCTTAATATGTTACAATATAAAGCAAAGACAAGTTTATTTTATCTAATTTTACCAAAAACCATTTTATGTATAAGCGTATTATAATAAGCATATTAATTGTTTTTTCTTCTCAATTGATTTTTTCACAACAATCATGGACACTCGAAGACTGCATTAATTATGCAATGGAGAATAATTTACAAGTTAAAAAGCAAGAGCTAAATACGGAAATCTACGAAAACAATTTACTGACATCAAAAATCAGTTTACTGCCATCGATAAACGGCGGTGTAAATCAAAATTTTACTTTTGGTCGCAGTGTTGACCCTTTTACTAACGAGTTTAGTTCCGACAATGTATCATCAAGCAATGTTTCTGTATCGAGCTCGCTTACTATTTTTAACGGATTAAAGCAATACAACACCATTAAAAAGAATGAATTCGATTTAAAGGCATCTTTAATGGATTTAGAAACAATTAAAAACAATATTACTTTAAATATCGTTTCAGCATTTTTAAATATTTTGTATGCTCGCGAATCGGTTGAAATTACAAAAGAACAAACCGAAATAACACAACAACAATTAGAACGCACAAAAATTCTTGTAGAAGCCGGTAGCCTTTCGCTGCAAAGCCAATTAGAAATGGAAGCTCAACTGGCTAACGAAGAGTTAAGTCTGGTTTCGGCTGAAAATCAACTTGCTATGGCTAATTTAGTTTTAATCCAATTGCTTGAACTTAAAGATGTTGCAAACTTTAATATTATTGCCCCTGCTATAGATAATTTAATAAGTGAGCCTATAATGATGCCTGTATCTGAAATATATTCGCAAGCACTCACAAGCATGCCCGAAATTGAAAGTGCCGAATGGCGACTTAAAAGCTCCGAAAAAAATCTCTCAATTGCTAAAGGTGGACGTAGCCCGATTTTGGCAGTAAGTGCATCATACGGCACAGGCTATTCAGACGCAAGAAAAGACATTGATTATGATAATATTACATTAACAGAACCAATAATATCAGGTTACGCTACCGACGATTTTGGAAACTATTTTGATGTTTATCAATACAATTATGACTACAGCTACGTTACAAGACCTTTTAACGACCAAATTCGCGATAATGCAAGCACATCTGTAAGCTTTGGTCTAAATATCCCAATTTTTAACGGATGGTCGGTAAACTCTAATATTAAATATGCTAAAATACAACTCCAACAATCCAGAATTGATTTTGAGCAAACCCAAAATCAACTTTTACAGGAAATACAACAAGCATATGCCGATGCTGAGGCAGCCGTTAAAAAGTATGATGCAAGCAAAAAAGCTCTGCAAGCTATTGAAATATCGTTTGAATACACTCAAAATAAATTTGATTTAGGTCTGGTAAATTCTGTGGACTTCAACACTGCAAAAAACAATTTGATAAAATCGGAGTCTGAATTACTTAGAGCAAAATATGACCTTATTTTTAAACAAAAAATCCTCGATTTTTATCGTGGAGTTGAAATAAGACTTTAATAAAATGGCAAAAAAAAGAAACAAAAAGAAAAGAACCACAACTTGGATAATCATTGCAGTAGCAGTAGTTTTGGTTTTCTTAATTATTGGTAAAAAAGCTAATATTTTCGGAAAAGATATAGCTCACAAAGTAAGTACCGACTTAGTTACTTATAGAGATATTACCGAAATAGTAACCGCAAACGGTAAAATTCAACCTGAAACAGAAATTAAAATAAGCCCTGATGTATCAGGAGAAATTGTTGAGTTAGTGATAAAAGAAGGCGATGCTGTAAAAAAAGGTGATTATTTATTAAAAATAAAACCTGACTTATACGAATCGGCTGTTTCAAGAGCAGAAGCTAGCCTTAACAGTGCCAAGGCAAATCTTGCCAATAGCAAAGCTCGTCAGGAACAAGTACAGGCACAGTTTAAACAAACAGAATTGTCGTTTAAACGAAATAAATCGCTTTACGAACAAGGAGCTATTTCGCAGAGCGAGTTCGAGAATGCTCAAGCCGCATACGATATGGGCAAAGCTGATGTAAATGCTGCTCTTCAAAGCGTAAAAGCTGCCGAGTTTGCCGTATTAAGTGCCGAAGCTACAGTAAAAGAAGCCGGCGAAAACCTTTATAAAACCTCGGTATATGCACCAATGGACGGAATTGTTTCTATGCTAAATGTTGAAGCCGGTGAGCGTGTAGTAGGTACCGAACTTATGGCTGGTACCGAAATGCTCCGTATTGCAAATATGGACTTAATGGAAGTTACAGTGGATGTAAACGAAAACGATATTGTTAAGATTAGGCTTAACGATACTGCAGACATTGAGGTAGATGCATACCTAAACAGAAAATTTACAGGTATTGTAACCGAAATCGCCAATTCTGCTACAGTAAGCGGCTTATCTGTTGATCAGGTTACTAATTTTAAAGTCAAAATTAGAATATTACAAAGCTCTTACAGCGACCTTATCGAAAGCAATAATCCATTCCCATTTCGCCCGGGTATGTCGGCATCGGTTGATATTAGAACAAATACGGTTTATAATACTTTAACCGTTCCTCTGCCGGCTGTAACTACACGTGTTGACACAGCGTTTTCGAATAATTATACAGCAGAAACATCCGAAGACGAAGATACTGAACAAGAGCTTATGGAAGTTGTGTTTGTTTTCGAAGACGGAATGGCAAAAATGCGAAGAGTTAAAACAGGAATTCAAGATGCTTTCTTTATTCAGGTTATTGAAGGACTTGAAGAAAACGAGGAAGTAATTTCGGCACCTTATAACCTGATTTCAAAAACATTACAAGACGAAACCAAAGTTAGCAAAGTTGAAAAACAAGAACTCTTTAAAGTAAGCAATTAATAATTGGACTATATACTTAACATAGAGACAAGTACCGAAATATGTTCTGCCTCGGTAAGTAGAGGTATTAAAACAATTTCTTACAGAGAGCACTTTATTGAAAGATCGCATGCAGCAATTCTTACAAACCTTATTGCCGATGTAATGAAAGAGTCTTGTATAGAATTCGCACAACTTTCGGCAGTAGCCGTAAGCAAAGGACCGGGTTCATACACAGGCTTGCGTATTGGTGTAAGTACTGCCAAAGGAATTTGCTTTGCCCTTAATATACCATTAATTGCCATTGATACTTTAGCTATAATTGCAGATATGGCTTTAGAAAACCAACATTCTGAAAACAAAGATGTTCTATATATCCCAATGATAGACGCCAGAAGAATGGAAGTATATTCGGCTGTTTATAATAAAGACCTAACTAAAGTTCGAGATGTAGAAGCAAACATCATTGATAATGAATCTTTTAAAGAGTTTAACAATAAGGCTCTCGTTTTTTGCGGAAATGGTTCGGATAAATGTAAAGATGTAATTTCAATTTCTGATTCTATCTTTTTACCAAATATTTTTCCATCGGCAAAGTTTATGACCAAGCAAGCACATCAAAAATTTATAAATCAAGAATTTGAAGATGTAGCCTATTTTGAACCTTATTATTTAAAAGATTTTATTGCAACTATTCCTAAGAATAAGGTGCTGGGAGAGAGATAAAATATAATCTTATCCTAATTTATTATGGATATTTGCAATGGGCAAGTCCGACTTTCTCCACAACTTCATTGCAGCATCGAAGCAATCTGTCGTTTGGTAGGCGGGTGTTAATTATGGATTGCTTCGTCGTCCTGCGTCCTCCTCACAATGACGGGGTAACTGGGCAGATTGCTTCTGGTTTTTCAAAGAAACACATAACTTACAATTCTGTAAGTTACATTTTTGTAAGTTTGTAAAATTTTTATTATAATTGTATTGTAAAACCAAGATATAATGGAAACGCCATTTACATTTGGTAAAATTGCGACAAAGTCAAATTTTGCTGACAGGGAAGAGGAAACAGCTCGGCTGGTTATCAACTTTTCCTCAATGATAAATACCATACTTATATCACCGAGACGTTGGGGCAAGTCGTCGCTGGTTAACAAGGCGGCGTTGACTGCATCGAAGAAAGACAGTAAGCTTAGGTTTGTTTTTATTGACCTATATAATGTAAGAAGCGAGGAGGAGTTTTACATATTGCTTGCGAAACATATTTTGTTAGCATCAAGCTCAAGAATGGAGGAACTGATTGACAAAGCCGGTAAGTTTATGGGAAAACTGATTCCGAAACTATCGTTCAGCACGGAACCAAACAGTGATTTTAATATTAGTTTTGACTGGGAATCCGTAAAAAAAGACCCCGATGATATTTTAAATCTGCCGGAGAACCTTGCCAAAGAAAAAAACATCAAGTTTGTGATCTGCATTGATGAATTCCAGAATATCTCATCGTTTGGGGATACGATGGTGATACAGAAAAAACTTCGTTCGAACTGGCAAAAACACCAAAACACTACTTACTGTTTGTATGGCAGTAAACGGCATATGCTGATAGATGTTTTTACTTCGGTGTCAATGCCATTCTACAAATTTGGGGATATAATTTTTCTGCAAAAAATCGAAAAAAAAGCCTTGCAAAAATTTATAATTAAACGCTTTAATGATACAGGTAAAACAATTGATAAAACCAGTGCCGGAAATGTAGTTGACAAGGCGGAATGCCATCCATACTACGTGCAGCAATTAGCGCAACTGGTCTGGCTACGAACCGCAGATGTGTGCAACACTAATATAGTTGAAGAAGCCCATCAGGGTTTAATTATGCAGCTTGACTTTTTGTTTCAAGCAAACACCGACAATTTAAGCAATACCCAGGTAAATTTTTTAAAAGCTCTGCTAGAAGGAGTTGAACAACTCAGCTCAAAAGAAACGCTCAGAAATTATCGCCTGGGAACATCAGCAAATGTACAGAGGATTAAAACCAGCCTCGAAAATAAAGATATTCTTGATCTGTATGGCAATCGAATTAGTTTTATTGACCCGATGTATAAATACTGGTTGAAAACTGTATATTTCAGGATTAAATAGCTCATTATTCCCCTGCAAGTCAGGGTCTGACTTTGAGTCAGCCCCTGACTGCAGGAACATGATAATTTATCTCAAAAATATACGTCATTAATATTCAATGAATTAGCAAATAACAAAATAATCACATTTTACCAAATAATCTTTTTGTTAATTCACAAACTATATTTATATTTGCAACCCAATTTTTAGCAAAAATTTGAAAAATATTTTAAGATGAAAAAAGATACACATCCAAAAAATTACCGCTTAATGGCATTCAGAGATATGTCTAACGGACACACTTTTATTACACGCTCTGCAGCTAATGCTAAAGAAACTGTTGAAATTGACGGAGTTGAATACCCATTGTATAAACTCGAAATTTCTAATACTTCGCATCCTTTCTATACAGGTAAAATGAAATTGGTTGACACAGCAGGTCGTGTAGATAAATTCCGTAACAGATACAAAGATCATTTAGACAAACGTCAAACAAAAAAATAAATCCGAACTCACGGTTTACAGAAAAATGTCCTGCAATTGCGGGACATTTTTTTTAATTTAGTAGCCTATAAACCATAATATGCAATTATGAACATTATTCTTTCAGATGCAGGACTACATAAAAGGCTCTTACCACTTACGTACACAAGACCTGTAGCAGATTTGAAAACCGGGATTTTAAGTAATCGCGAAAGATGGGAAAAGTATTTGTCCGGCACATATTCTTATCAAACCGAAGAATATTTACAAAAAATATTCAAGAAAAATACCCAAGAAAACAATTTAGTAATTAACGCGGCTGTAATTCCTGACCAAAATCTTGCATTAGCAATTAAAAATCTGAAATCGGGAGCATTAAAATATCATAATCATATAATCGCTGCTTGGTGTAAACCTGAAGATATTAATATTGCATTTGAAATGGAGCATCTGCAATCCACCGAATATAATGGAAATGTTACAATACTTGAAAATGTGTGGGATATATTCGGATTTGCCGGTGAGCTTATAAAATCAGATTTTAAGATAATTACAAATGGCAAAAAAAGTCAATTTTTAAGTTCTACTAATAGAGTTATTGGAGATCATCCGATATTTTTGGAAGAAGGCGTAGAAATTGAATTTGCGATTCTTAATACCAAAAACGGACCTATATATTTAGGGAAGAACAGTTTAGTAATGGAGGGGGCGAAAATTAGAGGACCTTTTAGCCTTGGCGAATACGGCGTAATTAAAATGGATGCAAAAATATACGGACCCACTTGTCTGGGCAATCATTGTAAAGTAGGCGGTGAACTTAATAATGTTGTAATGTTTAACTACTCCAACAAAGCTCACGATGGTTTTTTGGGTAATGCCGTAATTGGTGAGTGGTGCAACCTAGGGGCCGATACAAATAATTCAAATCTAAAAAACAATTACGCCGAAGTTAAACTTTGGAATTACGAAAAAGAAAGATTTGTAAATACCGGGCTGCAATTTTGTGGATTAATTATGGGCGACCATACAAAATGCGGCATTAACACAATGTTTAATACAGGTACTGTAGTTGGAGTGAATGCCAACATTTTTGGTCCCGGATTTCCTCGAAACTTTATTCCTTCGTTTAGTTGGGGAGGAGCACATGGATTTACTAAATTTAAACTTGACAAGGCTATAGAAGTAGCCGAAAAAATGATGGAAAGACGTAATATTGAATTTAGTGAACATGACAGGGAGGTTTTTGGTTATATCTATGATAAAGTGATTCACAATGCTTAAACGAGTTCAGTTTTCAACTTGTTTGTGGCACAACTATTGACTAAGTATCATTTTAAATTTTATTGTTTAATTTAATGTCATATTGACACAAAATATTTTTTATGGCTAAATCAAGAATAGACGAATACTTACCTAAGATACAGTTTGGTCTCGAAGACGACTCAGAGATAATTCCAATTATTACCGACCACGACGATAGTATGTTTGATGATGATGAAATTCCCGAAAACTTACCAATATTGCCTTTGCGTAATACAGTTTTATTCCCTGGTGTAGTTATACCTTTAACAGTTGGTAGAGACAAATCATTTAAACTTGTAAAAGAAGTATATGCCGATACTAAAATACTTGGTACTGTTTCGCAAATAGAACCATCGGTTGACGATCCTGAGCCTAAAGACCTTTATAAAACAGGTACACTTGCTCAAATTCTTAAAATTATTGAAATGCCGGATGATACAATTTCGGTAATTATACAGGGACGCAAACGAATTGAAATTGTTGAAATGACGGAAACAGCACCTTATTTTAAGGCAAAAACCCGTCCCCTACCCGATTTAAAACCCTACGAAAACGACAAAGAATTTTCGGCAATAGTAAGCACTTTAAAAGATTTATCACTAAAAATAATCAAGCTAAGCAACACTATTCCTAAAGAAGCCGCTTTTGCAATTAAAAATATTGAAAACCATACTTTTTTAATCAATTTTATTTGTTCAAACAGCGATATAGACCCCAAAAATAAACAATCTTTACTTGAGATAGACGATCTTAAAGAAAGAGCAATTAGTTTAATGGAACAGTTAACCAAGCAAATTCAAATGCTTGAGCTTAAAAACGATATTCAATCGAAAGTAAGAAAAGAGTTAGACCAGCAACAAAAAGAATTTCTCTTGCATCAGCAAATGAAGACCATTCAGGAAGAATTAGGCGGAAATCCTATTGATCAGGAAATTCAAGAGATGCAAGAAAAAGCTAAAGAGAAAAAATGGACAGAAGATGTAGCTAAACATTTCGACAAGGAAGTTAAAAAACTTTATCACTTAAACCCTGCTGCAGGCGAGTATTCTGTACAAATGAATTACTTGAATACTATGCTAGATATGCCTTGGGGCGAATTTACCGAAGACAATTTTGACCTTAAATTTGCCGAAAAGGTTTTAGACGAAGATCATTACGGACTCGAAGAGGTAAAAGAAAGGATTTTGGAACATCTCGCTGTGCTTAAACTAAAAGGAGATTTAAAAGCACCAATACTATGTTTATACGGACCTCCCGGTGTTGGTAAAACATCTCTCGGCAAATCTGTAGCAAGAGCATTGGGTCGCAAATATGCCAGAATGTCATTGGGCGGACTGCACGATGAATCGGAAATACGCGGACACCGAAAAACTTATATCGGAGCTATGCCCGGACGAATTTTGCAAAATATAAAAAAGGTAAAATCATCGAATCCGGTATTTGTACTTGACGAAATTGACAAAGTAGGTAAAGATTTTAGAGGAGACCCCTCGTCTGCATTGCTTGAAGTATTAGACCCTGAACAAAATTCAGAATTTCACGACAACTTTTTAGAGATAGAGTACGACCTGTCGAAAGTAATGTTTATTGCTACTGCAAATACCACGGCAAGCATTAATCCTGCTTTACGCGACCGTATGGAAATGATTGAAGTAAGTGGATATGTTAGTGATGAAAAAATCGAAATTGCTAAACGCCACCTCATCCCAAAACAATTAGAAGCTCACGGGCTAAAAAATGAACAATTCAATATTACAGAAAAAGCATTGATACAGGCAATCGATTTTTACACACGCGAATCGGGTGTTCGTCAATTAGACAAAACTATTGCAAAAATTGCCAGACAAATTGCACGTAAGATTGCTGTAGAACCTAATTTCAAAGCACAAATTAAAGAATCAGATTTAGAAAAATATTTGGGTAACCCAAAATATAACAAAGAAAGATATCAAGGTAACGAATATGCGGGAGTAGTTACCGGCTTGGCATGGACAGCCACCGGAGGCGATATTTTGTATATTGAAACAAGCCTCTCGAAAGGTAAAGGTTTGCTCACACTTACCGGAAACCTTGGCGATGTTATGAAAGAATCGGCAACAATAGCTTTAGAGTATATTAAAGCTCATACTGATTTACTCGAAATCAATTCCGATATTTTTAAAAACTATAATATCCACCTACATGTACCAGAAGGAGCCATACCTAAAGACGGACCCTCGGCAGGTATTACAATGGCTGTAGCATTATCTTCGGCAATTACCCAGCGTAAAGTAAAAAAGAATATTGCAATGACTGGCGAAATTACTCTAAGAGGGAAAGTATTGCCTGTGGGTGGTATTAAAGAAAAAATTCTTGCAGCCAAGCGAGCAGGAATCAAAGAAATTATTCTCTCTGCCGAAAACAAAAAAGATATTGAAGAAATTAAAAAAGACTATGTAAAAGGTCTTACATTTTCGTATGTTAAGAACATAGAAGATGTACTTGAAATTTCGTTGTTAAAACAAAAAATTAGTCATCCAAAGCAATTCGATTAATTAATTGGCTTACAGAACCTTGGGGGGTGACTCTTGTATTGTAATAAAAATTTACTTGAATACAGCTCCATCTCCGCTTTGCATTTTTAATCTTTCGAGCGATGGCGACTTAATAAAATCTCCAATACCTAAATTTAACCAAATCTGATCTATTTTCTCTATCGTATTTTTGTCCATTACAACAATATTAGGCCAATCTCTCTCAAAGCCATCTTGTTTTCTGTTTTTTACACAGGCATCTACAAAAATTGAGTTCTCTATAACTAATACATCTTTTTTAGGATCGATATTACTAAGCACTAGCCATATAAGAAAATTATAATCGTCTATATTAAAAACGCTGTCAATAATATTAATAAGTATGGGTAGGTTTTCTTTATCCAGATTATCAGCAATTACATCAATTATTTTATTGTCAAATTTATAATTTGCTTTATTTACAAAAATCCATCCGGTATTATCTGATATCTTAATATTCTCAACAAAGTCTAAATCTTTTTTGAATACAAGTTTTGTCCTACTTATTGATTTAGCTTTTGTATCTGTTGCATCAATCAACACTTTACCACTAAGAGCAAATTTATTTGAAGCATGATCGAGAACATCAGCCGGTCCCACAGAAAAGCTAATATTATCACTAATATTTACCGACATTAATACATGATTTGCTACTTGCTTCATGTTAAATATATCAACATTTTCAGGAAGAGCTATCAATACTTTAGAAAACATCATTTGCCCGCTTCCCAATAATGAATGTAAAACCTTCATTCCGTGTCCCGGAAAACTATTCTTAATCTTTATCAAAACAAGATTGTGAGCGACACCCAATTCGGGGATGTGCATATCAATTATTTCCGGTTGCATCATTTTAAGCGGGTACAAAAATATTCTCTCGGTAGCTTTTGCTATTTCCGCATCTTCCATAGGAGGCACTCCAACAACAGTAGCGGGATACACAGCATTATTTCGATGCGTAATACAAGTAACATGAAATTTTGGATAATAATCAGCTAATGAATAAAAACCGGTATGATCACCAAAAGGACCTTCGCACACAAAATCCTCCTCAGGGTTGATATATCCCTCTAATACGATATCTGCATCAGCTGGCACATGAATATTTTGAGTAATACACTTTACCATTTTTACCCTTTTCTTACGTAAGTATCCCGCCATTAAAAACTCATCAATTCCTTCGGGCAGTGGTGCTGTAGCACAGTAAGTATAAACCGGATCACCTCCTAAAACTACAGCTATCGGCATTTTTTCCTTTCTACTTTTGTACAAATCAAAATGGGCTGCTCCACCCTTATGCATATGCCAATGCATCCCTGTACTTTCTTCATCTAGCACTTGCATGCGATACATGCCTGCATTTCTAATACCTGTATCAGGGTGCTGAGAAATTACAATTGGCAAAGTAATAAATCTACCACCATCATGTGGCCAGGTTTTAAGAATTGGCAAAGTATTTAGATTAACATCTTTGATTATTCTCTGCTGACATGGAGCTTTTTTTGAAGTTTTAACGGGCAAATAAGAAGCCATCTTAATTAGATTTGGCAGTAATTTCATTTTTTTGAAAAAGCCCGATTTTATCTCATTTAAAAATAGATTGGATAAATCCTCTATCTCGTTTGTAATTTCTTTATAATTATTTGCTCTTAAAACCTTGAGCATACGGGTTTCGTTACCCATCATATTTATTAAAACAGGATATTCAGTTCCGGTATTTTCGAAAAGCAAAGCCTTGCCTCCATCTTTAGATTTCATTACACGTTCTGCAATTTCTGTAATTTCTAATTCAGGATTAATTTGCTCATTAATTCGTATGAGTTCCCCATCTTTTTCAAGGGCAACAATAAAATCACCAATAGAATTGTAAGTCATGCAGTAAAGATAAGAAATCTTAACGCTTTATTTATTTTAATCAACTAAGAATCTATAAATATATCCGTTTTGGTGCTTCCCTCTTGATTCAACGCCTGTATTGCTAATACTAGCTTTACCTGTTACTTGCCCTCCAATTACCAACTCATTACCAAAACTTAAATCGAATAGTTTAATAGTATTTTTAACATCTGCACTATGATGTTCTAATATTTCACCTTTTTTATTAAACTTACTTACAAATATATTTGAACTCAGCTCTTTTCCCGAAGCATTAATTCTTGTACCATCGGGTAAGTCAATTTGATCGTAAAAGAAACCACCGGCGTAAATATTATTTTCGTTGTCAATACTTAAGCTAAGCATTCTACTGTTATTAATTCCGCTTGGAGCGAATGCCCACAATGCACTATCTTTGTAGAATGCAGCTACATACATTGTTTCTAATAAGTTACCGGCCGCACCTACTCCTGATTTTAGTTGTAAGTTTTTCCCAAAAAATGAAATACCGGGTTCAAAGTCCTTAAAGATCGTTCCTCTAAAATATCCGCACAAGTATAAAATACTATCTACTACAAGTACATCATTAAGATTCGCTTCTGTAATTAATGTGTTAATATCAACAAAATCGCCATTAGGATTAAACTTGGCAGCAAAAACTTCGTTTTGATAATAAGTGTATCCATAGTCGGATTCAAATCTCTTAGAACTAATTACCGTATTTCCAAACCAAGCTTTACCCGAGAAACTACCTGCAACAAGTATTTTGCCTATAGCTGGAATATATGCTAGAGCAGATGATGTAACACCTGTAATAATATCCTCACCACCACTAATTCTTTTTATCCATTTTATTGCACCTGTATTATCAATTTTGCCTATATAATTACTCTTTGAATGTGTTGATTCTAATTGATAATCGCCAACCTTTAATAAGCCTGTATATGCACCTAAGAAGTAAATATTACCGCTATTATCGAGAGTAATATCAGTAGAAAATACATCTTGATCGCTTTTTAAATAATTTTTCCAGATAGGATAACCTGTTTCTGTGTTAATTGCAGCTACAACGGAATTAAATGTATTGCTCCCATTTTCTAATTCTTCATCGCACAATACACCATGTTTACTAAATTGAGCGATAAGATACAGAGTATTATTTTCACACTTAAGCCCCTTTACCTGGAAGTCGGCACGATTTAACCATAAAAGCTTATTTTCAGAATTAAGTTTTGCGATAAACCCGCCCCAAGTATCTTTAAAGCGGTTCGACCCCATCAGTAAGCTTTTGCTGAATTCTCCCGAAACATAAACATTTCCGTTTTTATCAGAACATACCTGAGTAACCTGACTTGAATATGGACTGCCAAATATCACATGTTTTTCACTTTGATTTTGAGCTGAAATTATATTACTCAGTAAAATAATCCCGATTAAAAAAGTATATCTCATCTATTTTTATCTTATTTTGAATTTGCAAAAATATAATATACAGAGATTAAAACAATAGTATATTATATAATAATTATTTAATCTTCTTAAGATTACTCTTGAGCATCAATATAAACTTGCAAAGCCTCTCTATCGGTAGAGTAACCTAATTCTTGCGAAACAAATGAATAATTATTTTTATCAATAGTATAATGCCAAGCAAATTTTGCAAAATCCAGCTTATCAGCTTCAAATCCAATTAATTTAATCAATTCTACAATTTGCATTGATGTAAAACATTCATTTTTTTCAACAAGGTTTTTAGCAAGCCTAAGTTTGTCTGTCTCAAATGATTCATTTTCGATTTGAGTAATTATCAAACCTAATTCATAATCTGTAACCTCGCAAATAGGCTCAATTGGCTGAGGTTTAGGCTTTAAGGGTGGACTATAAATCTCGTTTATACCATTTATATAATTCATATTAGTAAGTAATTGCTTAACGTACAAATAATTATCCTTGTCAAAGACAATTGGGTAAATAGTTGAAAGTACAGAGAATCTATTTTCTTCAAACTGAATTAGATTTACCAATTTCATAATTTGCGTAACCGAGAAACAATGCTCATCAACCAAATTTAGTATTAAATCCATTTTTCCATCATCGCCTTTAATTTGTGATACCTTATAAAAATATCCATCAAAACTTCTATCTGACACTAATGGCTCACAACCACATTCGCCAGAATAAAAATTGGGGTTAGGATATTCAAAATCCGCTTCAACGGGTTCAGGTTCGGGTATTGCCGTTACTTGAGTTTGATTATCATCTGAATAATTAGAAATATAATTATAAAACCTCAATGCACCCGACAGATTATTAAACCCGTCAAAAACACTATAAACATTTTCGGGATCAGTTAATTTTTGATAAGCATTTGCACAAAACAAGTATCTCTGATAATCGGAAATGAAAAAAATTGCAATTCCTTCCATTTGCTTGCTTGTAATAGTTTTTGCAGATAAATCATTTTCAATTATTTTCAATTTTGTATCTTCGTTTGATACCGATGATATTTTATTAATCAGAATATTGTACTGATTATTAGTAAGTGGGCTTAAACTATTTTGCGAAAACACATTAATAAAAAACGGGATAATCAATAATAAAGTAAGTAGTTTTTTGATCATAATTTAAAATTTAAAATTCACGATAATTTGACAAAAAAAGTGCCAATTTAACTTTTATATTTTCAACTAAAGTATAGAATATCAAATTTGTTCATAGATAAAGCCAATAAATTTCATAATTTTGCGTATAAATAAAAAGAATGGCAATAAGATTATTTAAAATACCGGGCTACAATGTTTTTAACTATCAACCTCGTTACTACGATCCTGAAAAGGAGAAGAGAGATAAACGCAGGCGTGAGCTAAGAATTGAAAAGGGTAAATCGCCGGATATTGATATTCCGGAAATAGAATCACCAATTAGAGGGAGTTTTACATACCGTATTTCTCGCAAACAAAAACGGGCAAATTACGCTAGAATAAGATTCTTTATTATTTTTGCCTTTCTTTTGTTTTTTGCCTACTTATTATTGATTGCAGATTTAACCCCATTAGTTGAATTATTTTCGAAATAGTTAAATGAGTGATATAATTCAATTATTACCCAATGCAGTTGCTAATCAGATTGCTGCCGGAGAGGTTATTCAACGACCAGCTTCGGTGGTTAAAGAATTAGTTGAAAATGCCATTGATGCCGGAGCATCTCTAATTGATATAATTATAAAAGATGCCGGTAAAACCTTAATTCAAGTAAACGATAATGGTTGTGGGATGAGTGAAACAGATGCGAGAATGTGCTTTGAACGACATGCCACATCCAAGATTAGCAATGCCACCGACTTATTTGCGATTAGGACCTTAGGATTTAGAGGCGAAGCTATGGCTTCGATAGCTTCCGTTTCGCAATTAAGCCTAAAAACACGAATGCACGACAACGAAACAGGAACTCTTATTGAAATAAACGGTTCTGAAGTTTTAAAACAAGAACCGGTAGCTCTTCAGCCTGGGACTCAAATTAGAGTAAAAAATTTGTTTTATAATATTCCGGCTCGTAGAAAATTTCTAAAAACTAATAATACCGAATTCAGACACATTACTGAAGAGGTGATTAGAGCTTTATTACCAAACTCATCAGTTAAGTGTAAACTATATCATAACGGTGAAGAGATTTTTAATATTGAAACGGGAAACACAAGACAACGAATATCAGGATTATTCGGTAAAAATATAAATCAGTATTTGTTAAAAATCGACACAGGAACAAGCCTTGCAAATATTAAAGGATATATTGGCAAACCCGAAAAAGCAAAAAAAACATCCGGTGAACAATACTTCTTTGTAAATGGCAGATATATGTATCATCCATATTTTAGACGAGCTGTAATGATGGCTTACGAACAATTAATACCACAAGGAAGTTTCCCATCGTTTTTTGTTTTTTTTGAAGTTGATCCAAGCACTATCGACATAAATATACATCCCACAAAAACAGAAATAAAATTTGAAAACGAACAAGCTTTGTTTCAAATTTTAAATGCAGCAGTTAAAGAAGCACTTGGAAAATTTAGCATAATGCCACCAATGGACTTTTCCGAAAACGAAACCAAAGATATTCATTTTACATCAAAAACCAGTTTTAATCCACCACAGGTAAAAATAGACCCTAACTACAATCCTTTCGATAATAATAAAGAGTTTAAACTTCCATCATACAAACATAAAGATAGAGTTCCGCAAAATTGGAAAGATGTATTTGGAACACCCTCAGACAATAATAGCATTTCAAATATTAGTTCAATTCAAAATCAAGGAAACAAAAATAATAACGACAAGACAGCCGAACAAACTGATTTATTTTTTCAGATAAAAGATAAATATATTTTAACATCTGTAAAATCAGGCTTAATGGTAATTGACCAAAGTAGAGCTCGTGAACGAGTTGTTTACGAAGATGTATTAAGTAAAATGCAGACACAGCAAGGAATAACGCAAAAGCAATTATTTCCGAAACAACTCGAAATAAGCCCCAAAGAAAGGAGTTTGCTACTTGAAATGATGGAAGAACTTGTAAACATAGGCTTCAATATTAGTATTTTAGGCAACGACAGCATCTCGATAAATGGAGTACCAGCAGAATTTGCTAAGGACAATCCCGAAACTATTCTCGAAAGCATGTTGAAGATTTATACCGAAGAAACTGGTAATATCCAAATAGCTTTTAGAGAAAAACTTGCCCTTACAATAGCAAAAGCAGCATCTCAAAAGTTCATTCGTAAGCTTGAATCAATAGAAATGAAAACATTGTTTTTCAGATTAATGAGTTGCCCTATTCATAATTATACACCCGAAGGCAAGAAAATCCTTGAAATAATTTCAGTTGAGAATATAGAAAAACTTTTAATGTAAGCAGTTATGAGCGAATACAGACCGGGAGGATTTTTAAGTTTACCACCAGTTGTTAAAAATCTACTTATCATAAACATAATATTATTTGTCCTTACAATAATATTTGAACGAATGGGAATAAGTCTTTTTCAATACTTGGCAGTATATTCTACACAAAGTCAGAACTTTAATCCATACCAATTAATTACACATATGTTTATGCACGGAGGAATAGGACATTTATTCTTCAATATGTTTGCATTATGGATGTTTGGAAGAGTACTTGAAGAAATCTGGGGACCAAAAAGATTCTTCATTTACTACTTTGTTTGTGGCTTAGGGGCAGCATTTTTACATATGTTGGTTAATTATTTTCAAATACAACATCTAATAGCACAAATGGATCCCGGACTAGTTGAAACAGTATTGTCGCAAGGTACAGAAGTAATTAATCGAGGCATGAACTATACTCACGGTCAGATGCGTACACTTAATATGCTTATAAATACACCAACTGTAGGAGCTTCGGGAGCTATTTATGGCTTATTACTTGCTTTCGGAATGTTATTTCCAAATGCTGTCATTTATATTTACTTTGCATTCCCTCTAAAAGCAAAATATTTCGTTATTATTTATGCTGCTTTAGAACTTTATCTCGGAATAGCTAACCATAGTGATAATATTGCTCATTTTGCGCATCTCGGTGGTATGCTTTTTGGTCTTATATTTATTCTTATCTGGAGAAAAAATAGATTTAACCGTTGGCATTAAATGAGTTTTAGCGAAGAAATAAAAAAAATATTTATCAAAGGCAGTAATTTATCTCGCCTTATATATGTCAACCTGGCAGTATTTGTTGTTGTTAACCTTGTTTATGCTATTCTCTATCTTTTCAATGGTCCTGCAGAAGTACTAATCGAATGGCTTTCGCTTCCTGCTGATTTTAATGTTTTAATCAGAAGACCTTGGACAATAATTACATACATGTTTTTACACAAAAGTTTCTTGCATATACTTTTTAATCTTATTGTACTTTACTGGTTTGGTAAAATTTTTCTAAAGTACTTATCACAAAGACAATTATTGTCGATATATCTCCTTGGAGGATTAAGCGGAGGATTGTTTTATATTGCAGCTTATAATATATTTCCCGTTTTCGAGATAGACAAGTATTTTGCAATAGCATTAGGAGCATCTGCTTCGGTTATGGCTATATTGGTGGCTATTGCAGCATTAGTGCCAAAACAAGAAATATATTTAATGTTTTTTGGAAGAGTAAAAATTATTTACATAGCACTTTTTACAGTTATTATTGATATTATAAGCATTCCTATTAGTAACGCAGGTGGACATATTGCTCATTTAGGTGGGGCTGTTTTAGGGTATTTATTTGCAATTAATTACAAAAAAGGAAATGATTTTACTCTTGGTTTTAGTAAATTTCTTGATAAGATTTTCGGATTGCTTAAAAAAGATAAAAATATAAGGATAACATATCGTAGCGGTAAACATAAAGCTAAAACAAAAAGAGGCTTTGAATCGGATATGGACTATAATAAACGGAAAAAACAAGAGCAAGAGGAGATTAATCGAATACTTGATAAAGTTGCAAATTCGGGTTATGCAAGCTTAACACCAAAAGAAAAAGAAACCCTCTTTAAAATGAGTAACAAAAAATAATTCTATTTTTTTAACTTTAAAGCCAAATCATATCATTTGTGAAAGTGATTAGCAAGATATTAATTACACTAAATGTTTTAGCCATTATACCGCTAATAATTTGCTATTTGGCTCATTTAATTTCTCCGGATCAATTCCCTTATTTTTTGGTATTTACTTTTGCTTATCCATATGTTTTAGGTATAAACTTTTTATTTTTTATACTTTGGCTTTTTATAAATCGCAAAATCGCACTAATCGCATTAGTTATTATTCTTATTGGTAGCCCTTTGATTATTAGACTTATACCGATTCAAGGATATTTCAGAAAACTAAGCCCCCAAAATGACGATTTAAAAATATTAAGCTACAATGTTAGATTATTTAATCTCTACAACTGGCGAGAAAAAGATAATCTAAAAGATGCAATGTTTTCTTTCGTTGAAGCACAAAATCCCGATATAGCCTGCTTCCAGGAGTACTTCTGGTCGTCAAATGATTATTTTCCTACTACCCAAGTGCTTACTGAAAAACTCAATGCTCCATATAACTATTACACGACCTCTATCGAACCTATTGGCAATCAGCATTTTGGCATTGCAACTTTTAGTAAATATCCTATTGTAAACAAAGGGGAAATAAGCTTTGAGAATACTCATAATCTGATTATATATACTGATATATTATATTTAGATGATACCATCCGTATATACAATTGTCATTTGCAAAGTATGTATTTTAACGAAGATAATTATAACGAAATTGACAATCTTAATCTTGACAGACTTAAAGACGGTAAAGTAAATGGATTATTTCCTGTACTCAAAAAAATTATAAAATCATCTCAAATTAGAACACAGCAATCAAATACTTTAGCCAAAAACATTAAAAGCTCACCTTATCCGGTTATTGTGTGCGGAGATTTTAACGATAATCCGTTTTCTTACACATATACAACTATTAAAGCTAATCTAAAAGACTCTTATACAAAAGCAGCACGAAAACCTGGATATACATGGAAAAAAAGTCTTATTACTCAAAGAATAGATTTCGTTTTTTATCCTAAAGAATTTATTTGTACTAATCATAAAGTAATACATATCGACTATAGCGACCACTTTCCCCTTATTGTATCTTTAAGAAAAAACAATTAGCTTTAACAAGTATTTTTATATTCAATATATGTTTCTAAAACTTTACAAATCGCATATAAAAACAAACATACTATATCTTTGGTTGATATTTTTATATACAACAATAATACTGAGTTCATGTAAAAGCTCAGTAATGCCTCCTAAGTTAGAAATGCCAATGCTGTACAAAACCGACACAGTTGTTTATCATACATATTACAGCTTAAAATATTCTGAACAGCACGAACAAGCAGTTTGGGTTGCATATAAATTAACATCAAATCAACTAGAAAAAAATGTAAAACGTTCAAATAAATTTAGAACAGATCCTAAGATTTTCACAGAAAGTGCAAACGATAATGATTATTACAAAAGCGGTTACGACAGAGGGCACTTAGCCCCATCAAGAGATATGTCTTTTGACTCTGTAGCTCAGGAAGAATCTTTTTATTACAGCAATATGAGCCCACAAATTGCAAGTTTTAATCGCAGCATTTGGAATCGCTTAGAATCAAATGTAAGAGATTGGGCTGCCGAATTTGACACAATCTATGTAATAACAGGACCAGTACTGAAAGATAATTTGAAATATATTGGAGAAAATAAAGTCTCTGTACCTGAACATTTTTACAAAGCAATACTCGTTTACACCAACAGCATACAATGCGCCATTGGATTTATTATTCCAAATATTGAACATTCTAAAAACAATTTTTACGAATATTCTGTTAAAATAGATAGTATTGAAGAATTAACAGGTTTAGATTTATTTCCTTTATTACCTAATAAGCTAGAAAAGCAAATTGAAAGCACTTTGAATATAGAATTTTTTAATATTGAATAATGTTTGAAATGGAAACTTATAATATTTGGTTTGCACTAGCTCTTACAAGTTTTGCAGGTTTAAGTACCGGTATTGGCAGCCTTATCGCTTTTTGGGCAAATAAAACTAATACAAAACTTCTCTCGTTTTCATTGGGTTTTTCTGCCGGAGTAATGATTTACATATCATTTGTAGAGATTCTTCCCGAATCTTTTGAACTATTAACAACAGCACATGGAAATCTTGGTAACTGGATAAGCCTTTTGGCATTTTTCGGCGGAGTGCTTGTAATACTATTAATCGACTGGATAGTTCCAAGTTTCGAGAATCCTCACGAAATGCGATTAATTGAACAAATGAACGAAGAGGAGATTAAAAAGCGAAATTTAAAACGAATGGGAGTGCTTAGTGCCATTGCTATTACTATTCATAATTTCCCCGAAGGGATTGCAACTTTTATCTCATCTTATACTATTCCCGATATTGGTATCCCTATTGCTTTTGCTGTAGCAATACATAACATTCCTGAAGGAATAGCAGTGGCAGTTCCAATTTATTACGCTACTCAAAGCAGAAAAAAAGCATTAAAATATTCTTTCTTGTCAGGGCTGTCAGAACCATTGGGGGGAATACTCGCTTTTTTAATATTGATGCCATTTTTAACTGATACTTTGTTTGGAATTCTATTTGCTGCCGTTGCAGGGATTATGGTTTTTATTTCGCTTGATGAATTACTCCCCGGAGCCGAAAAATATGGAGAACACCACCTATCTACTTATGGAATAATTGCAGGAATGGCATTAATGGCTGTTAGCTTATTG
>JAQVOJ010000132.1 GCA_028702675.1 Bacteroidales bacterium
CCAACAAAGGCTAAAATCAAGCGGGCGGAAAGTGCTAATTTGAAGGGCAGAGCAACTACTAAACTTCATCGTAATTTGACAGTGAAGTGCACCGAATTGCCCGCCAGCTTTTAGCCTCAACCGTTAGCGTTCATTGTAAAAACCTGTACCCCGACACTAATCAGAACTAAAAAAAACATTATGAAAAACCTTATTCTTTTATCAGTAACCCTATTATTAGCATTATTAAGCAATGCCCAAATAGTAAATATTCCGGATGCTGTCTTTAAAGCTGCTTTACTAGAAAATCCAGAAATTAACACAAATGGAGACAATGAAATACAAGTAAGCGAAGCAAGTGCTTATACTGGAGAAATATATCTTTATAATCAAGACATATCTGATTTAACAGGTATTGAGGCTTTTACTGCTCTTACTCATTTACATTGCTCTCAGAATGAATTAACATCATTAGATGTTAACAATAATACTGCTCTTACTTCTTTATACTGCAGTTTTAATCAATTAAGCACATTAGATGTTAGTAATAATACTGTTCTTACTGATTTACAATGCGTTGAGAATCAATTGACCACGTTAGATGTAAGCAATAATACTTCTCTTGAAATACTACGCTGCTTTAATAATCAATTAATCACATTAGATGTAAGCAATAATACAGCTCTTACTGATTTAAGTTGCTCTCATAATCAATTAATCACATTAGATGTTAGTAATAATACTGCTCTATCTTATTTATATTGCTCTCAGAATGAATTAACTTCATTAGATGTAAGCAGTAATACTGCTCTTACTGAATTACAATGCACAGATAATCAATTAGGTACATTAGATGTTAGCAATAATATTGGTCTTACTAGTTTATTTTGCGATAATAATCAATTAATCACATTAAATTTTAACAATAATACTGCTCTTACTCATTTACATTGCTCTCAGAATGAATTAACATCATTAGATATTAGCAATAATACTGCTTTGGAAGTTTTATATTGCGGTTTTAATGAATTAAGCACATTAGTTGTTAGCAATAATACAGCTCTTATTTTTTTACATTGCCAATATAATGAAATAAGTACATTAGATGTCAGCAATAATATTGGTCTTAATGGTTTAGGTTGCAGTGGTAATCAATTAAGCACATTAGATGTTAGCAATAATATTGGTCTTACTAGTTTAACTTGCGGTGGTAATCAATTAAGCACATTAGATGTTAGTAATAATACTGCTATAGAAACTCTAGCCTGCCTTAATAATGAATTAAGTACATTAGATGTTAGCAATAATACTGCTTTGGATTGGCTATTTTGCCAAAATAATCAATTAACATCATTAGATGTAAGAAACGGGAATAATTCACTTATCATAGATAATTATTTTGATGCTACTGATAATCCCAATTTATATTGCATAGAAGTAGATGATCCTGCCTGGTCATCAGCTAATTGGACTAATATTGACCCTCAAACCACTTTTAGCTACGATTGTATGTATGACATTGCTGATCCAAATAGTTTTATGTCAAATAGCACAGAGATAAAAATCTATCCCAATCCCACAAAAGGTAAATTTTCAGTTTTGGCAGAAGATATTGAAAGCATAGAGGTATTAAACCTTCAAGGCAAACTAATACTACGGGGTAAAGAATCAGAAATTGATTTAGGTAATAATCCTTCAGGTATCTATTTTGTCAAAGTAACAACCGGTAAAAAAACAGTAACCCGAAAACTAATAAAGAATAACTCATAAATTCTTAAAATAGTCAGGTAAGTTTATTGTCTTTGTGCTATGCCACTTTAGTGTTGTATTATAAATAATGTGAATAAATTAGTTTTAGAAAAAAGGAAATGAATGGCTAAATTCAATCCAAACAACAACGAAACGCTAACAACACCTATATGTCATGCGGAGAAATGTAGCAATATTAAAGGTAATCGTAATTTTACTCAACTCACTAAACCTGATAGAGTAATCGCAATTCCTTTACCGCACACCACATAGCTGCAGCCGTTAGCGTTCAGTGGAAGAAAAAACAGAGTAATGCTTTTAATGAAAATCTTGAAAAGGAAAATATCTTTAAATCACTACCGAAAAAGTTTGTAGAAAAAGAAAAAAAGATTGAAATATTTGAATTGAATTTACTCACTACAATTATTTTGATAAATTGAGTTTTGCCAGCCCAGATTCATAGACAGGAAATTTCTATACAACTGAAAGAAAATAGGAGCAGAAACGTTTCAGGCATCTAAGATAACAGAAAGGATGTTGCAAAACAAAAGGAAAGGTAAAAACACAAAATGAATTCGCTTTTAATGAAAAGGCATCGTAACTTTTATAGTGAAAACGATGAAAAGAAGAATCAATAATTCTTCACCAATAAAAGTAATGTGCAAAATACACTATTGTCCAATAAAAAATAAATTTGCTTATTGTTGATTTTCAATCATATACAAACAATATATTGTGTAATTAAAAATAATATTATTATATTTGCAATAATAATAATATTTAAAAGTCTTGAAATCTAGCTGCAAAGCAAAGTTCAAATTTATGGAATCTACAGAAAAAAAAGATTGTAACCTAATAAACCACATTACTATAACAAACAGTAATGTGAGAATAGGTTGTTGTGAAACTTTAGGTAATAGCAATTTAAATTTTGATGAATTGCCACATAATCCTAAAAACGCATACGATTTTACAGGAGAAGTACACAATTTTTTATTAAAAGAATGTGAATCATATTTAGAGCAAAATCCGTGTGAAATAGAAGATGACTTAGATTGTATTGTTAGAAAAGTTACTCATTTTCTTAAAATTAGTGGGTATAATGTAGATGAGTATTCGTTGTATGAAATAATAAAAGCAATACTAGATGACGCTAATAATTATTGTGTAAATTATATTAATAAAACGAAATTGTCAGATGAAAGTAAAGAAATTTTGATAAAAACAATAAATGAACTAATAGTTTTATCTGATAAAGCTCTATTTGATTACGCTAAATACAAAAAAATAATTCTAAAATATGAAAATGAGATAATAAATTCAAAAATAAAATACGAAAAAGATAGAATTATTTTATTGTCAGTTTTTTCGATATTACGTTATTCTTTGTTTTATAATTTGGATAAATACAATAAACAAAATACGTTTAAGTCTACTAAAATGAAGGGGTGGTTGAAAGGACTTATTGTTGGAGTATGTGATGTTACAGGTGGTATTTTAGGGGGAATAGGCGGGTCAGCATTAGGTCCAGCAGGAACAGTAACAGGCATAACGGCAGGCGCAACGGCTACAAGTACATGTGCTGATAAAATACTAAACCAAAAAGATAATGATTAACCTAAATTATAACATTACATTATGAAAAAAAGTATCATTATAGCGACATTATCCATAATATTTTCCACTGCCATAATTGCACAAACTACAAGCTCTAAAAATATTATAGATATGGGTGTAAATTTTGGGTATGTAACTACTTCAGAAATTGACAACTACTTTATTGATAAATTTGATAATTATAAGAATTCTTGTGTTTTGATAACAGGCGTTACGATTAGTGATTATTTTTTAAATAATAAAAAATTTGCACTTGGCTTTGATTTTGGTATTAATACAGGAACAAGTATTACAGAGTTCAAAGAAGAACAATATAAAAAGTTAGATTTATATGTCGTTGGACTTGTTGGAGAATATCGTTTTTTTGAAATTGAAAATATTAATTTAACAGTAAAGACTGGAATTTATTATGAATTATACAATTTTTTATATACAAATAAAAGTCCTTACAGTATAGTATCCTATTCTAACATCAATACTAGTGTTCCTTTGAATTTTTGTGTGGGGTTTCCTCTTAAAAACAATCATAATAATTATATAGGAATATTTATCCAAAACAATATAAAAATTGATAGTGGAAAACTAAAACATACGGGTATAGATTTGTATGCAGATGCAGATATTAAATCTATTTCTATGAATACTATTATTTTGGGAATAAAGTATAGGTTTTAAAATTCTACAATTTATAATGAATCTGCTTTAATGAAAAGGCATCGCAACTTTTACTATGAAAAATGCTGATGATTTTAAAGAAAAAGCCTACGCAAAAACTCAATATAAGAAGCATTTCGGAGTTTAAAACAAATGCAATCAAAGAAAAATATTGTAATATAATAGCTCATAACATTTTCTGAAACGGCAGCAAGTTTAGCGTGTATGAAATAATTTTATCTAAGTGAAAAAGAGAACAGTTTCTTCTGTTCAAAAGGCTGACTAACACTCAGAAGGCATTGCTCTGAAAACCACCGAACGCTAACAGCACCTATATATTAGGCTTAGTTTGTAGGAACTTTGAAAAGTAATTTCAATTCCGAACATCCGCAAAACCGCTTTTTGGAAAATTTTATCTATATTTGTAACAGAAAATTTATTATTAACAATTTAATTTATCAGCGGTTTTGCTAAGTGCGTAAAAGATAATGAAATCTGTATTATGCGCCCAATACATAGCTGCGAAACGTTGTGTGCTATTATAAAAAAGAGACGATATGACCATTAACGAACTAAAAGAACTTCTTGACGAATTTTTAGACAGGTGGACAATTGAAAATGTACAAAATCTGACCTTGCAGGAATATGTTGGACTTGGAAACAAGGACACATTTTGTCAGTGGGTTGAGACGAAAACAAGAATGTTGGGCAGCATAAAAGGTATGACTTCCATAAAGTTTGGTATTTATGAGCGAAAAGACCCAACAAAAAGACCAAAGAACTACAAGAACGACAACCAATACTCTTGGTTACAAGATTATGGCGACAATAGAAAAACAGCATTCGAAAATACAAAACGAGACATTATCAAAATCATACAACTTTCCGAAATTGGAAAGTTTTCAGAAATAGACAATATACATTTACCTGATTTGTTTAAATGGAAAGTAGCGTTTTTGTATTCTAACGAAAGACTTATTCCGATTTACAAGCGTGACGTTTTATTCAAAATTGCAAACCATTTTGGTTTAAAAACGGACAGACACACGACAATTTCAGAAATTCAAAACGTAATGATGTTAAACAAACCTGCACATTTAAACGTGTATGCGTTTATGCGACAACTTTATGACCAATTTGGCGATAACGAAGACAAGAATGAAACTGTCGGTTCGACAACACGAAAAAGACAAAGAAGAACAATAAGACGAGCAGCAAACGGACGAAATACGACAACACAAGCAAGAACAGTAACACGTTCCTATGTTGCAGAACAAAAACACAACAAAATTCAGGAAGCGTTAGTAAAATTGCTTTCTGACAATTATGGAAAAGACAATGTGGTTCTTGAAGAAAACTACGTTGACATAAAACTAATTCAACCGAATTACATTGTTTTTTACGAAGTTAAATCATCATCATACGCCTCTGAATGTATTAAAGAAGCATTAGGCCAAATTTTACTTTATTCGCTAAACGACACAGACAAAAGACCGAAAAAACATATTGTTGTTGGACAATATCCGACAACAGACAATGACAAAAAGTACATTGACTTTTTAAAACTGAATTTAAAACTTGAATTTGATTATTTAAACGTAGAAATAGAATAACAGCACACAACACGCGGTATAAAAAATTGCCGTTTCAGTAGGTTATTCAAGGGTTGTAGCCCGCTTCAACTTTTGTGTAACTTGACAGGAAATCGCACGCAATCGGCAACTTTTCATACCGCCAAACGTTATAGGGCATTTTAGGAAAAATAACACGAACATTGAGAAAAGCGATTGAAATAGGAGAAAAAAAATTTGCGACAAAGAAAGACGCTTTGAATCATTACAAAGAAATTCTGAATTCTTATAAT
>JAQVOJ010000046.1:0-2825 GCA_028702675.1 Bacteroidales bacterium
CCCACAAACTCTCCATCATCATTTAGCACTTCGGGGAATTCAAATCGCCACTCAAAAGCATTTTCGTAAATTTTGTTATTTTTAATTTCTTCAATAAGAGCTTCTTGCTTTTTTATTTTTTCGGCTAAAGTTTTGGCTTTTTTGTCAAATCCCTTTTTCTCTTTTGCAGATTTTTCGAATAAACTGGTTTGGTTCATCAAATTGTAAAGCTCGCCTTTCCACTTGTTTAAATCGCTAATTTCTTTACTGTTTGCTGCAATTTCGGAGCGAAAATCGGTTTTAATGGTCTTGATAAGTTTTTCCATTTCGTGTTTTTGCTCCTTGTTTTCAGCATTTCGATAAGTCTGAACAGCAATACGATACATGTCAATTGACCATTTTGAATGCTTTAAGGCTTTTTTTAAATCTGAGTGGAGCGAAAAACGAGAAACTAAAGAATTTCCGCATTTTATATTAATGTCGATATTAGGGAGTGTTTCAAGCTCGGTTTCGTTTTTGTAATAGGCATTTTTCAGCAACTCAATCCATAATCGTAATCGGCAAATTTTTACAGAATTAGGATTTATATCTACTCCAAAAAGACAGTTTTCAATTATTGTTTGTTTCTCATGGAATAATGTTTCCTGTACTCGTTGACTTTCTTTTGAACTTGGATTGTATTCAAATAATTCCCCGTCTTCGTCTGTTACAATTAATTCATCGTTTACAACTTCGATATTATAAAACTTCAGACGCTTGCCTTCTCTATCTGTTAGAATTTTTAAGTCATTTTTAATTGCGATTATTTCATTTAGAGCAGAAACAAGGAAGTGTCCGGAGCCGGCCGCAGGATCGCAAATTTTTATTGAATTTACAATTTTATTTGCCTCTGCTAATTCAATGTCTTTATTGAAAATATCGTTTAAATTTTCACAATTCCAATTTTTTGTTTCATTGAATTTCTGTAAAACAGAACGCCTGATTGTCTCACGACACATATACATTGTGATAAAACCGGGAGTAAAAAACGAACCGTCTTTGTAACCGTTAATTTTTTCAAAAATCAATCCCAGCACAGATGCATTTATCAGCGTTTTATTGTCTTCTTGAATGTCTTCTGCTCCTTCGCTCGAAAAGTCGTAAGAATCCAAAAATTCAAATAAATATTCCAAAGTTGTAAGTTTACCTGTACGTTTTTTTCCTGTATTGTCTTTTAATACAGTGGACGAAAGGATTGGAATTTTATCATCATCAGATAAATTACTAATAAATAAAGTTTTATGTTCTAAATCGTTTGGTTCAAATAAAGAGGAGTTTAAAAATGGGACTTTAGAGTATAAATCTTTCACTTTAATATTTCTGTCCTCGTGCTTTTTTGCAAGAACCTGAAAGAATAAGGTGTTTAAATCATCGTAATTATGTATTCGGTCAAGATTCAGAAAGGCATATTCTTTATTTCCTTTGTGATACTTTATTAACTGAGCCTCCAGTAGTTTCAAAAACAAAATTCTATTTATCCAAGTTATAGTCAACTCAAGCCCCACCGCAAATAGTCTTTCCTGAATTGTAGCACCATACTGTCCGGGATTTTCAATTCTGCTTATTTTATCTAAACTATCAAGTTGTATTATTGCATTTTCTAATATAGAACCGTAATCTCTTTCATTTTCATGCTTACGCTCTATTAGCTTTTTGCTTCCTTGTTTTGATTCTGTAAGCCCGATTATGTGCAATAATTCAGAATAAAATCTTTTATCAAGACTGTTGCTGTCATTAGCAAATGGTAATTTCAACAAATGTTCGGGTGAAAATAGTTTAAAAAGTGCAACTAATTTTGTATCGTCCTTTTTGTCATCATTTCTCAACAGTCTTTCGTAATCTCGCAAGTCAAAATGCGTAAAACATATTTCAGATTTAATGCTTTCAACAAAAGGTTTAGCAATTTCAGAATAGAAAAAATCAGTGTTTTTTCCTGATAACCTTCCTTCTTCGAAGTCAGTAAACTGCTTTACAAGATTTTTGTTTACGGCAAACATTTTTTCAAAAACATTCGCTTCAAATACAAACCACTCGTTGATATTTGTTGCTATAATATGCTTAATATCTATATTTTTTTCAGTTATTCTTTCTCTTAAGTAATACAAAATTAATTCGTGAAATGCTTTCACATTAATGTTTTCGAGGCTAAGCATTTCAGATTTGTTTGAAGTTTTTTTCGCTTCAATAATTACTCCTACAGTACTTTTTGAGTCTTTTCCATTGTAAATTACTAAGTCATTTCTTCCTTTTGTGTTTATGAAATTTTCAGACTGGCGATAGTAAGTTTTTCTAAGAAATTCAGTAATCAAATTTTTATGAAATTCTTCAGATTCATTTGGATTTGAACGGTCTATAAGTTCAATTAAATTTGTTTTAAATACTTCAATATCTGAACGATTGGGTTTCAATTTAAGAAACGCTTTATTAAGTGATTGTCTTGGTTTTAATGCATTCAATTCCATTCCAAGGTAGTTTATTAATTTTGTGAATTTTTCTTTTGCTAAAAATAGCATTTAAAGCTATATTTCACAAATTCAACTTTTAAGCAAAACTAATTAGCATCTTCTAAAACTTAGTTTTCTAATATTATACAAATTTGAAATTATCCGTTACTAACGGTTAATAACGACTAATGAAATATTCAAACTTATGATTTCTCGATTTAATCCGCTGTTTTTCATGCACTTATACAAATAAGGAAATAGCAATTACAATCGGCTATCCGTTACTAACGGTTAATAACGACTATTGAAATATTCAAACTTATGATTTCTCAATTTATTCACCTGTTTTTCATGCACTTATAC
>JAQVOJ010000046.1:2925-22763 GCA_028702675.1 Bacteroidales bacterium
ATAACGACTAATGAAAATTTACAGCGGATGGTTTGCCAGTCTTATCATATGATTTTCATGCACTTATACGATTCTAAAATTAACGATTACAATCGGCTATCCGTTACTAACGGTTAATAACGGCTAAATAAAAAACTAATCGCCAACTACTTCTCCAGGAATCCACTGATCTTTTTGTCTAATTATCATTACTTTATCATCAGAAAAATCCATCCAAGCAAAGTCATAAACATGATGATATGTTTTTCCTTTGCTATTAATATTATAATGTGTTAGGTATTTAAATTGAAATTTCTTTTTTACCAAATCGGAACGCAAAACAATTTTCTTTCGTGCCCGTGGTCCCATTATCTCCAATAAAATTGACCTATTACGATGTAGTATTCTATCAAGTGGATAGGCTGTTCGTCTTGTTACACTTCTTAAAGTAACATGATAATCGTTTTTACATTTAATAGAACAAAATATTTTGTCTTTTCTTCCGGTAAACTCTTTATCACAAACTTTGCATTTCATTTTTGTGGTATTTTAATAATTGTAAATTATCCGTTATTAACCGTTAATAACGGCTATTAATAAAACAAAAATACAAATATTTTTGTTTTATACACTTATTACCAGTTGCTTACACTAATCTATTGGAACATCCAATAAACTTTTACCCGTTACTAACGGTTAATAACGACTATTGAAATATTCAAACTTATGATTTCTCAATTTATTCACCTGTTTTTCATGCACTTATACAAATAAGGAAATAGCAATTACAATCGGCTATCCGTTACTAACGGTTAATAACGACTAATGAAAAATTAAAGTTTATGATTTGTCAGTCTTATCATTTGATTTTCTTACACTTATATAAATAAGGAAATAGCAATTACAATCGGCTATCCGTTATTAACGGTTAACAACGACTAATGAAAAATTAAAGTTTATGATTTGTCAGTCTTATCATTTGATTTTCTTACACTTATACGATTCTAAAATTAACGATTACAATCGGTTATCCGTTACTAACGGTTAATAACGATTATCACAAAAGGACAAACCAATCAAAGATATCTGCTAATCCATTCTAAGCATACAGATCAATTTTTATTATATTTTACTATTAGTAACATTAATGTTTTACGAATTATAATTACTTTTACTCTCAAATTACAATTATGATTACAGGAATTAAAAATATCAAAAACACATCTTCAGATAGCTTTTTTCTTATTGCAGGACCATGTGTTGTTGAATCAGAGAGTTTAGTATTCGAAATAGCGAATAAGCTTCTTGAAATTACTAATAAACTAAAAATACCATTTATTTTTAAAGCTTCATATCGAAAAGCAAATAGGTCTAAACTAGATTCATTTACAGGGCTTGGAGATGATAAAGCTTTAAGCATATTAAAAAAAGTAAAAGAAGACTTAAACATCCCAATTTGTACTGATGTTCACGAAAGTAAAGAAATTGAAATCGTAAAAGATATTGCAGATATAATACAAATCCCTGCTTTTTTATGTCGGCAAACCGAACTACTAATAGCAGCCGGCAAATCGAATTGTGTTGTAAACATAAAAAAAGGGCAGTTTTTAGCACCTGATAGCATGAAATATGCAGTTGAGAAGGTTCAAAGCACAGGTAATTCAAAAATTATGCTTACCGAAAGAGGTAGTAGTTTTGGATATGGAGACCTTATTGTCGATTTTAGAAGTATTCCGATAATGCAAAAAAACAATGTACCTGTAGTTTTGGATGTTACACACAGCTTACAACAGCCCAATACAGCAAAAGGAGTTACCGGCGGACAACCTGAGTTTATTGAAACAATTGCAAAGGCAGGTATTGCAACAGGGGTAAATGGAATATTTCTTGAAACTCATCCAAACCCTTCCATAGCTCTAAGCGATGGTGCAAATATGCTAAACCTCAACAAAGTAGAAACTTTACTACAAAAATTAATAGCTATTCATACAGCTCTTAAATAAAAGCTTGCTCAAACTTTTTTCTTGGGACTAATTGTGATTATATGGATGCTCACTAATATTGCAATCACTATAAGAAGAATTTTTAAGGCATTGTTTTCTACTGCAAAAAACGCAGATATTAAAATAGCAACCCATAACAGACTAATGGCAAACAACTTAACCCTTACAGGTATTCCTTTCCCTTCTCTGTAATTTTTTATATAGATACCAAACACTTTATTGTTGATTAACCAATTATAAAACTTCTCTGAACTTTTAGCATAACATAAAGCTGTAAGCAATAAAAATGGAGTCGTTGGTAAAACAGGCACTACTATCCCTATAGTTCCTAATACTAGGAATAGACTACCTGTTATAATCAACAAAAGCTTATAAATATTCTTATGTTTTTTAATTTTCATTAAACGGTAAAAATACATATTATTCAAGCAAAACTTATATACAATTGAAATTTAGAATACTTGCTGTTTTAAAACAATGTTAAAAGAATCTTAAAATTTTAAAATATAGAATAAAATGAATAATTTTAAGGATTAAATAATTTTTATAAAATTCACTACTATGAAAAAACTAATTTGTATTGTTTTACCCCTTTTCTTCTCTTTAAGTATTTTTGCTCAAAACACTTGCGAAACTGCACAAGAAATTCTTAACTTGCCATTCAGTGAATCAGGGCTAAGTACTCAAGGTTCAGGCAACGAATATACTGATACTGATGCTTGCGAAAGTACAGCTATGGTAAACGAAGACTATGTATTTAGTTTTACGCCGAACAATGAGATGAGCGTTAGAATTACTTTAACTAATACACAGTTAGTTACAGAAGCTCCCATTGCAATCAATGCAACAATTGGACTGTTTTTGCTTGATGATTGTCCTGATCAGCCAACAGCTAATTGTATTGCAACTGTAGATGATTTAACTGCAAATCCAGAAATAGATTTAGTTTCGCTAAATGCCGAAACAACTTATTATATAGTTGTAAGTTCTTCAAACGACAATCTATTTGTTCAAGAATATTCTACATATGTTAATTTTGACATTACTGTTGATCAAGTTTATAATAATGATGCCGGCATTACTCAAATTGAACCCCTTACCTCAGCATGTGGACTTAGCACAGCCAATATAACATGTACTATTAAAAACTTTGGAACAAACACAATATCCGATTTTGACATTGCATACACAGTTAATGGTGTAAACGAGATAATTGAAACTTTTAGTGGTTCTATAACAAATGGTTCAACAATGGATTATTCTTTCTCAACACCGGCAGACATTTCCGATATAGGCACTCACACAATTGAAGCTTATACAATTCTGGCAGGAGACGAAAATAATACAAACGACAGCTTTGAAACCAGTGTTACAAATTCAGAAATACTATCTACATTTCCATATATTGAAAGCTTTGAATCAGGATTAGGAGATTTTAATACCGGCGGCACAAACAGTAGCTGGGCACAAGGAGTACCAGAACCTGAAGACGAAGTTGTAATTAATTATCCTGCCGATGGAGATCGATTTATTGCCACAAACATTTCTGGAAATGCTAACGCTAACGAAAACTCATTCCTATATTCTCCGTGTTTTGATTTAAGCTCACTTGTTTTACCAACACTTAAATTCAATATTTGGACACAATTATCTTCAATTATTGGAGGCGGTACGGTTAATCTTCAAGCTTCTACTGATGGCGGGTTAACTTATAATTTAAATATTGCATCTTGGAATTCAAATACAGACGATTGGGAACAGTTTGATCTTGGAATACCTGAATTAGTAGGCGAAACAAACGTAAAATTTAGATTTAATTATACTGCAGACATACTTGCTACCGAAGGGGTGGCAATAGACAATTTTATTCTTAAGGAACAAAACATGGTTGATGCAAGTATTGGCTCTCTGATTTTACCCGTTTCGGGATGCGGACTAAGCGATAGCGAATATGTAAAGCTATATATTAAAAATAGTGGTGCCGGAAGTATTAGCAATATACCGGCAACTTACTCACTCGATGGTGGAGAAACTTGGCTTAGCGAAGAAGAAATTTGTACTGAAACAATTGAACCGGGAGATTCAGTAGTGTTCACATTTATTAACCAAGCTGATTTAAACGAACCAGGGGCATACCAATTATCAATTAAAACAACTTTGACAGGAGACGAAGAACCCAACAACGACAGAGCCGATTTTGAAATAGTAAACACTTTAAACATTGACGAATTTCCTTACACCGAAGATTTTGAAACTGATGATCATGGTTGGCAACCTGGCACTAACTCGTCATGGGCAAAAGGAATTCCTGACGACACTATTGAAATAAATTTTGCGTATAGTGGAGAAAATGTAATAGCAACAAATCCACAAGGTAACGCAAATGCTATCGAAGATAGTTACCTCTATTCTCCTTGCTTCGATTTTTCAGGACTTAACGGAATTGAACTTAATCTTGCCGTGTGGTACGAAACCGGTACCTTAATGGCTGGTTCTGCCACATTAGAAGGTTCCATAGATTCAGGCGAAACATGGTTCCAAATCGACTCATGGTCGGGGTCTAGTGGAATGTGGGAAGAAAAATCTTATCAAATATTAGACTTTGCTGATGTCCCAGAAGCTAAATTCCGCATCCATTATCAAGGTGCATTACTTGCTGCTGAAGGTATAGCAATAGATTTAATTAGAATAAACCCGATACTAAACAACGACATTGGTATCTTGCAAATTGTTGGACCTGTAAGCACTTGTGGTATGGGCAATAATGAAAGTATTCAAGTCGAAATTAAAAATTATGGAACCGAAACACAAACAGCATTCCCTGTAAGTTATTCTTTAGACCAAGGTAATACATGGGTAACTCAAGATTATCTTTTACAACTTCAAGGTTTTCAATCTGCTACATTTACCTTTTCTACACCGGTAGATTTCAGTACTACAGGAGAATATAATGTTTGGGTAAAATCTGAATTAAGTACAGATGAAAATCCACAAAATGATTCATATTACGGAATTATTGCGAATCTCGAAACTATAAATTCATTCCCTTATCACGAAACATTTGAAACAGGTGAAAACGGATGGATTGCATCAGGAACTAATAGTAGTCTTGAACTTGGCGAACCCGCAGCTCCAATTATTAACACAGCCGGTGAAGGCGACTATAGCTGGGTTACGAATCTTACAGGTAACCACAACTCCGGTGAATTATCATATTTAAACAGTCCGTGCTTCGATTTTAGCGATATGACAAACCCAATGATTAAAGCTTTTGTAATTTATGAAACTATGGCTATGATGTCTGATTTTTACGTAGAAGCAAGTACTGACGATGGACTAACATGGACAATGATAGAAGCAGGTGGTGGCGGCTCAAATTGGTATGGTGATGCACTGATACCCGAAATGTCAAGCACATGGAACGGAAGCAGCCAAGGATGGATTTCTGTTAGCACAAATATGCCCTCTCTCGCAGGACAAAGTAGTGTTCAATTCCGTTTTGTATTCGATAGCGGAATGATGCCTTTTATGGAAAACGAAGGGATTGGAATAGACGAATTAAGTATTTATGATTGTGATATATTACCAACTGCAGATTTTGACTACACTATTTCAGGTACAACAGTTACATTTTTGAATAATAGCCAAGAGGGTACTAATTATTCATGGAATTTTGGCGATAATGATTTAATGCCATCAACCTCAACAGAGGAGTCTCCTGTATTTGAATATGCACAACCAGGACAATATACAGTTACACTTACTGTCAGCAATCAATGTGGCAGCGACATTAGCACACAAACAATTGATATTACTACAGAACTTGCTAACTTTAGCCTCAAGGATATTAAAATATTCCCTAATCCGGCTAATAATAACATAAAATTTAGCACAGGAAATATTATTCCCCTACAAATAAATATCTTTAATATTAATGGAGAAACTATTATGGAAATAAAACCAACTGCAAGCATTACAGATGTTTCTATCGAAAACCTAAAAGCAGGGCTTTACTTTACATCTATCCATTGTAATGAAGGTGTTTATTACTTGAAATTTATCAAACAATAGGATACATAATAATTACTAAGATTATTGTTTAGTCGAAGAATATTTTTCGACTAAACAATAATATATTATTTTTACACATTATAATTATTGTATTACAATTTAATTAAAATGACAAAAAAATTATTTACACGCCTCGATTACATCTTTGGATGGGTAGCTTTTTTGGTTGCTGCTGTTGTTTATATGTTAACATTAGAACCTACGGTTAGTTTTTGGGATTGCGGTGAGTTTATAAGCTCATCTTATAAACTGGAAGTTGGACATCCTCCGGGAGCTCCCCTTTTTATGTTAGTAGCAAGATTCTTTTCATTATTTGCTGCAGATGCCTCTCAAGTAGCATTTATGGTAAACGCAATGTCGGCAATAGCTTCGGCATTTACTATTGCATTTTTGTACTGGACAATAGCTTATTTTGCTCGCAGGATGCTGATTAAAAACGATGAATACCATTTAAATAATACAATCGCCGTAATATCTGCCAGCCTTATTGGGGCACTTGCATATACCTTCTCTGACACATTCTGGTTTTCAGCTGTTGAAGGCGAAGTTTATGCTACATCGTCGTTTTTCACTGCAATTGTATTTTGGGCTATGCTAAAATGGAATGATGTTTTCGACACAAAATACGCTATCAGATGGATAATGCTTATTGCCTTATTAATTGGCTTAAGCATTGGGGTACACCTTCTTAACTTACTTGCAATACCTGCAATGGTATTCATTTATTATTTTAGAACTTATAAAAAACCAACACCATTAGGTATAGTAATAGCATTATCTGCCTCACTTGGAATTGTAGCTGCATTAATGTGGGGAATAATACCCGGTGTTGCAAAAGTAGCAGCAAAATTTGAATTACTATTTATCAATACAATGGGAATGCCATATAATACAGGCGTTTTCGTTTGGGTAACTTTTGTAATATTATCACTATTAGGAAGTATTTATTTCTCTCAATTTAATTACAAAAAATATGCTGCCGGTATTTTTTCAGTACTTTCTGTTGTGTTGCTCGGTGTACCATTTATGAGCGAAAGTGCGTTCCTTGCAGTTATATTGATCCTAGCTCTGGGATTCGGTATTATTTATTTAGCTATTAATAATAGAAAAATCCTAAATACAATAATGATTGCTTTAACACTTGTAGCAATAGGATATTCATGTTTTGCTTTAATTATAATAAGATCGAATGCAAATCCTCCAATGGACCAGAATAATCCCGACAACGTGTTTTCACTATTATATTATATTAATAGAGAACAATATGGAGACCGTCCATTGTTTTACGGACAGTATTATTATGCCGAACCTACCGGATACGATCAGGGAAATCCTGTTTATGTTAAGAAGAATGGAAAATACGAAATTGTTGATTATAAACCCATTCCTACATACAGAGATAGTGAATGTACATTCTTTCCACGAATGTTTAGCAATAAACAAGACCCATCGCAAAACCATGTAGAGGTTTACAAAACTTGGGGAGGCATTAAAGGTAGTGCTAAACCAAGATTTAAACACAATCTTAAGTTCTTTATGTCGTACCAAATTAATTGGATGTATTGGCGGTATTTTATGTGGAATTTTGCTGGAAGACAAAACGATATTCAAGGACACGGTAATATAATACACGGAAACTGGAAAAGTGGAATTTCGTTTATTGATACACCCCGACTTGGCGATCAAGATAAGCTCCCCGATTATTTAAAAAATAATAAAGCAAACAACTCATATTATATGTTACCACTTTTGCTCGGTATTATTGGAATTTTTGCACAAATAAGAAAGCACCATAAAGACTTTTGGGTTGTTACAATATTATTCTTCCTTACAGGTTTAGCAATTGTTGTTTACCTTAATCAAACGCCATATCAACCCAGAGAACGAGATTATGCTTATGCAGGCTCCTTTTATGCTTTTAGTATATGGATAGGAATTGGAGTTTTAGGAATTTATCAAATATTTAAACAATTTACTTCCGGTAAATTAGCTTCCGTTTTAGCACTATTATTATGTTTACCTGTACCTCTATTGATGGCAAGCGAAAACTGGGACGATCACAATCGCTCCAATAGATATATTGCTCACGATTTTGCATATAATTATCTAAACTCATGCGAACCAAATGCAATATTATTTACTTATGGAGACAATGACACTTTCCCAATTTGGTATGCCCAAGAGGTAGAAGGAATTAGAACAGATGTAAAAGTTTGTTGCCTACCATATTTTGCAAGCGACTGGTATATAGACCAAATGAAAATGGCAAGCTACGAATCTGGACCAATGCCTCTTAGCCTTGATAGAGAAGTATATGAACCAGGTGCAAGAGATATAGTTAATTACTACCCACCTTCAGGAGAAGAAAGAGGATATATCTCCGTTGACAGCCTAATGAGATTTGTTGAAAATAAAAATAATAGCAGATTTAGAACAGAAGATTCGTATTTTTATATTTATCCACACAACAAATTGTTTATGCGTGCAGACTCTGCTAAATTAGTAGATAATGGGCATGTAAAACTTAAAGATGCTGACAAAATCGAACCAATTATAAAATTTGATTTAAATAGAAGTCATTTGTTTAAAAACGAACTGCTTACTCTTGATATGCTTGCAACTAACCAATGGGAACGACCTGTTTATTTTACATCAATTGGCAGCAGCAATACTCTTAATTTAGATGAATACTTCCAACTCGAAGGATTTGCATATCGACTAATGCCATTTAATACCGGTGTTACATCAGGTAGAATAGACTCAGATTTATTATACGACAGATTAATGAATACTTTTAAATGGGGTAATATGAACGACCCAGATATATATATTGATTATACAACAGAAAGAACCACTAAAATTCTTAAAATTCGTAGAAACTTCTCACGCTTAGCTATAGTTCTGGCACGCGAAAACAAAAAAGATAAAGCAATTGAAGTAATGGAAAGAGCCGAAGAAATTATGCCTTTCGATATATTTGTACCCGGATACTTCGATGTTGACTTTTCAGATGGTTGGTATGCAGCCGGAGACAGCATTAAAGGCGACCAAGTACTATACGAAATAGCAAAAGTTACTCAACAAGAACTGGATTTCTATTTTTCATTACCCGAAAAACTATTCTATACGAAAGCCGATATGGAAACACAAATGGCTATCGAAACACTTCGTAGAACTATTTCGCATGCAATTAGAAAAGATAGAGAACAAGTTTATATTGATCTAGAAGCAGAATTTACTAAATATATGGAGATGTATGAAAGTAAGTTCTAAATACATTATTATTACCGTTTTAAGTCTATTACTTTTTGCATGTAAAACTCCACAGCGAGTTTGCTCTGAAGATGCATCTAAAGCAGTTTTAAAAAATTATGCAGGCTTAGATGCCTGCTCTTGGATTATTGCTCTTGAAAACGGACAAAAACTGGAACCTCTTAATTTAAAAGAATTTGATATCGAACTTAAAGATGGACAGAAAATATTTGTTACTTATAAAGTAGAACCGGAATACCAAAGCATTTGTATGATGGGACCTATTGTTAGAATTCTTTGTATAGAAAAACGCAAATAAAACCAGATTGCAAATTAAAAGCTATCAAAGAAATCTAAAATATTATTAGTTTCTGACTTCCAATAATTGTAATCATGATAAGCATCATCAGGAAAATTACCTACCAAAGGCATTTCGGGATGATAATAACAAATTGAATCGTACATTGCCATACTTTGTGATACAGGTGATATATTATCTTTTTTACCATGACCTATATAGCTTGGCACACAATACTCTTGACAACGGTAAGCAAAACATTCATTTTTCCAACGATCCTCGAATTTGTGATATGGTCCAAACCATGCATTGTATAAATACTCATCTTTCATTACAGTAATATTAAAATCACCTGAAATACTTGCACATGCTGTAAACATCTCGGGCATATAAAAAGACAAAAGACTTGCCCCTCTCCCGCCGGTTGATATTCCTGCAACAAAATTTTTATGACCCTCTGTAAGCAAAGCGGTTTGCTCCGATATTTCGACCAATAAACTATCCATAATCCATGTTAAGCTAGGATACTTCTTGTATTGCTCTAGTGTTTCCGGATAAATATGGAGAGGATAATTACATTTCTCTAAATTAGGAATAACCAAGGCATAATTTCGCTTTGTTGCATTATCGCAAAAATAAGTACTGTCGCACCATTGCATAGCCGGCAAATTCCAACCATGTAGCAATAGTATTGATCCTTTAATAGTATCCTTGGGTAAAATAAAATTTACTTTACATTCAAAATCGCTGCTAAAACTAAAAACTAAGCTTGTATCATTCTCAATAATAGGCGAAATAAACATTTCCCCTTCTAAATATTCGGTATCATCATCTGCTTTACCATCAGGTTTATATTGCTTAGTATTATTGCAAGCAATCAGAAATAGCGTTACTATAATTATTACTAAAAAAGCTTTCCACATTTTATAAAATTCATTGGTGTAAAAAAATATTTATCTTATCATTGCAACTCCAAAAAACGCTTTACAGTTTTTAATGCAAAAATAAATGAAAAAATCGGTACAGATACAAAAAATAGGTTTATATACAGCTATCGCATATGTAATTGCTAATATGGTTGGTACAGGTGTATTTACGTCATTGGGCTTCCAATTAGCAGGTGGAGTAACCAGTATATTTGCCTTAATGTTACTTTGGTTGATGGGTGGAATTATTGCATTTACAGGCGCACAAGTTTATGGTGAACTGGGCTCTGTAATGCCTCGTTCGGGTGGCGAGTACCATTATTTAAGCAAACTGTATCATCCATCAGTGGGGTTTATGTCGGGATTTTTCTCTGCATTTATTGGCTTTGCCGCTCCTATTGCTCTGGCAGCAATGGCTTTAGGTGAATATTTTAATAATGTTTACGATGGTATTAATCCTCAAATAATTGCAGCAGCAGTAATTGTGCTAATTACTATTATCCACATAACAAGCCTGAAAGCCGGTGGTCGTTTTCAAATAGTTTTTACCGCTCTTAAAATTATACTCGTCCTGTTCTTTATTATTGCAGGTTTCTTAGTAACGAAAAATCCTCAACCAATTAATTTATTACCTGAAAGTGCAGACTGGTCGCAAATATTAAGTGCAGGGTTTGCTGTGTCATTGATTTATGTTTACTACTCATACTCAGGTTGGAATGCTTCGGCATATTTTGTGAGCGAAATGAAAAATCCACTAAAAAATTTACCTCGTTCACTACTAGCCGGAACACTTGTAGTTACTGTATTATACTTACTCGTAAATTTTGTTTTCCTTTATACAGCACCTCAATCAGAACTTATTGGACAATTAGATGTTGGAGCTGTTTCGGCAAATTACATTTTTGGGCAACGAGGCGGTCAAATAATCTCATTATTCATTAGTATTTTACTCATTTCAACAATAAGCTCAATGGTGTTTGCAGGACCTAGGGTAATCCAAGTAATAGGAGAAGATTATCCTGCACTCAAATTTTTAGGTAAAAAACGCAGCAACGGAGTTCCACTTATTGCAATAATTGTTCAAAGTGCTATTAGTTTAATTCTTCTCTTAACATCTACTTTTGAAGCACTACTAACCTATTTGGGATTTGTAATGAATATATTTGCTTTCTTAACAGTTGCAGGAGTCTATATCCATCGCATAAAATATAAAAATGTAAAAAGACCATACAAAACTTGGGGCTACCCTATTGTACCTGCTATTTTTCTAGCCTTTGTTATTTGGAATGTTATCTATCTTTTTAAAGAAAAAACTTTTGAAACCCTGATGGGATTAAGCACAATGCTTATTGGCTTAATAATATACTATATAATTTACTATTTCTCAAAACGTAAAAAATGAAAACTATTGCTCTAATTATTGTAATTACCACTCTTGCATTGTATAGTTGTAATAATACTCAAAACCAAAATAATAACAATAATAAACTTACGAATGATACTGTTATTGAAAAAACAATAATGCCTTACGACACGTTCAGTTATAAGGCTTACGACGAAATTGCATCATTTCTTGCAGGTAAAGAGTTTATTGACAGTTGTGGAACACATTCTAATTTATTTAAAACAAACTTATGGCAAAATTTTGCAAATGAGTTCTCTTTAAACTGGCTAAATTTTGAAGATGAGGTTCTTACAAAAGTAAGTGAATGGTCATCTCAAAATTTAAACTATACCGACACAATGTTTTATCCATTTAGCGGTCCCGATTTTAATTACTTAAATACTTTTTTTCCAAACACTAAATATTCTGTTCTAATAGGTCTAGAAAAACCCGGCAGTATCCCTGATATTTCAGGCTTATCTGATACAAAACTAAATGAATATTTAAACGCTCTACGCTCAAGTATAAAATATAATTTAGAATACAGTTTCTTCAGAACAAAAGGCATGGCAGAGGACTTAAATTCTGAACTTATTGATGGCACTATTCCACTTTTTCTATTGTTTATGAAAAAGCATAATTACGAAATTATTAATGTTTATCCTGTTAGTATTAATGACAAAGGTTTAATTATTGCCGATACACTAAATCAGATGTTCAATAAAACTATAGCTAAACCTTTCGATCAAGGGGTTGCATTTATTTACAAAGATACTTCCGAAAACGATCTTAGAGAACTTGTTTATTTTAGTCTTGACATTTCTAACGACTCCATAGAAACGAAAAAATACGATAAATTTTTTACCAAATATATCTTCGGAAATACTACTTTTCTAAAAGCTGCTTCCTATCTGTGTCATCGTGAAACTTTTACAATAATTAAAAATCATATCCTAAAAAATAGTGTACAAATAATTACAGACCCATCGGGTATTCCTTTAAGAGATTTTAATAATTCATGGAATTTAGCTATACATGGTAATTATGTTGGTCCAATTAATCTTTTTGCTGAACGATTACAAACAGACTTACGAGACACATGTAAAATACTTAAAAACGAAAACCTACCTTTCCGTTTTGGTTATCATTACACACAATGGTGCTTAATTTATGCACAAAAAAAATAAAAAGATACAAAGTAAGAGTTTAAGAAAATTATGATGAGGGGGAAATAGTAAGTAATTAAACAAATCATTTTTTTTGTCCTATGCAATACAAATAACCATCACGTGCAGCAACATAAATTTTCTTATTGTAAACCACAGGAGTAGCTTCTACCACAATATCATAATGGTCAAGTAAAGTAAAAATACAATTATCATTATATCCGAACAAGAACAAACCATTGTAAGAAGCAACAATTAAGCGATTTTCGGTAAATATAGGAGTAGATATCGAAGCTCCAACATGATAGTTAAATACTGATTGCGGAATTGGATAACATGTATTTCCATCAGGTCCGGTTGTACTATCGTTAGTAGCAAGAAATTCATGATCAACCACATGTAATTCACCATCTATACCAACAAATGCAGCCATAGCATTTTCGTTCTCTGAAATATAACTGTCATTAATTGCAACAGAACCAATTATGCCTCCTGCCCAGTCGGCAAATAAAGAATCTTGAGATTGATGATACCATTCTACTGCATCTTCAGGATTCTTATTAGGATTAAGCTTCAACACTCCCCCTATGCCATTAATATATTGCTTTTCAACAGAAATAAGGATACACGAATCTCTAGTAACGATTGCCGAACCATCAAGGTCTGACCCAACATAAAAATCCCAATCAAGGGTTCGTGTTATTCTGTTAAATCCATAAACATGCCCTGAACCGCAAGGGATATATATATGATTGTTCAACAACGAAGGCGAAGATTCCACTACTATATTATGAAAATGTTTTCTTACATCTTCCTCTAAATATAATGGATACTCTTCTAACACAACAGGCTGATTTACACCATTTTTAATTACTGTTTTATCAGGATTTGGTTGAAATACAGTAAGATAACCGTTCTCCTGCCCCAAAAACACAGTATCTCCAAGTACAAGCCCTGTTCCATCTGTATCTCTACTAAAAGATTGCGTTCTAGGAATATCTAATTGCCATTTCTCTTTTCCGGTTCCAAACGAAACTGCTTTATATGAACCAATATGAGTCTCGTATAAGCTTTTCCCAAACCCACGCCTGCTTCCTTGCAGTATTAAAATTCTATCAGGATGATTTTCGGATTTAGACGTATCAACCCACACACACCCCGAACTTTTTATAACATCATCGTAGGGATACTCCCATATTACTTTTCCGGTTTCTGCATCAATTTTACGCAAATTATAATCATAAGCTCCCTGTACTACAAACAAACGACCATCTTCTTTTATTAACAATGCTTGACCTGTCCATCCGGCACCACACATCTGAACAGTATCTCTGTTAGCATTTGGCAAAACAGTAAGTCCACACCCCAAATTTGTTTTCCAAATAAGATTTAGTGAATCGGGAGCGTTTTCACCGTAATAATTTCTCTGTTCCGAACCAAGAAATGTAGGTATTATTACCTCATAATAATCTTGTGAAAAACAAATTCTAAAAAAAACCAAAAGAAGGGCTAAAAGAGAAGTGTATTTCATTAAAAACTAACTTGTGTAATTTCTGCCATTTCGAGCAATTGATCATATTGCTCGGGAGTAATACTTATCATATAATCTAGTGGATTAACTGACTTGCCATTAATTCTAATTTCGTAGTGCAAATGCGGTGCAGTACTCATTCCGGTATTTCCGACAGTCCCAATCTGTTCGCCACGTTTAACTTCTTGACCACGCTTTACACCAATTGTATTTAAATGAGCATATCTCGTTGTCATTCCATTAATCCCATGGTCGATAATAACTAAATTACCATATCCTGTACGTGAACGATTAAAATCAATTCTAATTACAGTACCATCACCTGCAGCATAAATTGGTGTACCGGTTGGAGCCGTTAGGTCTAAACCTTCATGAAAGTGAATTCCACCTACAATAGGATGCTTACGATATCCATAAAACGAACCAATACGTGTAAGCCCCTCGTTATGAATTGGTTGCAAAACAGGAATATGACTTAAAACTGTTTCTCTTTCTTTTGCCAATTCAAATAATTCGCTATACGAAAGCGATTGAACATTTAGCTTTTTACTTAACACATCAATTTTTTTAGCAACATCTGTTACCAATTGTGAACTTTCGTAACCGTCGAAAGCTTTATAAGCATGTGTACCTCCAAATCCCGAATTACGAACCGCTTCAGGAATAGTATCTGCATTATAAATTGTACGATAAAGCTCATTATCGCGAGTAGCTAAATCATTTAACAATAAATCCATTTCAGAAAGCTTTGCTTCCATCTTTTTATATTGCTCTTTCATAAACCTATTTTCGCTTCGCAAATGGGTTTCTTCGGGTGTACTAAAAAACACCATATACGCACTCAGCATCAATATACTAAGACCTACTGATAGTCCTAAATGTGGAAAAGCTTTTAATAAAAAACGCTTAAAGCTAAAAGGTACTTTTTCGTACCTTAATGTTTCTGGGTTATATCTAAATTTTGGCTTAAACAACTTCATCTTTATCAAGAATCGTGAGTAAAATATTCGGCAAAATTAATTAAAACATGTAAATTTGCAAACTGTTACATATAATTTTGTTAACCGTTAATTATTAAAAACTTAAATAATGCAATCAATTAAGATACGTGAGAGCTTTTTAGAATTTTTTAAAGACAAAGGACATAGAATTGTTTCTAGTGCACCAATGGTAGTAAAAAATGATCCAACATTAATGTTTACCAATGCCGGAATGAATCAATTTAAAGACATTTTTTTAGGCGACACTAAAGCTTCTCACACAAGGATTGCAAATTCGCAAAAATGTTTAAGAGTTTCGGGTAAACACAACGACCTCGACGAAGTTGGCAAAGACACTTATCACCATACAATGTTTGAGATGCTTGGAAATTGGTCATTTGGTGATTATTTTAAAGAAGAAGCTATTGAATGGGCTTGGGAATTTCTTACCGAAAATTTAAAACTCAACAAAGACAGATTGTATGTAACTGTATTCGATGGATGCAAAGAAGAAAATCTTGAAGCTGATAATGAATCTAAAAATATTTGGAAGAAGTATATTGCAACTGAAAAGATTTTAAATGGTAATAGAAAAGATAATTTTTGGGAGATGGGCGATACAGGCCCTTGTGGTCCGTGTTCCGAAGTGCATATCGACCTAAGACCTGATATAGAACGACAAAAACTCTCAGGAGACAAACTCGTTAACGGAAACCACCCCTTAGTAATTGAAATATGGAATCTCGTTTTTATTCAGTTTAACCGTAAAGCTAATGGTAAACTCGTAAATTTACCGCAAAAACATGTTGATACTGGAATGGGGTTCGAAAGACTTTGCATGGCCATGCAAAATAAAACATCAAACTACGACACCGATATATTTACTCCGATAATAAATAAAATTGAACAACTTTGCTTAAAAGAATATGGTAAAAATAATGAAATAGATATTGCGATGAGAGTTGCAGCCGACCATTTACGTGCAGTTACTTTTTCTATCGCAGACGGACAACTCCCATCTAACGTAAAAGCAGGATACGTCATCAGAAGAATTTTAAGACGTGCTGTTAGATATTATTATTCTTTTCTGGATCAGAAAGAACCTTTCATATACAAATTAGTAGATACTCTTGTTGTTGGAATGGGAAATTATTTTAGTGAATTAAAACAACAACAATCTTTAATAGAAAAAGTAATATTTGAAGAAGAACAAAGCTTTTTACGTACTCTTGATAAAGGCATAAGTCTTTTAAACGATATTATAAATAGAACAATTGCTCGTAAACAAACGATTATTAGCGGTTTAGACGCTTTCATTTTATACGACACTTATGGTTTCCCATTTGACCTTACTGAACTAATAGTTCACGAAAATGGATTAAAAATTGACCAACAAGAGTTTGACAAAGCCATGGAAGCACAAAAATCACGTGCACGCAAAGCCGCAGAAACCGACACAGGCGACTGGACGATACTTAAAGAAGATAATGTTGAAGAATTTATCGGCTACAATAGAACGGAAGCAGAGATATTTATTACAAAATACAGAGAAGTAATTAAAGACAAAAAGAAGTTTTATCAATTAGTATTTCAAATTACTCCTTTTTATGCAGAATCGGGCGGGCAAGTTGGTGATACAGGATATATTGAATCGAATGGTGAAAAAATTGAAATTCTTGATACTAAAAAAGAAAACAATTTAATTGTACATATTAGCAAAAAGCTTCCTACTGATATTTATGCTAAATTTCGTGCTGTAGTGGATTTTGACAGGAGAAATCGAATAAAACGTAACCATTCGGCTACACACTTAATGCACAATGCCTTACGAAAAATATTAGGCAATCATGTGGAACAAAAAGGTTCGCTTGTACATCCTGATTATTTAAGGTTTGATTTTACTCATTTCGAAAAAATGTCAGATAAGCAAATACGAAAAGTAGAAATAATGGTCAACCAATATATTAGAGATAATGTTTCAACCGAAGAAAAACTAGACATCCCTATTAACGAGGCTAAAGAAATGGGAGCGATGGCTCTGTTTGGCGAAAAATATGGTGATCTTGTTCGTGTTATAAAATTTGGAAATTCCGTAGAATTATGTGGTGGCACTCATGTTTCAGCAACAGGCGAAATCGGTTTTTTCAAAATAATACACGAAAGTGCAATTGCTGCAGGTATTAGAAGAATTGAAGCAATTACAGGCGAAGAAGCCGAAAAATTTATCTATTCAAAATTAGATGAACTAAATGAAATTAATAATCTAGTAAATAACCCAAAAGGTAGTGCCGAAGCCGTGAAATCAATACTTAACGCAAACAAGGATTTGCAAAATCAAATCAACTTGTTTGAAACAGAAAAGATTAAAAGAATAAAATCAGATTTAAAATCATCGGCTAAAATATATGGACAATATAAAATAATAAAAGCTAAAGTAGATGTAAGCAATCAGTCGCATCTTAAAGAAATAGCTTTTCAGTTAAAAGGAGAAGAAAAAGATTTAATTTGTATATTGGCAACAGTAGTAAATGAAAAACCCGGATTGTGCATAATGATTGACGAAAACATTGTAAAAAAACATAATTTGAATGCCGATAACATTATAAAAGAAGCTGCAAAACTCATCGAAGGCGGGGGCGGCGGACAAGCTTTTCTTGCAACAGCCGGTGGTAAAAACATTGATAGGATTTATGATGCAATTGAGTTAGCAGAATCAATTATAAAAGAATCCATAGCTTAACCTAATATCCTAATAATATGACTAATACAAGAATTATTAACAGAGTGTTTTCGCTAATAAGCATTATTTTAGTATGTGCAATCATATTTATAGGCTGTAAACCTAACGAACCTGATTTAATTATTCCTGAAGTTACAACAACAGAAGCTACAGAAATTAGAGATACATCGGCGGTATTGAACGGTAATATTAGTTCAGAAAACTCTTCTGCATCTTTCGATCGTGGATTTGTATGGAATACTACAGGAACACCTGTATTTGGAGATAATAAACTTACTGTTGGTGCAGGTAACGGCGATTTCTCAAGCTTTATTGGGAATCTTAGTCCAAGTACCGAATACTATACGAGAGCTTATGCCAAAACCGAAGATAATATTTTTTATGGTAATATCATTTCGTTCAAAACTTTTGACCCAACTGGTACTACTGCCACATATACCGATAGTCGCGATGGCAAAAACTATAATACAATTACTATCGGATATCAAGTTTGGCTTTCCGAAAATCTTAAGTATTTGCCAACAGTAAATAGCGAAGAGGATGTCTCAGGCACAAGCCCTAGATATTATGTTTATGATTATCATGGAACCGACACCGCAGAAGCCAAATCTCTTACAAATTACGAAAATTATGGCGTTCTTTATAATTGGGCAGCTGCAAGCATAGCTTGCCCCGAAGGGTGGCATCTGCCTACCGATTCTGAATGGCGTAAACTTGAATTATATCTCGGAATGAGTTTAGAAGAAGCCAATAATACAGGATTGCGAGGAACAGACGAAGGAGGAGAAATGAAATCTACTGACTTTTGGCAAGACCCAAATACAGGAGCTAATAATTCATCAGGTTTTTCAGCAAGACCCGGTGGGGCTTTTTACGACGAAAATTATTTTGATGATATTAATAGCTCAGGATATTGGTGGACAGATACAAATAATGGGGTTAATTCATTATATAGATACTTAAAATATAATGACTCAAGAATAGGGAGACTTGATTCTCCTAACGGCTATGCTTACTCAATTAGGTGTGTGAAAAATTAACAAGCATTATTTATTAAATTTGCCTGCTAAATTCATTGAAAAATAGAATATCAGAATATAAAATATATTCTTGTTTTAAAGTATTATCTGCTAAGCAGATAGTACAGCTTATGTTACTTTGCATCGTGTGCTTGAGAGGTTCATTATCAAAAATTATAATCTATTAAAGATTTACTATTTGATCATTGTTATTTGATTATTGCTATTTGTAATTTAAATCTCAATTACGTCAATGGGAGCATGAGGCACGAATGAGAAGCATTCTGCTTAGTACATACCAACAGTTAATTTTTTTAATTTTTAACTATTACAATTTGTTCAAATACAGTTTGCTTCACTCACTCTCGAAAGCTTTCGATGCGAGTTCGCAAGGACGGAGCCTGTTTGTAATTTGTAATTTAAATGAGTTTTGCTATTTGAGTTTTGCTATTTGAGTTTTGCTATTTGAGTTTTGCTATTTGAGTTTTG
>JAQVOJ010000047.1 GCA_028702675.1 Bacteroidales bacterium
TTTATTAAGTTCTGAAGCTTCGGACAAAAAAGTTTTAGTACAAGGTTGGGTACGTACAAAAAGAGGGAGTAAAAATGTAGCATTTTTAGCAATAAACGATGGATCTACAATCAATAATATTCAAGCGGTAGTAGAGATAAACGATTCCACTGAATCAATTCTATCAAATATTCATGCAGGAACTTCGGTTTCAGCTTACGGGTTTTTGGTTGATTCACAAGGCTCTGGTCAAAATGTTGAGCTACAATGCGAAAAAATAGAAATTTTGGGCTTAGCAAATCCTGATTTTTATCCATTGCAACCCAAAAGACATAGTTTGGAATTTTTACGTGAGATTGCACATTTGCGCTTTCGTACTAACCTTTTTGGTGCAATTACCAGAATACGCCATTCAATGATTTTTGCAGTTCATAATTTTTTTAACGACAAAGGTTTTTATAACATACACACTCCTATTATTACAGGTTCTGATGCCGAAGGTGCAGGAGAAATGTTTAGAGTTACCACTTTAGATATGCACAATCCTCCGAAAACAGAAGAGGGCAAAATTGATTATTCAAAAGATTTTTTCGGAAAAGAAACCAATCTTACCGTAAGCGGACAATTAGAGGCAGAATTAGCAGCTTTGGCAATGAGCGAAGTTTATACTTTTGGACCCACGTTTAGAGCCGAAAACTCAAACACTGCAAGACATTTAGCTGAGTTCTGGATGATAGAACCCGAAATGGCCTTTTACGACATAAACGATAATATGGATTTAGCCGAAGAAATGCTTAAATATCTTGTAAATTATGCTCTAAACAACTGTATGGATGATTTATTATTTCTAGAAGAGCGTAGAATTAACGAACAGAAGCAAAAACCGGCTAATGAAAGAGATGAACTTAATCTGATTGAAAAATTAAAATTCATTACCGAAAACGAATTTGTAAGAATAAGCTATGGAGAAGCAATAAATATATTAGAGAATTCGAAACCAAATCAGAAAAAACAATTTCAGTTTCCTGTAAAAGGCTGGGGTACAGATTTGCAATCGGAGCATGAAAGATATTTAGTAGAAAAGCATTTTAAAAAGCCTGTGATACTTACTGATTATCCAAAAGAGATAAAAGCTTTTTACATGAAAATGAACGAAGACAATAAATCGGTAAGAGCAATGGATGTTTTATTTCCACAAATAGGAGAAATTATTGGTGGTTCGCAAAGAGAAGAGAATCTTGATAAATTAGTGTCAAGAATGGATGAAATGAATATTCCACAAGAAGAAATGTGGTGGTATGTAGAAACTCGAAAATTCGGGACAGTGCCACACAGCGGATTTGGCTTGGGTTTCGAGAGATTAATGCTATTCGTTACAGGGATGGGTAATATAAGAGATGTGATCCCATTTCCACGTACACCAAAAAATGCTGAATTTTAAAACAATTTTTTTATTATCTTTAGAGAGTAAATTTAACAATTATGCTCAAACAGAGTTTACAACAGAAACAGCTTCAGAAGCTATCACCTCAGCAGATTAATATGATTAAACTGCTTGAGTTACCGACATTGCAATTAGAGCAACGAATTAAGAAAGAACTTGAGGAAAATCCGGCTTTAGAAGAAGATGATAATAATTTTGACGAACAGGAAGATAATTTACTTGATCAAGATAATGAATCCGACAAAAAGGATAAAGACGACGAGGAATTTTCGATTGAAGATTATATGGAAGATGACGAAACTCCGGCATACAGATTAAAATCAAATAATTATTCGAAAGATGACGAAAGAAAAGAAATACCATATTCGATTGGAGATTCTTTTCACGAAAATCTAATTCGACAACTCGGACTTAAATCTATCTCCGAAAAGGAAAAAAACTTAGCTTTATTCATTATTGGGAATATCGACGAAGACGGATATCTACGAAGAGAAATAGAATCTATTGTAGATGATTTAGCTTTTACACAGAATATTCAGACATCAAAAGAAGAATTAAATGATATTTTAAAGATTATTCAGGATTTAGACCCTGCCGGAGTTGGTGCCAGAAACTTACGGGAATGTTTAATTTTACAATTAAAAAGAAAAGAAACCCGCAGTGTGGAATCTATTACAGCATTAGAAATTCTTAATAACTACTTCGAAGAGTTTACAAAAAAACATTACACAAAAATAATAACGAAACTAGAAATAACTGAGGCTCAATTAAAAGGAGCATTGGAAGTAATTATAAAACTCAATCCAAAACCCGGAAGCAGCCACGAAGGTTCCAGCTCAGGAACTGCACAAGCAATAATACCTGATTTTATCCTCGAAAATAATGACGGCAAACTCGAATTAAGCTTAAATTCAAGAAATGCTCCCGAATTACGTTTGAGTAAAACCTATTCTCAAATGCTTGAAGATATTTCTAATAACAACGCAGAGGCTTCCAGATCAAACAAAGATGCTATTGTGTTTATTAAGCAAAAATTAGATTCTGCAAAATGGTTTATTGACGCAGTTAAGCAAAGACAAAACACTCTTATGATTACTATGAATGCCATTGTAGAATATCAAAAAGAATATTTTACCGAAGGAGACGAAACTTTGCTTAAACCAATGATTCTTAAAGATATTGCAGAAATAACAAACCTTGACATATCAACTATTTCTAGAGTTGCCAATAGCAAATATGTTCAAACACCATTCGGAAACTTCCTGTTAAAGTATTTCTTTTCTGAAGGTATGCAAACCGATTCGGGAGAAGAAGTAAGCACTCGTGAAATAAAAAAAATTATGATGAATTGCATATCAGAAGAAAATAAGAAAAAACCACTTACAGACGAAAAGCTATCTGAAATTCTTAAAGAAAAGGGATACAATATTGCACGCCGCACAGTCGCTAAATATCGAGAACAACTTGAAATACCTGTTGCACGCCTCAGAAAAGAACTTTAATGCAAGGCAATAAAACACTAAATATTTTTGCTAAAGGAATAAGCTATTTATTCCATCCTTTAATAATTCCAAGCATAGGATGTATATTAATTTTCAACAGCGGTTTTTATCTCGACTATTTACCTTATTCTGTAAAAAACTCTGTCTATATAATTGTTTTTATCCTAACTTTTCTGCTGCCAACAATGATTATTCCTGCTCTCTATTTTCAGAGATTAATATCATCAATAAACATGGACAAGAAAGAAGAAAGAATTTTGCCCATGATGATTGTTGTAATAATGTACGGCTTAAGTTATTATTTTATGCACAGAGCCGGATTTCCACCATTATTATTAAATTTTTTAATAGGTTGCATAAGTACAATTATTATAAGTTTATTAATTACAATTAAATGGAAAATAAGCTTACACACAGCAGGTCTAGGAGGGCTAACAGCTTTATTGTTTTTTTTGATTTTTTCATATAATCTAAATCTTGATTTATACTTTTCTATTGTAATACTGATTTCAGGAATAACAGGTACTGCAAGAATGATAACCGGCAATCATAACCCTTTACAAATATACATAGGCTTTGTAGTTGGGTTTGCTTGTGTTTTCATTCCTCTATTAATTCTGTAAGAAATACTATTTATGCTATATTTGCCAAAATAATAAATCATTATGGTTTTTCTTTTTAGAATAATATTATTTTTTGTCGGCTTTTATATAGTAGCACATTTGCTGTTTAGGTATATAATTCCTTGGTTACTACGCAGATGGGTTCGTAAAATGGAAAAAAACCACGAACAATCACAAGGTAGATATTACAGAAACGAAGCTAATAAAAAAGAAGGTGAAGTGCATATTGATAAAGTCCCTAAAGACAAAAATAAAGACTCTAAAGGTAAGGAGCTGGACGATGGCGAATATGTTGACTATGAGGAATTATAAAAAACACCCATAATGAAATTTATAAGAATAATTCTATATAAAATATTGGGCACCGGTAATTATGTAAATTTTGTTAGCTATCTTTATTTGCAGATGGTTAAACTTGGACTGCTCAAAAATAAATATCCCGAACTTTTTTTCCTAAAAAATCTTATAAAACCCTGCGATACTTGCATTGATATAGGAGCAAATGTTGGTTACTATTCTTTTTTTATGCTAAAACATATGGGCAATTCAGGCAAACTATATGCTGTAGAACCTGTAGAAATGTTCAGGAGAATTTGGCAAAAACGAATACCTAAAAGTAAAAAAGCTCAATACACTTTATTTCCGTATGCTTTGGGAGAAGAAAATGTAAAAGTTACAATGGGAACACCAAGCATAAATGGTGTAGTTCATCATGGCATGACAAAAATAATTGATAAAATAGCCGATAATATTGTAGCCGCTCATGAGGTTGAAATGAGAATTCCTGATGAGTTATTTGAAAACATACCAAATATCAACTTCCTTAAAATTGATGTAGAAGGATACGAATCAATTGTTTTTGATAATATGCACAAAACCATTAAACGAACACTTCCAATTATTCAGGCAGAACTGAGCGGCAAACAAAACAGACACAAGGTTATTAATTTACTACAATCGTATGGTTATTCTGTTTGTATCTTAGATATAGACAAGTTACAACTATTAAGACCTGAATTAGTAGATGGGATTAATTCTGATTTGTATTTTATTCCTGAAAGTAAAAAAGAATTATTTTGTTAACTCAAGATAATTGCCACTAAACTTATACACCGGATAAACATTTTTTAATTTATCCCAATAATCAGTTTTCTGATAAAACCAATTTAATAGAACCCACTGATTATTTAAAACTTGGGGGTTCTTTTCAAGAAATAATTCATACTCTGTACTAAGATCTTCGTTACTTTCGAGCATTTCTAAAGCCATTGGTTCCATAACATACGATTCTGAGTATTCTTTTTGTTCGAATATTCTATTAAAGAAACCCCACTTTAGCAATGAAGCAGATGATAATGGTTCAAACATATGAGCTATAAGCCTTGCCGAACGCTGGTTAATAGGAACAATAATACTCCCTGATGGCAGATTTCTGGTTACAGTATCTGTTCGAATCTCGAAACTTATAAGTCTTTGCCTACCCTCGTATGGAGAATCAGAAAAAACCTCATTGTAAAACCTATATGCTTCAAGATTAACATTATGCATAACTTTGGTTTTATAATATCTAATATCATGACAATCCAACAATTCAATAATATCTCTCCATACAGGCTCAAAAATGTAAGCATCGGGTAAATTAACAAAATCAGTAGGTTCAAGTTTATCAAAATAGGCAAGTTCAAAATCTACAGGAATATCAGAATAATTAAATATTAATCCGCCGGTTAATTTGCTGGTATCTATATCATATTCTACACCTTTAAAAATTACCATAGTGCTATCTCCTGTTGACTCAAAATTAAGAGGGAAAGGCTTAGACTTAAAGTCTTCTGAAGCAGCGTAAATGTCTGCTTCAGCATTAATTCTTGATATATTTTTTGATTCTTCACTAAGTATCAGCATTGTATGATAAATTATTTTATAAGTACCTTCTACCCTTAAATGATATGGTTTTAACATATGTGTCTCGATAAGTAATCCTGGGCGATTTTGTACAGCACTATATCCTTCGCTCAAAATTGGAGAAGCAATCCAGTTACGAAGTCCACTACGCGGATCGTGCCATTTATTGAAATTAACATATCGAAAAATTGGAAACCCATCGTTATCCATTTTACTTTTTATAGGTTTCAAATATTTTTCTTTTTGCCATAGATTATGTTCCTCGCCCATATTACCCAAGCAAGTAAGATCATAAGTTACCACATACTGATAATCTGCACCATCGGTGGTATGGCAATCAATAAAGAAATCGGGCAACCATTCGTTAAAAGTTTTTAAAAAAGCTCGAATTTCAATTGATTCTGCTTTTAGAAAATCTCTGTTCATATTAATATAATCGGCAGTAGTTCGCCAGCCCATTTCTTTAGGACCATTTTGATTTATTCTATTGTATTTACTTCGTCTGATACAACCATCAGGATTAATAGTCGGTAAAAACAAAATTGTAATATTATCAGGTATTTCAATTTTATCTTCAACAAAATCACGGAACAATAAAAATCCTGCATCAGTTCCATCGGGCTCTCCGGCATGAATACCTGCTTCTATCATCAAAATAACTTTATTAGCAGTTTTAACTTCTGAAACTGACTTAAATCCGTCCTTATCTGCAATCAACATAGGAATTTCGTATCCGTTTCCACTTTGCCCTATGCTAAGGTAATAAACCTTCTCTGATAACACATCTAGTTTATGACTCCACTCTAAAATTTGCTGATAAGTCATTGTTTCTGTTTTACCGGACTCTTCGTAAGGTGTTAGTAAATCTTGTGAATTTGCAAATGCATAAACTGCAATAAGCAACGAACTAATTAAAAAATGTTTTATTTGCATTATAATACTTTGTAATTTTATGCAAAAATACAACAGATGAAAATAATAATTAACATACTTATTATATTTTTAATACTAACTCCACTAAATTTAGAAGCACATAAAAGAGCAATTTACAACTTAATAATTGATACAGACGGTGGCCAAGACGATTTTAGAGCTCTAAGTCTTTTTGCAGCATCGGCAGAATTTAATATCAATGCAATTACTAGCGTTGATGGAGTTTTAAATCCAGATGAAACTTCTTCTTTTGTTAAGAGTTTAATGGAGTATCTTGGACATGATGGGATATTAATAGCAAGCGGATTGAAAAATCCTAATAAAACAACAACTACCAAATATCGTGAATTTGTGTTTCCTCATTGGCATAAGCTATTTTCAGAAAGTAAACCTATAAATCAATCGGCAACAGAAACAATGTATCGAGTAATATCTAACGAGCGAAAAGCCACTGTAATTGTAGCCTTAGGTCCCCTGACCAATATTAAGCAACTGATTGAAAAGCATCCTGAAGCCTTAGATAAAATTGGTTTAATTATATGGTACAACAACACTCGTAATATTTCTGAAAGTTATAATTATCAATCCGATCCCGAATCTTTTGATTACTTGATTTCAGTGAATGCACCCCTAAAGTTGATATACTCTGCCGAAAAAATTAGTTATACCAAAACTTTTAACGATGATATAAAACAATTAGACAATGCTTATGCAAATATCTGGTACGAATTTCATGATGGCATGAAAAATCATCGATTTGAGGTTTGGGATGAGTTAAGCGTTCTATATTTATTGAATCCGATAATGTTTAAAGAATCTTATAGCGAAAATGGACTACCACTGCTTGAACCGTCAATAAGATTTATACCTGAAGTGCAAATTTCGGCTATATTAAATATCGACAAATCATTGGGAGGTGTAATTTATAACGAGATACCCACAGAGGGTCAGTGGTTAGTCTCCGACTCGCGTAATTGGACTGATACAATTGTAAAAAAATTTGGGTACCCCGAATTTAAGATTGTAGCTTTAACTTCGGAATTTCATTCACATCTTGGCACATACTCAATTGTGGGAGCAAAACTTGGCATGAGAGCAATGGAATACTTTCATGTTGGATTAGATGAAATTAATGTAATTAGTTATGCCGGCTTTATGCCACCGCTAAGTTGCCTTAACGATGGGTTACAATTTGGCACAGGAGCAACATTAGGATACGGAAACATAAGTGTTGACACAAATGATATAGCGAAACCTGCAGCTACAATAACTTATAATGGTAGATCAATATATTTTGAACTTAAAGAAGAGTGGTATTCAAAAATCGAAAACGACATAGAAAAACTGGTCAATAAATATGGATTAGATTCAGAGCTTTATTGGACTGAGTTACGTGAAATATCATTTCAATATTGGTTAGATATGGACAGAAAAGAAATATTTAATATTAAAGAACTATAAAACAATTCGGGAATAAATATTTTCTTTATTCTTCAGGAGTACTAAACTGTAATGCCTGCGAAATATTAAGCACATGAGAACATAAAGTTTCGCTTAATGCTACAATATCAGTAAAAACAACCCCCGATTGGTAAGTGTAATCTTTAGATTTTATTTTATTAGTAACATCTTTAATTAAACATGAAGCAGTATTACTAAACTTGTTAATATGCATTTCTATATAAGCTATCTCAGTTTTATTATCTCCAAAGTTTAGTGTTTCTAATTGCTTAATCATTAATTCTAATACTTTATCTACCATGGTAAATAAGTCATCAATTTTTTGTCGTTGCTGAGGTGTAAACCATATTTTCTTTTTCTGTTTACGTCTTAATGCTTTACTAATATTATAACAAGCATCAGCAATACTTTCTATATTGTCGGAGATTTTTAAATATGCTCTAACTTCTTTGCTTGCCAATATACTTAAATCTCTTTCACCGATTTTTGTCAAATAATCTGCTATATACCTCTCAAGTATGTCCATTCTCTCCTCAGTAAACTTAATCTCATTATATTCCTTTTTAAATTTATGTTCATCATTAATATATAGTAACTTATGTAATTGTTTAAACATATCTCCTGCAATTTGTGCATATAAGTACAACTCTTTCCTTACTTTTACTAGGGTTAATTCTGAGGTTGACAACATACCAGTTTGAAATAATTTAAGTTTATTATCGTCAATATCAGATTTTGTACCTTTAATAAAAACTTTTGTTACTTTTTCGATTAAAGGAATAAAATTAACAAATACCAATGCTAACATAAGATTAAACAGGGTATGAAACAAAGACAATGTAATTGGGATTGATGAATAATTGTATTTAGTAGAAACTATTCCCAACTTCAAGACTATTATCTCTATTAAATTTAAAAATGGTTTAAAAACACACAACGCAAGAACTACTCCAACAAAATTTACTAAAAAATGGGATAAAGCAGCTCTTTTTGCTTGTTTGTTAGCCACAATAGCTGCAATATTAGCAGTTACTGTAGTACCAATATTTTCACCTAAAATCATGGCGGCAGCTAGTTCAAAACTAATCCACCCGTTGCTACACATAACAAATGTAAGAGCAATAGTAGCACTAGACGACTGTACTATAATAGTAAGTAAAATACCAATTCCTGTAAAAATCAGAATAGAATAATATCCGTATTGGGAATAATTATTGATAAACTCGATTAAATTTAAATCTCTATTGATATCGGGCAAATACTGTTTCAAAAAGCCAAGTCCAATAAACAATATTGCAAATCCAACAATTACTTCTCCCCATGATCTCTTATTTGAGTTTTTAGAGAAAATCAACGGGAAAAACACGGTTAGTAAAGGGAGTGCAATAATTGAAATATTAAATTTAAAGCCAATTAGACTTATCATCCAAGCAGTAATGGTTGTGCCTATATTAGCCCCAAGTATTACACTAATACTTTGAGCAAGATTAAGCAATCCTGCATGTACAAAGCCTACAACTAAAACAGTAGTTGCAGACGAAGATTGAATTATTGATGTAAGTATAAACCCCGAAAACAATCCCGAAAATCTGTTTGTAGTAATTCTATTAATAATATTTCTTAGCCACAATCCAGAAACTTTCTGCAAAGCCTCGCTCATTAGTTTCATTCCAAACAAGAACAAAACTATTGATCCAACAATTAGCAGTATATGTTGAATTATTACATAGGGCATATATAAAAGCTTAAAATTTTAACTCACAATTATAATTATTCTAATAATTGAATACGAATGTTTTAGATTAAGAAATTGTAAACAAGACTAAAATTTAAAATAAAAATTAACATAAAGTTAATATACAGTAATTACATAAAAATTAGTTTTACGACACAAAATATAAATTAATATGGACATATATTTAATCATCGTAATCATTCTTTTTGCTCTGGCAATCACAGACTTAGTAGTAGGCGTAAGTAATGATGCTGTAAATTTTTTAAACTCGGCAATTGGTTCTCGTGCCGGTAAATTTACCTTACTAATGGTTCTAACAGCAATTGGGATTGTAATAGGTGCCATTTTTTCAGGCGGGATGATGGAAGTTGCCCGAAAAGGGATATTTAATCCACAGTATTTTTATTTTAATGAAATAATGCTGATGTTTTTTGCAGTAATGCTTACCGATATATTACTATTAGATACCTTTAATACAATGGGATTTCCTACTTCAACCACAGTATCGATTGTATTTGAGTTACTCGGTGCAGCAGTAGCTATGGCAATAATAAAAATTGCCACTCAAGCAGATGCTTTAAACTTTGCAGAATATATCAATTCATCTAAAGCACTTGCAATAATATTTGGGATACTCATATCGGTAGTAATTGCATTTACTTCAGGGGCTATTATTCAATGGTTAGCAAGACTACTATTTTCGTTTAAGCTTGATAAAAAAATGAAATATTACGGTGCAATACTTGGTGGAATTGCAATAACCTCTATAACATATTTCATGCTAATTAAAGGCATTAAGCATGCTCCATTTATGACTGAAGAAGTTGAAACATGGATACACAATAATACTTTGCTAATTCTATTTGTAAGTTTTGCTTTTTGGGCGATATTCTTACAGGGACTATTTCTTTTGTTTAAAACTAACATTTTACGTGTAATAGTATTATTCGGCACAATGGCTTTAGCCATGGCATTTGCAAGCAACGATTTGGTTAACTTTATTGGCGTTCCTCTAGCAGGATTATCTTCGTATAATATATTTATTGAATCGGGAGCAAACAACCCATCTGCATTATCTATGGAACTACTAGCCGGACCTGTAAAAACTAAATTTGTTTTTCTTTTATTAGCCGGACTAATTATGGGTGTAACATTATGGATGTCGAAAAAAGCCAGATCGGTAATAAAAACATCCGTTGATTTAAGCCGCCAAAACGAAGGTGTCGAAAGATTTGGGAGCAGCTTATTAGCAAGACAAATAGTAAGAACAGGTATAAAAGTAGGTCAAGCAACATCGCATTTTTTACCAAGAAAAGCAAAAAAATATATTAAGAAACAATTTGATAATTCAAATCAGTTCGAGGATATTCCATTAGCCGAAAGACCGGCATTTGATATGCTCAGAGCCTCAATAAATCTTGTGGTTGCTAGTATCCTCATAGCTATTGGAACATCCCTAAAACTCCCACTATCAACCACATACGTTACGTTTATGGTTGCAATGGGTACTTCACTTGCAGATAAAGCATGGGGCAGAGAAAGTGCTGTTTATAGAATTACAGGAGTAATCTCAGTAATTGGAGGATGGTTTATTACAGCATTTGTTGCATTTACAGTTGCCGCAATCGTGCTTACCATAATTAATTTTGGCGGAATAATATCAATGTTGATTTTAGTGCTTATTGCTGCTTTTATTATTTATCGCTCATCTAAATTACACAATAAAAAAGAGAAAGAAGAATCTGCTCAAAATTATACCGAAAATCTTAACTTTAAACAAGAATTACACAACAAGTTAAACTTATATCTACTTGATATTAAAGATATTTGCTTAAGTAGCCTTAAAGGTATTACTAACTTTAAACTAAAAAAGCTAAAAAAATGTAAGAAAAGAACAAAGAAACTTACAAAAAACTCTATCAATTACAAATACGAGATGTATCCGACATTGAGTAGGAAAGGGATAAACTTTGAACAAGCAGGAATTTATTATGTCCAAACTGTTGACTATTTAAGAGAAACTGTTGATTGTCTTAATTATATCTCCACACCCATTTACGAACATGTTGATAATAATCATAAAGAACTGTCAAAGCCACAAGTTAAAGATATTAAAGTTTTACAAAAGTTAATAGATAATCTCTTCGACCAAGTAATGGAATGCTATAATGGTAACCTAAGCCAAGATGCTCTTAATAGCAATATTGATGATTTTAATCAACAAATATCAGAACTACGTAATACACAAATTAAAAGAATTAGAGCTAAAAAAGACAGTACTAAAACAAGTATTTTAATACTAAATATTTTACAAGAAAGCCAAAACCTAATTAATGTGCTTAAAAAACTAGTTGACAGCTATTTAAAAATTAATAGCACACTTGATTGTGATAAAACATAAATGAATACCTTAAATCTTGAAATATAAGCTTACGAAATGTTTTAGTAACCAAACTCTTTTATTTAGTTCAAGATTTAGTAATAATCTTTAGATTTAGTTTTCTATTATCAATAAAGCTTAACTTATTTATAATTATCTATAAATAACAACTTTTTATACAAGACTACACATACTTACAAGGGGGCTACATAAAATAAATCTCTTTTATATAAAGACAATTTATATGCTACTTTGAAATAACGATATTGGAAAAGAACCACAAAATCATCATAAAGAATAAATCCAGCCCCAAAATATAAATCTCATAAGAAATATAATCAAGAAATAATATAGCAAGTAAGCTATTGACAACTAAACTACAAAACCACCACAAAATTTCGGTATATGCCCCTACTGTGAAATATTTATCTCAAATTTGTTTATTATACGGCATAATTATTACCTTTAAAGCGATTTTTTTTTGCATTTTAATTATCAGACTTATGATAACTCAAATTTCACGACATTCATTTAAACGGAAAATACTAGTAACAGGTGGTGCAGGTTTTATAGGAAGTGCACTTGCAGAAAAATTAGCACAAGACGAACACAATTTAGTAGTAGTAGTTGATGATTTAAGTACCGGTATGATAGAAAAACTACCGGAAGGATTCGATAATTTAAGATTCATAAAATGCGATGTTAACGACTACAAAGACATTGTAGAAGTAATGCTTTCATATCAGTTTAATTATGTTTTTCATTATGCTGCTGTGGTTGGCGTTCAACGCACACAATTACATCCGGTTAAAGTACTTAGAGATATAAAAGGCATTGAAAACATATTACGTATTGCAAAAAATGCCAGTGTAAAACGAGTTTTTTATGCATCATCATCAGAAGTTTACGGAGAACCTGTTGAATTCCCTCAAAATGTTTATACTACACCTCTAAACAGCAGATTACCATACGCTATAGTAAAAAATTTGGGAGAAGCATATCTTCGTTCTTATCACAAAGAATTTGGATTAGATTTCACAATTTTCAGGTTTTTTAACACCTACGGGCCAAAACAGAGCAAAGACTTCGTTATTTCAAAGTTTATTAATGCAGCATTAAAAAACGAAGATATTACAATATACGGAGATGGTAATCAAACAAGGACATTCTGCTATATAGATGATAATATTGAAGCTTGTGTAAAAATTGCCGAAAACGATATGCACATTAATGATGTAATTAATATAGGACAAAACAATGAAACATCAATTTTACAACTCGCTAACACAATAATTCAAATAACAGACTCTAAATCAAAAATAATTCATATCGACCCATTAAAAGAAGGAGATATGACACGCCGTTTGCCTGATAATAATATGATGAGAAAAATATTAAACCGGAATTTACTTACACTTGAAAACGGAATAAAGAATATATTACAAGAAGGATTATTCGAGAATAAGTTTAATGGGAATGGACAGCATTAAAAAATATCAAGAACTAATAAATAAAAACTTAAACGAAGAACTTATCGGTAATAGTCCGGAGAATCTTTATGCTCCGATTAAATATGTTTTAAAAATTGGAGGAAAACGATTGCGCTCTGCATTATGCCTAATGGCTTGCGAAATGTTTTCCGGTGATTATCAACAAGCAATAAAACCTGCATTAGCACTTGAAATATTTCATAATTTTACCTTGCTTCACGACGATATTATGGATGATGCTCCCGTAAGACGCAATAAAACAACAGTTCATAAAAAATGGGATTCCAATATTGCTCTTTTAAGTGGCGATGCAATGTCGATAATTGCGTATAAATATATTGCTCAAACTCCTGTACAGTTAAATCAATGTTTAGAAGTATTTAATGACACTGCACTAAAAATATGTGAGGGTCAACAATTAGATATGGATTTTGAGAATAACATTAATGTTACGATTAAAGACTATATCTATATGATAAGCTTAAAAACAGCAGTATTTATTGCATGCAGTTTAAAAATAGGAGCAATAATTGGAGGAGCAAATGCAAAAGATTCACAACTTATTTACGATGCAGGCTATAATATCGGATTAGCATTTCAGTTGCAGGATGATTTATTAGATACTTACGGTGAAAAAAACAAATTCGGGAAACAAATTGGAGGTGATATTATTTCTAATAAAAAAACATTTTTACTAATAAATGCACTCCAATCTGCTAATAAGCAACAACATGAAGAACTTATATCTCGACTCTCAATAAAGAATCCTGATCCTAATGAAAAGATTAAAACTTTTATCGATATCTATAATAATCTCAATGTAAAAGATGAGACTTTAAATCAAATAAACAATTACCTTGAACTTGCAATTACAGACATTAACGATATATCAATAAATTCTAATAGCAAAGAAAGCTTATATCAGTTTGTAGATTATATCAGAAATAGAAATCACTAATTATCTAAATAAATAGTGTAATTATTCAGATCACATTCAATAACGTGGAGAGAACTTAATGTTATTGAATCACTTTTATTGTACAAATGATAATCAGTAGGTGGATAATTAACTAGCTCTATATTATAATAACGTAATAAATAACAACGAAACGACCAATCGTTAAACAAAATATCTCCTGATGTTCTAATTTTTGAATCTTTGCCAACCAAATCTCCAATAGTGTACACATCTTCTAAAATATCTTTATCACGCAATGCTTTTTTATAAAATGATAATGAGAATACAATACTTGCTAAAAATACACATAGAGTAATTACATTAAAATATTTTTGCATTTTATTAAATATATTTGATTCGATAAAACTCTTAATTACAGGATTTATAACAATTGCAGCTGAAAAGGCAAAAAATGGAATTGCTCCCAAGTAATAAAAATTTCTCTGTACTAATGTAAGCATTAACGGTAAAGAGCCACTAAAGCCCACTAAAAGAAAGAATAAAGATAGTTTTGAATATTTTTTTAAGACAGTTAATTTCCTTTTTAAGAAAAACATAACTAAAACAAATAACACGGGTAAATATAAGGGTAATAATTCGGTAATTAAACTAATAAATACAGCAGCTCGATAGTTTACTACAGGGTCAGATTTTATTCTATCAAAAACTCTTGTAACCCAATGTATATGCATACTTTCTCTAGCTTCCGGGAATAATAATATTACCACATAACACAAAACCAAAACAAATATCGGGACAAGAGTTTTGATCAGCATTTTGGTAAACGATTCGTTTTTAAAAACAAACCAGAACAAAAATGGGACGGTAATTACAAATATTCCGGGTAATCCTTTTGTAAAGCTAGCTAGAAAAATATTTATTCCTGCTAATATTAACCATAAATACTTACGTGATTTCTCAACAGTACCCTTCAGAATAAAAATAAATGATAATAAAATAAAAACTCCCATAGTAATTTCAACCACATTATTAGCAAAAGACCAGTGAACTACAGGAACAATTATCCATAATAAAACAGGTAAAAATGCGTAAAACTTATCAATCAGTTTTAATTTTATGAGTAGCTTAGAAATTCTGAACATCAAAAGTATTGTTACTATAAGCATACAAAACCCATATATTCTTTCTGTAAGAAATCCATTTCCTAAAACTTTAAAAAATAACGATTGTAATCCAAACATTAAAGGTGCCTGTTCGTGAAATGTTGAATAACCTCCAACTCCAATTTCAGTAAATACAGGGAACCAAAAGTTTCCCTTTCCTGCAGCCATGTTCATTGCAACACAAGCATATTGCTGCCCGTCCATAAACATCCCATCACTTATAAGCCAAGGTAACACCAACAACACTACAGCCGAAAAAGTAATCAAATAAAAACCTATGTACTTTTGTTTTAACAAAGTTTTATGCTATTAAACAATTCTTGACAAAATTATAATGTTTATTTAAAACATAATCATTATATTGCTATCTTAAATTTAAGTTTATATTTTTGTTCGGAAAAAATCATTAGAATATGAATAAAATTACAGGAGAAATTGTACAAGTTATAGGACCGGTAGTTGACATAAGCTTTGAGAAATCAGGCAAAGAACTACCAAACATCCACGACTCATTAGAGATAAAACGAAATGACGGCACTCTTTTAATAGTTGAATGTCAGCAACATATTGGAGAACATACTGTAAGAACAATTGCGATGGATAGTACCGACGGCTTGTACAGGGGAATGGAAGCAATTTCTACAGGAGATTCAATCAGAATGCCAATAGGATCTGCCGTTAAAGGTCGTTTAATGAACGTAGTGGGCGATACTATTGACGGAATGGAACCCATAGATAAAACCGGTGGTGCCCCAATCCACAGAGAACCTCCTAAATTTAAAAATTTAAAAACATCTTCCGAAGTTTTATATACAGGAATAAAAGTAATTGACCTTATAGAACCATACGCTAAAGGTGGTAAAATCGGTTTATTTGGCGGTGCCGGTGTTGGTAAAACCGTATTAATACAAGAATTAATTAACAATATTGCTATCGGTTACGAAGGACTTTCTGTATTTGCCGGAGTAGGCGAACGTACAAGAGAAGGAAACGATTTGCTTCGTGAAATGATTGAAACAAATATTGTTAAATATGGCGAAGAATTTAAGAAATCTATTGAAGAAGGCGGATGGGATTTAAGCAAAGTAGATAAAGATTTATTAAAAGAATCGCAATTAAGCATGGTATTCGGACAAATGAACGAACCTCCCGGAGCACGTGCCAGAGTTGCTCTTTCGGGATTAACTATAGCCGAGAGCTTTAGAGATGGAGAAGGCGAAAACGAAGATAGTGGCAACGACATATTGTTCTTTGTTGACAACATTTTCCGTTTTACACAAGCAGGTTCAGAAGTATCTGCATTATTAGGACGTATGCCATCTGCTGTAGGATATCAACCTACTCTTGCTACCGAAATGGGTGAAATGCAAGAACGAATTACCTCAACAAATAAAGGATCGATTACTTCAGTACAAGCGGTCTATGTTCCTGCCGACGACCTTACAGACCCCGCTCCTGCTACAACTTTTGCTCACTTAGACGCCACAACTGTTTTAAGTCGTAAAATTGCAGGCTTGGGTATTTATCCGGCTGTTGATCCACTCGACTCAACTTCCAGAATATTGGAACCCAGTGTTGTAGGTCAAGAGCATTACGACACTACGCAAAGAGTAATACAAATTTTACAGAGATATGCCGAACTGCAAGATATTATAGCAATACTTGGTATGGACGAACTTAGTGACGAAGATAAACTTATTGTACACCGAGCAAGACGAGTGCAAAGATTCTTATCACAACCATTCCATGTGGCAGAAGCTTTTACAAATATTCCCGGCGTTTTTGTTAAAATCGAAGATACTATTAAAGGCTTCAATATGATACTTGACGGAAAAGTTGACAAATATCCCGAGTCAGCTTTTAATTTAGTAGGCACTATTGAAGAAGCTATAGAAAAAGGAGAAAAATTATTAGCTCAAAATGACTAATTATGCTTAAAGTATCAATATTATCACCGGATAAAAAAATATTTGAAGGAAATGCAAATCTCGTTGAAGTTCCAGGCGAAAAAGGTAGATTTCAAATGTTGATAAACCACGCTCCTATTGTATCAAGCCTTGTAAAAGGTTTTATTAGAATTATTGAAAACAATAATTCAGAAACTAAGTTTGAAATAGAATCCGGAGTAGTAGAATGTGCAAATAATGAGATTATCATTCTTATTGAAAAATAAACTATATACGAACAAATTACCTTTTTCTCGGTTAAACTATTTAAGACTTTTATTGTCAAATTCACTTATTACATTAGTTAATTTTTTATGAAGTATTATTTTAAAATAATTCTGTTACTATTCTTATCTATTAATTTGTTTGCTCAAGACGAACCTAAAGGCGTAGGAAATATCTCCGGATTTGTTATAGATGAGATAAGCAATAATACCGTAGAATATGCCAATGTAGTTTTGTATTCTAAACAAGATTCTAGTTTGGTAACAGGTGGAATTACAAACGCAAAAGGTTATTTCAATATCGAAAATATTCCTTTCGGACAATATTATATTGATATTGATTTTATTGGTTATAATAAAAATCGAGTAGAATCAATACAAATAAATAATCAACATTTAAATATTAATTTAGGAAAAATAAAAATCCAACCCGCATTAGAACTTTTAGGTGAAGTTGAAATAGAAGCAGAACGCTCTCGTGTAGAATATAAATTAGACAGAAAAGTAATTACCGTTGATAAAGATTTGAATGCTGTTGGTGGTAGTGCAGTAGATGTGCTCGAAAATGTCCCTTCGGTACAAACTGATGTTGATGGTGAAGTTAGCATAAGAGGGAGTAGTAATTTCCTAGTTCTTATAGACGGCAGACCAAGCCCCCTTGATGGTAGCGATGCCTTACAACAAATTCCTGCAAGCTCTATCGAAAATATTGAAATTATTACAAATCCATCGGCAAAATATGACCCTGATGGTGTTGGAGGAATTATTAATATTATACTCAAAAAGCAAAAAAGAGTAGGAATAAATGGTCAGTTTTCGGCATCGTATGGTTCTTTTAATTCATATACTGGTGAAGCATTGGTAAATGTTAGAAGAGAAAAAATCAATTTTTTTGTTGGTGGAAATATCAGAAATAGTATAGGACAAGGAAATAGTTTATTTGAGCAAATGACTTATGGTTCAGACACATTGGTTCTCGAACAAGATAACAGCAGACAGCGTACACGCAAAGGAGGCGAAATTAAAGGAGGATTTGACTATTATCTAACTGACAAGGATATCCTTTCTTTCTCAGCTCAATATGGAAATCACGGATTCGGAAGAAGTGGAGTTGAAGAAGCTATAAAATACTGGCTTAGAGATGGAATAGAAACCGATTATTACTATTATATAAGCGATAATATCTTTGATATTTCTAGCGATTATTGGACAACTGACCTAAACTATACTCATAAATTTATGAGACAAGGACATGAACTACAAGCATACGCTTACTATTCTAACAGAGCAAGACAAGAAGTTAACAAATATGTTGAAACAGGTTACTCAACACCAAATTATATTGACATAGTTAATTCCGACAGTACACGCACATTAGAAGAATCTAATGTTTCTCAGTTCAGAGGTAAACTTGATTATACATTACCTCTATTTGCAGAGGGAAAGTTAGAAGCAGGATATCAAATAAGGCATAGAGTAAGCACAAATAATCATAACTTTATTACAATATCAGATCAGGTAAACACTGATTACACCTTTGATAGGAATATTCAATCAGGGTACCTTACGTTTTCAAATATTGCCGGTAGATTTGGCTATATGCTTGGCTTACGCTCCGAATACACATTTCGATCAATAGAACTTACACAATTAGATAATCAAGATACAAGTTTTAGTTTTATAGATTTTTTTCCAACCATTCATACATCGTATAAACTTCCTTGGGATATGCAAATTATGGCAAGCTATAGCCGTAGAATCAACCGACCCAGAGGACACCAACTTAATCCTATGGTAGAAGTATCAGACCCTTATAACATACGACAAGGTAATCCATTGTTGAAACCAGAAGACACACATGCAGCAGAGGTAAATATCCAAAAATCATTTGAGAGTAATTTTGTCTCATTAGAAGTTTATTACAGACACACAAACAATAAAATAGAAAGATTTAGGTCGATTAGCCCTGATAATCCTGAAGTAATGATAAGCACACATAAAAACATTGGCGAAGACAGATCAATTGGTGCTGAAATGATGACAAATATTAGTCTTACAAAATGGTGGAATTTTAACCTTAGTGGAAATTTCTATTATTATGAGATTTTTAATAATCCCGAAAACGGTATCGTTGGTAATAATACTCTTAGCTGGGGCGGAAGAATGAATCAAACATTTAGAATCAAAAAAACCAATTCAATGATTCAAGTTTCCGGATTTTATTTTGGACCTTCTATTACATCTCAAGGAAATAGAGAAGGTAGCGGGATGATTAATGTTGCCTTGCGACAAGATTTCTTCGATAATAATCTTTCTGTAACTTTAAATCTCCGTGATATTTTCGATACAATGCATTTTGAATATGCGTATGATACTCCTGAATTTTATTCTTATTTCTCATTCAACAGAAAATCACCAACCTTTGATATAACAGTTACATATCGATTAAATGATTTCAAAAGCAAAAAAGAGAGAGAAAATGGTCAAGATTTTGAAATTGATGACGACGGTGTTATGTAAAAGTTTTAATAACTTTATTTAAATATTAGTTAGTATTCTCACTTAATTATTATAAATTTGGGTAAAGCTTATTTATTTTAATTATGAAGCAATATTTAGATTTACTTTCACATGTATTAAACAATGGTGTAGCAAAAACCGATAGAACGGGAACAGGAACTATCAGCACTTTCGGCTATCAAATGCGATTTAATCTTAATGATGGATTTCCAGCATTAACAACAAAAAAAATTCATCTTAGATCAATAATTCACGAACTTCTGTGGTTTCTTAAAGGAGACACTAATATAAAATACTTACATGATAATAATGTAAAAATATGGGACGAATGGGCTGACGAAAACGGAGACTTAGGACATATTTATGGCTATCAATGGAGATCGTGGCCTAGCACTAACGGAAAAAGTATCGACCAAATAAATAATGTGATTAATTCATTACAAAACAATCCTGATAGTCGCAGGCATATTGTAAGTGCATGGAATGTTGCAGATATTGACTATATGGCTTTACCCCCTTGCCATGTATTATTTCAGTTTTATGTAGCGAACAATACATTAAGTTGCCAATTGTATCAGCGAAGCGCCGATCTATTTCTTGGTGTACCTTTCAATATTGCATCTTACTCGTTGCTAACATTAATGCTTGCTCAAATTTGCGGATATAAACCAGGAGAATTTATTCATACTTTCGGAGATGCACATATCTATAACAATCATATTGAACAAGTTAAACTTCAACTAACTAGGGAACCTAAACCACTTCCACATATGTGGATAAATCCTGAAATTAAGAGTCTGTTTGATTTTAAATATGAGGATTTTGAACTTAAAAATTATAATCCTCACCCACATATAAAAGGAAAAGTGTCAGTCTAAAATATAATAAAATGAGTTTTTCAATTATTGTCGCAGTTGCCGAAAATTATGCCATTGGGGCAAACAACGATCTTTTGTGGTATATTCCGGAAGATTTAAAAAGATTCAAAAAAATTACAACAGGCAATACCATAATTATGGGTAAAAAAACATTTGAATCATTACCAAATGGTCCTTTGCCAAATCGTAGAAACATTGTTATTTCTGATATTAAAAATGATTGCGTTGAGGGATGTATTGTTGTCGATTCCATCCAAAATGCTATTGAAGCCTGTAAACCTAACGAAGAAAACTTTATAATAGGAGGAGGTAGTATTTATAAACAGTTTTTAGATATTGCAGATAAAATTTATTTAACAAAAGTTCACCGCAACTATGATGCAGATGTATTCTTCCCTAAGATTGATTTTAACAACTGGATAACTACTTTTAAAGAATCACATAAAGAAAATAACCCACCTTATACATATTTAATATTAAACCGTAAAAAATAATAATCATGAAAACATTTATTATTCTAATGGTAATTTTTAGCTTAATAGGATTCTCGTCCTGTGATTTTGATAAAGAGCCTCCACCTACATCAGAAGAAGTTGTAACAGCTCTATCAGACTATGCTCTGGCAAGTAAAATATTTAGTGATAGTTTTAATAGTGCAGATGATGCCGCTAAAGATGCTGATGAACAATTAAGTGGTAAAAAAACTTCAAAAAACACATATCCGATTGTAACTGTTTCTCCATTTGATTTAGATTCATGGCCCAAAATCATAGTTTTAGATTATGGCGAAGAAAATTATTTTTGTATAGATGGTAGATATCGCAAAGGAATTATAAATATTGAAATATCAGATTTTTATCAAAATGAGTATTGCGAAATGGATATTACTTATGATGATTTTTACCAAAATAATCATAAAGTAGATGGATATGTAAAAATTATAAACTTAGGAGAAAACGATAATAATAATTTAGTTTATTCTGTTGAAGTTACAGATGGTATAGTTACAACTCCTGAAGGACTGCAGATTTATTACGAACAATCTACCACCAGGGAATGGACAGAAGGACGATCTACTCCACTTGAACCTTGCGACGATGTCTATTTAATAGAAGGGGAACAGTCAGGCACTAGCTCTAATGATATTGATTATGTTTTAACTACTGCAGAAGCACTTGACGTATTGATTTGCTGCAAATGGGTACGAAAAGGTTTATTAAATGTTGACATTGAAGGCTTAAATACTATTACTATAGACTACGGATATGATACAGGTGGCTGCGACAATCAAGCATCTGTAATTATTGGAGGAAACTCATATCCAATAATAATGGAATAATATTAACATAAAAAAAGAGGATGTGTTTAATTAACGACATCCTCTTTAAAAGATTGGCGGCGACCTACTCTTCCGCTCTATGCAGTACCATCGGCGCAGGTGGGCTTAACTTCTCTGTTCGGAATGGTAAGAGG
>JAQVOJ010000048.1 GCA_028702675.1 Bacteroidales bacterium
TATCCCAGTTCAGTCAATGAAATTATAAATTCACTGTGTTTTCTACCTAATCTGTAATCAGGTTCAGTTTTGGGATGAGCTAAATACTTTGCAATAATTTCAGCAGATTCGCTAAGATTAAGTACTGCATGATAAAAAGTGTGGTTTTTAGGTCTATACATGCTGCTGCCCAATATTTTCCGTTGTCCGGCTGCAATGTCAGATATTCCTTTTTTAGATATGCCGATAATCCCCTGCGCTTCAAGTGCATTTATTATTGCCGAGTTGCAAGCTTCGAAAAACCTTTTTGTATATTTAATGTCGAGTTGTGTAATGCTAATAGCAATAACTATAGTATTGGGACTAAGTAGAACTGTATGGCCTCCGCTAGGTCTTTTCATAACAGTGATACCATCATTAATAACCGCATCTTGATTAAGAGCAAGGTCAGGAGTGTCTCTTTGTCCCAATACTATATATTTTTTATCAGGAATCCAAGTGTAAATATTTAAGCCCTCTAGATCTAATAAACGAATATCAGGTAAATTGTATGGCTTAATTTCTATCATTTTATTTTATGAATAGCTTTATCAAAAGCATCGTAACCTGCTTCCATAAATACTTCCGAAATTGTTGGATGTGCATGTATTGTTTTAGCTACATCATAAACGGTTGCTTCCATTTCCATAAAAGCTGCAGCTTCGGCAATCATATCGGTTGCATGTTCTGCAATAATTTGTACTCCCATTACTTCACCATATTTCCGTTCGCTTAAAATCCGTACAACTCCCTCTGTTTGTCCCGATATCATAGCTTTAGCGTTCATCGAAAGTGGGAATTCACTAATTTTATAATCAATATCTTCTTCTTGCAGAACTTGTTCGGTAGCTCCAATTTGTGCTATTTCCGGAAATGTGTAAAGATTGATAGGATATAAGCCTAATTCTATTCCTCCTTTTACTCCTTTAATGTTATTGATAACAAATTGACCTTGTGCAGATCCTGCGTGAGCGTAACTGCTTCTGCCGTTAACATCACCAATGGCATAAATAGAGGGAATATTTGTTTGCAGATTCATATTCGTGTTAATAAAACCATTTTCTGTGGTTTCGATTTTAATTTTAGATTCGGGCAAAATAGCACTTCTTTGATTTGCATTAATCCAAATATCTGCAGATATATCTTTGTTGGTTTTAATTAGGCTTATTCCTTGTAGCTTTAATTGTTTTTTCAGATAGTCATTAATATATTTATCAACTCCAGGTACAAGTTCATCACTATCACTTACAAGATATGTTTTAGATCCTGCAAGATTGACAAGTTGAGCAGTTTCAACAGCCACTGCACCATTTCCTTCTATGGCTATTGTTTCTGGAAGTTCGTTAAGCCCATAGAGAGCTTTAAGACTTTTTATACCTTTTCTGTCAGAATCAATTGGGTAAGATCCTGTAGCAATTATTATATTTTTTCCTGTAATGCTTCTTTTATTAACTGAAATGGTATTTTCTGCTGTAATTATTGCTTTCCCAATAATTGTTTCTACTCCGTGCTTGTGTAAAAGCAATTCAATTCCTGAGTGCATTTTTGCTGATATAGTTCTTGCACGGTCAATTGCCTTTTTCCAGTTTAGCGATGTTTTACTTAGATTTATTCCATCAATTCCAAACTCTTCGGCTTGGTTAAGTCGGTAATAAAACTTAGCAGATTCAATCATTGATTTGCTTGGGATACAACCCCAATTTATACACATACCACCAACTTTATCTTTGTCGATAAGTAAAGTTTTAAGTCCTACTTGTCCGGCTCTTATTGCAGCTACATAACCTGCGGGTCCGGCTCCAATTATTATAACATCGTAATTCATTTTTTCCATTTTTTTAGTCCATTATTAGCCTTACAGGCTCGTTTAAATAACTAATAATATCATTAAGAAATCTTGTAACATCGCCACCGTCAACAATTCTATGGTCAACCGAAAGAGAAAGAGGTAATGTATTACCCACAGCTATTTCGCCATTTTTAACTATGGGCTGTTGGCTCATGCGACCAATTCCCAATATACCTGCTTGTGGATAATTAATTACAGGTACTGCGTATTTGCCACCTATTGAACCATAGCTTGTAATTGTAAAAGTACCGTCTTTCATATCTTCGAAACTAATTGTTCGTTCTCTTGCTTTTTTAGCAATTTCGGCAGTTTCTAAGCTTAATTGTTTTATTGATTTCTTATCAACATCTTTAATTACAGGAACAATAAGTCCGTCAGGGGTATCTACTGCAATACCGATATTGTAATACTTTTTATAGATCATTACTCCCTTATCCATATCCATCTGAGCATTTAGCGACTTATGTTTTTTAAGTGCCAGTGCCGTAGCTTTAAGGATGAAAGGTAAATAATTTAATTTAATATCTTCATCTGCGAATTGCTCTTTAAACTTGTTTCTTACTCTAATAAGCTCACTTACTTCGGCATCGTCGAAAACAGTCATGTGGGCAGCATTGTGTTTGCTTTCCACCATATTTTTTGCAATTGTTTTGCGAATCTGAGTTAATTTTTCAGTTTCGATAAAATTGCCGGTTTGTTCTGCTGACGTTGTTTGTTGCGGTGCTTTATAAGCATTTTGTTGTTTAAATTTTTGTATGTCGTCTTTCATTACTCTTCTGCCCGGTCCTGTTCCGTTAACCTGATTAATATCAATGTCAAGTTCTTTTGCAAGTGCACGTGCAACTGGCGTAGCAAGAGCTTTGCGTTTATTTGATGGTTTTCCTTCAGATTGGTCATCCATTCCTTCGTCGCTGGCGGGTAAATATGCATTATTGCCTGCAACTTCTAAAGTACCAACAACGCCGGCGCCTTCTTCTTCAACGGCTTCTTGTTCTTGCTCTATTTTTTTAGATTCTTCTACCGCTTGTTTACCTTCCACGCCTTCAATTTCAATTTCTACAAGAGCGTCTCCTACATTAATGGTTTCGCCTTCTTTGCCATACATTGCAGATATTGTTCCTTCTCGTGGCGAGGGAATATCTGTTACAACCTTGTCGGTTTCCATTTTCACAAGCGATTGACCTACTTCAACACTTTCTCCTTTTTTTACATACCATTCTACTATGGTACCTTCGTCGAGGCCTTCGCCAATATCGGGGAATTTAAATATATATCTCATAACTTATTTCAAATATAAGGTTAATACTTAACTGTTCTTATTATTTCGTACAGAATTTTTTCTGCTGTTTGTAAATAGTGATGCTCGCCTTTTGGAAGTGGCACAATTGTGTCGAATCCGGCAACTCGTTTTGGTGGAGCTTCTAGAAATAAGAATGCTTCTTCGTTTGCAATAGCCGAAATCTCTGCTGAAACACCAAAAGCTTTTGGAGCTTCGGTTACAGTAATGATTCTTCCTGTTTTCTTGATGCTTTCGGCAATTGTTTCTCTATCAATAGGATATATCGTTCTTAAGTCGATAATTTCTACCGAAATTCCTTCTTTTTTTGCTAAAGCTGCTGCTTTTTGGGCTTCACGTATCATTGCCCCGTAAGCAACTAAAGTAATATCTTCACCTTTATGTATTACCTTGGCTTTCCCAATAGGTACAGCAAATTTACTTTCTTCTACTTCTTGTTTTATTGCACGATATATTCTTTTGGGTTCCATATAAATAACAGGGTCCTCAGATTCTATACTTGAAATTAGCAGACCTTTGGCATCGTGTGGATTACTTGGGATTACGACCTTAAGTCCCGGAATATGTCCCCAGATAGCTTCGGCACTTTCGGAGTGGTGTTCGAGTGCATTAATTCCGCCACCGTATGGCATTCTTATTACTATTGCTTGTTTGTATTTTCCGCGACTTCTGTTATGCATACGCGAAACATGGCTAATAATCTGATTAAAAGCAGGATAAGAAAAACCCGAAAATTGCATTTCTATTATAGGGCGTAATCCTGCGGCTGCCATTCCTACGGCAGTACCCGCAAGGCCGGATTCCGCTAGAGGAGAGTCGAAAATACGTTCTACTCCGTGCTTTTTCTGTAACCCTTCGGTTACTCTAAATACTCCTCCTTCTACTCCTACGTCTTCGCCATATACTATTACACTTTTGTCTTCTGCCATTTTAATGTCTAAAGCATTGTTAATGGCGTTTACCATATTCATTACTTTTTTCATGATCTTGCCTCCTTCCATTTTAAAAATTTCTCATGCTCCATCATTTGATTCTTTATGTCTTGAGGCATTTCTGTGTACATAAACTTAAATACGTCTTCAAGAGCATATTCGCCGTAATTTTCGGCTTCAATAAATTGTCTGTCTATCTCTTTTTTGTATTGTGGGACAATTTTTTCTTCTTCTTTCTCGCTCCACAGCTTATTTGCAATTAAATATGCTTTAAGTCTTTTCAGCGGGTCGGTTTCGTCCCATTTTTCTTCTTCTTCTTTTGTACGGTATTTTGTTGGGTCGTCGCTGGTAGTATGTGCTCCTTTACGATATGTAACCGCTTCAATCAGCACAGGTCCATTTCCTCCTGATGCATGTTTTGCAGATTCTTCAACGGCTTTATACATTGCAAAAAAATCGTTTCCATCAACTTGAATCCCTTCAATACCATAGGCTAAAGCTTTAATAGCAATGCCATCGGAAGCTGTTTGCATTTTAAAAGGAGTTGAAATTCCATACTGATTATTTTGAACGATAAAGATTACCGGAGCTTTCCAAACGCCTGCAAAATTTAAGGCTTCGTGAAAATCGCCTTCGGATGTTCCGCCATCTCCAACAAAGGTATAGACAATCTGATCTTTATTATTGTAGTTGATTTCGTAACCTATCCCTGATGCATGCAATAATTGCGATGATATTGGGACAGAAATAGGGAGAAAATTTTTAGCATTTTTAAACAAAGAACCATCTTCGTAGCCCATAAAATATATAAAGAGTTCTTTAAGGCTTGCTCCTTTTGCCAAATAGGCTCCCATTTCACGAAAAGCGGGTACTAACCAGTCATCGTCTCTCATTATTTGTGCAACTGCACCAGAAATTGCTTCCTGACCATAGTTAGGAGGATAAGTGTAAATCCTACCCTGACGTTGATAATTTACTATCATAAGGTCGGCAGTGCGAGCAAAAAGCATGTCTTTGTATGCCTTTATTAATTGCTTGTCGTCAAGCTTCGGCATTAGCTTTTGATTGATTACTTTACCATCATTGTCGATAATTTGTAATCGTTTCTTTTTAATAGGATTATATTCTTTAAACATATTTCTACTTATTTAATAGTTTACGATTATAAAACCGAAAAATCATAAGTTTGTTTACAGAACTGATGTGATGATTCTTATTGTTTTAGATTGTATTATTTAGATTATAAATGGAGCATTCCGAATTTATGGGGAAGTTTTGGGAATTTTTATTAAATACGGTTCAATATTATCTAAAACAGTAATGGGGCTCAACTATACGTTGTTCCCCATTCAATTCTTTTCATGCCGTGGCAATCAAAGCAGCCAAGTTACAGTTATTATGCCCGTTTGTTTGGTTCTTTAGTTCCAAAGAATTAAAGCCTTAACAAACTTTTATTCGATTAATCCCGTCGCTACGAAAGGATTTCGAATTATTAGGTTCCAGAATTACTCATTTTGGTTTCTTTCGTTGCCTTCTGAGTTACTTCATAAATGTTTGTCTTACGATTCGCAATTATGGAGTTTTCCGAAAACCTTGCATTTCAAAGATGCTCTCTTGCGAGAACCCTCTGAGAGTGCTTAAGAACCGAGTTGTTACAAGAACTCCTCAGGTTCTGGCTTTACTTGTGTGAACTTAAGCATTGTTTCTTGCGAAAAATTGCTTTTGCTCTTTTTTTAACGGCAAACTATATGTGTCGGAGTGGATTACGTGATTTTTCTTTTCAATAAACCACCAAATTTGGGGCGAGTGATAATATTCGAATTTTACACTTCCCCCACTCTGACATATATAGAATGTTAGCAAATGATAAAAATTTAATTTATTATTCAACAACAAATTTGTGAGTTTTCACCTGATTGTTTGCTGTCAATTTTAGAATATAAACACCCTTATTTAAGAAATTATAACTGATGCTTTTTTCTCCTAAACCTTCCAACATAGTTGTATGAACAATCTTACCATTTATATCAATTATTTCAGAAGTAATATCTTGGTTAACGGAATTAATAATTAATTCTTTATTTAAATAGTTTTGGGTTATGTTAAAATTTTCGATATTTTGGTTGCGGACACCTACTACGTCATATTCTTTTCTTACACAACGACAAGGTAATAGCTCATCTCTTCTGACAGACAAAATTTCCCAAAAATTTAATACGTTAGCTGTTTTTGCATAAATAGATTGATTGTACTCAAACCCTCCATCATCAATTGCATAATTTGACCAATAAAGTGAATTAATTATAAATAAACTTTCAGGTAATAGATTTAGCCTATTATTAATAAATACTAACTCTCCCCAAAATGGCAAGTACCAATCATCAAAACCAAAAGCTGTTAGAGTATCACACAATTTTGCTGCATAAGGGACTCCATTATTATCTCCTATACTATCAACTAATAATTTTGTTATAAACTCTCCTGTTGAATCTTGCATATATTCAAAAGCTCCAATATAAATATTCATACCTCCAAATTCTATAGCTTCTGAATTGTCTGTTGGATGAATATATAAAATATCATTTCCAATTATTAAATGAGGTAATTCTTCTATTTGTGAAAAACTTGATATTGAAGAAATAAGTAAAGTGAAAATTATAATATATTTTTTCATAATTATAATGTTGTTAATATTAATAAAAAATTGTTTCAAATTCTGTTCCTTGCGTTACTTCAAAACCTGCACCCAGTGTATAACCATCTGTTGCTCTTATTGCATGTCTGCCACCATCATTAAATTTTGCATCAGCAGAATAATTATCTCCTAAATGTATTGTACGCCATATTTTATACTCAAAATTAGTTAATGTACCATAATAATCCAAATTTATATTTTGAGTGTCAAATTTATAAATTCTTACATAGTCAACATCTATCTCTACTGGATAACCTGTACTAGGATCATTAGTATCATGCTTCAATTTTGCTATCCATACTTTCCAAAAATTAGTATTTTCTAATTCTTTGGGAACACAAGTTTCTCCATAAGTAGCATATCCAACAAGATAATTGTTAATATAAAACCTATATTCTTCTGGTGTCCATTCCATTCCAAAAATAAACCAATCTGTAGAATTATAAATGCTCATATCAACAAACCTCCGTGCTCCAAATGAAGATGTTGTATGATATACATTTGCATGTGAATTTGCAACGGCGAACTATATGTGTCGGAGTGGATTACGTGATTTTTCTTTTCAATAAACCACCAAATTTGGGGCGAGTGATAATATTCGAATTTTACACTTCCCCCACTCTGACATATATAGAATGTTAGCAAATGATAAAAATTTAATTTATTATTCAACAACAAATTTGTGAGTTTTCACCTGATTGTTTGCTGTCAATTTTAGAATATAAACACCCTTATTTAAGAAATTATAACTGATGCTTTTTTCTCCTAAACCTTCCAACATAGTTGTATGAACAATCTTACCATTTATATCAATTATTTCAGAAGTAATATCTTGGTTAACGGAATTAATAATTAATTCTTTATTTAAATAGTTTTGGGTTATGTTAAAATTTTCGATATTTTGGTTGCGGACACCTACTACGTCATATTCTTTTCTTACACAACGACAAGGTAATAGCTCATCTCTTCTGACAGACAAAATTTCCCAAAAATTTAATACGTTAGCTGTTTTTGCATAAATAGATTGATTGTACTCAAACCCTCCATCATCAATTGCATAATTTGACCAATAAAGTGAATTAATTATAAATAAACTTTCAGGTAATAGATTTAGCCTATTATTAATAAATACTAACTCTCCCCAAAATGGCAAGTACCAATCATCAAAACCAAAAGCTGTTAGAGTATCACACAATTTTGCTGCATAAGGGACTCCATTATTATCTCCTATACTATCAACTAATAATTTTGTTATAAACTCTCCTGTTGAATCTTGCATATATTCAAAAGCTCCAATATAAATATTCATACCTCCAAATTCTATAGCTTCTGAATTGTCTGTTGGATGAATATATAAAATATCATTTCCAATTATTAAATGAGGTAATTCTTCTATTTGTGAAAAACTTGATATTGAAGAAATAAGTAAAGTGAAAATTATAATATATTTTTTCATAATTATAATGTTGTTAATATTAATAAAAAATTGTTTCAAATTCTGTTCCTTGCGTTACTTCAAAACCTGCACCCAGTGTATAACCATCTGTTGCTCTTATTGCATGTCTGCCACCATCATTAAATTTTGCATCAGCAGAATAATTATCTCCTAAATGTATTGTACGCCATATTTTATACTCAAAATTAGTTAATGTACCATAATAATCCAAATTTATATTTTGAGTGTCAAATTTATAAATTCTTACATAGTCAACATCTATCTCTACTGGATAACCTGTACTAGGATCATTAGTATCATGCTTCAATTTTGCTATCCATACTTTCCAAAAATTAGTATTTTCTAATTCTTTGGGAACACAAGTTTCTCCATAAGTAGCATATCCAACAAGATAATTGTTAATATAAAACCTATATTCTTCTGGTGTCCATTCCATTCCAAAAATAAACCAATCTGTAGAATTATAAATGCTCATATCAACAAACCTCCGTGCTCCAAATGAAGATGTTGTATGATATACATTTGCATGTGAATTTGCAACAAAATGTTCAATCACGTCAAATTCTCTATATGTTGGAGTAGTCCAAATTCCCCCTGAACTCCAAAAAGACATACACAAACCTGACATATCATTGGGTATGTGCCTAATTCGAGTCTCAAAATAACCATATCGTTGATTTATGAATTCATTTACTAATACACCTGCTGTGTACTCATATAAATAACCATTATAATAACTTACATCATCGAAAAGTTTTAATGTTAATATTCCATTTGACAAATTCCAATATTTATTGTTATTCGAGAAATAATTATCACAATTTGAATGTACATAATTATTATGAATTTTCCAGTCATTATCAGGAAGATAATTTAATTCTGTACTTTGATTATTAACTTTTGTTAATCCTCTTGTATTAATAGCTACTGCATTTTTTACAGGGAAAACGCTAGTTATAGTATTATTTTCCTTTCTGTTTATACAACTACTTTGTGCAAACAAAATAGTTGGGAATAAAAACAATATTATTAAATCTATTCTTTTCATAATACTAGTCTATTAAAATCATTTTTTTAGTGTCAATTTCTTTACCTGCAATTATTAAACTATAATAATACATACCTGCAATTAAATCTTCTTTTTTTATAACAAGTTGATTTTTTCCTTGCATTGCTTTGTAACTCTTTAACAATTTTCCTGTCATATCAAACACTAAAATTTGAGCATCACTATTTACTCCAGATACATTGTATTTTATTAAAGTCTCATTTGTAAAAGGATTTGGTGTATTCTGTTCTAAATATGAACTAGTTTTCAGAGTATTTTGTTCTAAAGTATTATCAATTGCATTTGTTGATTTATTTTGAGACTCAAACGAGCAACAGGAATTTATTGTTTGCTCTAATTCATCTATTTTACTTTGTTGTTGTTTATATGCCTCTACCAACATAGGTACAAATTCAACATAATTTAATGCCAAATACCCATCTTCTCCTTCGTAAACTAAATTAGGAAAGATATCTTGAACATCTTGTGCACTAAATCCATAGTGTTTTCGTCTTACAAACTCGCCTTCTTGTAAAATATATTCTACTGTATCAATATAATCTTCATTTTCATCTTCACGATTGTTGAAATTATACGAAATAGCTTGTAAATCTAATAATCTGTTTGGATTTGAAAAGTCTTCAATATTGTTCTTTAGTCTTATATCTGAATATTCAGTACAATATTGAACCTTTATAGGACCATTTACATGTAAATAATAATCTCCATCAACATTAGGATCAGTAATACCTGCAAACCCTAAGCCAATAGTATATTTAGGACAATTTCTTATAATAGCAACTTTTTTAGGACTATTAGCATTAATGTAAAAAAATCCATTACTACTTGAAGTTTCAACTCCTAAACCATAAGCCATATAACCATTCCCAACCCACATGCTTGCATCATTATAAGATTGAGCATATACAATAGCCTTTGTATCAGAATTTGTTTCGATATTAACATTAAAATCCATCCTTGTAGTTGGAACTCCAAGTGAAACATCTCCTGAGGAATGAACCTTTATTTGAGAATACAAACCTAAGCCTAATAATAATTGTAATGAAATTGTAAAAAGAATCTTTTTCATAATGTATAATTTAAATTAATAATAAATTTTATTTGTTGCTAACTTTGTAATCCCGTAAGAAAACTTTGTCTCAAAAATTTTACTCAAGTATAGCAGGCTTTTATCTCTCACTTGGTATTGTAAATATAGTACTGATTATGTGCTAATTGCAAATATTTTTAATGTTTTGTATTCACAAGAAATTCACATATTTTATTAACAAAATTTTATAGTATGGGTTGTTTATAATACTTGAAAATACAATCAAACAGTTTCACTATTAACATTTTATAAAATTAGTTAATAATTTTTATTGCATCTTATTAACATTTAGATAGATAGAATAATAGAATTGTTGATGGGAAAAATGGATAGAAAAGATTTTTTAGATTAATAAATTTGTTATTTTAAAAATATTATATAATTTTGACTGAACGTTTAGTCAATAATTTATTATATATATATTTGTATTATTATTAAGTGTTATTTAAAGCAAATTATTTAAATGAAATATTCATATACAGGGTTGAGTTTAGGAGAGGTGGAGCAAAACCGTAAACAATTCGGCAGCAATGAGCTTACAATGTCTCAAACGGAAACTTTTTGGCACAAATTGGTTAGTAATTTTAAAGACCCCCTTATTATTATTCTTTTAGTTGCTCTTGTTGTTATAATAGTTCTTTCATTCTTAGAACTTACCGAATGGTATGAAGCCATTGGTATTGGGGTAGCTGTTTTATTATCAGTTTTTGTGTCAACATTTTCGGAGTATAAAAACGAAAATTCTTTTCAAAAGTTACAAGAAGAGGCTTCTTCAATATATTGTAATGTTTTTAGAGATGGTGAAATAAAAAGAGTATTTATTAATGATATTGTAAAGGGTGATTATGTATTATTGCAAAGTGGTGATAAGTTGCCTGCCGATGGAAGATTGATACAAGGAGAATTGCGAGTAAATCAAGCGTCTCTTACAGGAGAATCTTATGCCGTACTAAAAAAATCAAGCGAAGAGCTCAATTTTCCCGAAAATGTAGATTTTTCTGATCCGTATTTTGTTTATAGGGGGTCGGTAGTTGAAGATGGCGAAGCTGTTATGGTTGTAGAAGCTGTTGGGGCAGCAAGTTTTTATGGTAAGCTTACCGATGAATTGAGTGTAAAAACTACAAGATTATCGCCATTGCAATTGAAGCTTAAAAATCTTGCAAAACTTATTAGCCGCTTTGGTTATATCGGAGCTATTTTAATATTTCTGGCATTTGTATTTAATAAAATTGTAATAGCTCACGATTTTAATCCTGATTTAATTTTAGATTATATAAAAAATTGGGAATTACTATTAAATGATGTAGTTCATGCTTTAGTGTTGGCAATAATAATTATTGTGGCAGCTGTCCCCGAAGGTTTGCCAATGATGATTGCAATAGTATTGTCGCTTAATATGCGAAAAATGCTTAGTGAGAAGGTCTTAGTGCGGAAACTTTTGGGAATAGAAACCTCCGGTAGTATTAATATTTTATTTACCGACAAAACAGGGACTCTTACTAAAGGTATGCTTGAACCTGTATTTATGATAAATGGAGAAGGAGAATCTTTTGAAAGCTACAATCAATTACCTTTTGATTTACAGCAATTGATAAAGATTGCAGTAAGCGAAAACAGTTTTAGTGTTATTGATTCTAAAGGACATCCGGTAGGAGGTAATGCTTCAGAAAGAGCACTGATGAGTTTTGTTGATATTGAGGATAGACTACTTAATAATGAGAACACTACAGCGCTAGCTACAATAAGGTTTAATAGTGCAAAAAAGTTTTCGGCTACTATGGTAGATGGAGGAGCTGATTTCGAAAGTTTGTTTCTAAGCTCTAAGGTTAGTTTTGTTAAAGGAGCAGTTGAAGTACTAATGGAGAAATGTACCTCTTATTTTAATAACAGAGGAGAACTTTGTAGAATTGAATCTAAACGTTCACTTATTGAAAAGTCGGATATGTTTGCTAATCAAGGCATTCGCTTGATTGCCATAGCATGTTCGGATAACCGGATTGAAGAGGAAGGTGATTTGCCTGAGGGTCTTGCACTTTTGGGTATCATAGGAATTAAAGACGATATTAGGTCTGAATCGAAAAACGCAATCGAAATGGCTCATCAGGCTGGAATACAAGTAGTAATGATTACCGGCGATCGTAAAGGAACAGCTGCTGCAATTGCTGGCGAAGTGGGATTATTACAACTTGATTCTGATATTGTAATTACTTCGCAGGACTTGAATAAAATGACTGATGAAGAAATTGCAAAAATATTGCCTGATCTCAAAGTTGTGGCTAGAGCTTTACCTACAGATAAAAGCCGACTAGTAAGAATTGCTCAGAATTTGGGCAAAGTTGTAGGTATGACAGGTGATGGTGTAAACGATTCTTCGGCATTAAAACTGTCTGACGTTGGTTTTGCGATGGGTAGTGGAAGCGAAGTAGCTAAAGAAGCCGGTGATATTGTTATATTAGACGATAATTTCTCATCAATTACTAATGCCATTAGATATGGTAGAACTATTTTTAAATCTATTCGTAAGTTTATCGTTTTTCAGTTAACTGTTAATATTGCAGCTGTGCTTACTGCTTTTGTAGGTCCTTTAGTCGGTTTTGATTTCCCGCTCACAATTATTCAATTGCTTTGGATAAACATTATTATGGATACACTTGCAGCTCTTGCTTTAGGCGGAGAACCCGCTCTTAAGCGGTTTATGAAAGAAAAGCCAATTAACCGAAAAGCAAATATCATTTCAAGATATATGGCATCAGGGATATTTACAGGTGGATTATATATTACCGCATTTTCATTGTTCTTTCTACTGTTCCCTCCTTTTAAAGAATTATTTATGCGAAATGGAGTTCCTGATAATGATGTGTTTTTAACAGCATTCTTTAACCTATTTATTTTTCTTGTAATGTTCAATAGTTTTAATGCACGGACAGATAAGATTAATCTATTAGAGAAAATACTTAGTAATAAAGGTTTTTTGCCGATAATAGCATTAATATTTTTCTTACAGATTGTATTTACTTATATTGGTGGAGATATTCTTAGAACAACAAGTTTGTATGTTAGAGAATGGGGCATAATACTAGTTTTGTCAATTAGTATAATACCTGTTGACTTATTACGTAAACTTATATTAAAATTATTTTTTAAACTTGAAGATTAGTAATAATTTCTTTTTTTAATCTATTGAATAAATCCAAATTAGCGTTATCGCAGAAATGTTCTAATGTTTAAATTCCATTCGCAAAACCAGTTTAGTTATTCCCTTGTTTTTTGTTTTTTTTCCTATCGTGTTCATCTAGTAAAATTTTTCTTAGTCTTACGTGTTTTGGGGTAACTTCTACATATTCGTCTTCTTTAACGTATTCCATAATTTCTTCTAGAGAGAATTTTATAGCAGGAGCAATACTTATTTTTTCGTCGGAGCCGGAAGCTCTCATATTAGTTAGTTTTTTTGTTTTAACAATATTTAGGACAATGTCATCTGTTCTAGTATTTTCTCCAATAACTTGGCCAGTGTAAACATCTTCGTTAGGCTCAACAAAGAATCGACCTCTGTCCTGTAATTTATCGATTGCGTAAGGTATAGCTTTACCTGTTTCTTGAGATATTAATGCCCCATTTTTGTTCGTTATAATGTCGCCTTTCCATGGTTCGTAGCCTTTAAAGCGGTGCGATATTACAGCTTCTCCTTCGGTAACAGTAAGTATTGCGTTTGTTAATCCTATTAGTCCACGTGCAGGTATTTTAAATTCAAGGTTTGTCCGGTCGTTTTTAGTTCCAATATTAAGAATATCTCCACGGCGTTTTGTAACTAAATCAATTACTTTACCCGAAAACTCTTCATCAGTGTTAACATATAGTAGTTCAATAGGTTCGTGTTTGAAACCTTTTATTTCTTTAATAACAACTTTAGGTTGACCGAGTTGCATTTCGTAGCCTTCGCGTCTCATTGTCTCAACTAATATAGATAAGTGTAATATTCCTCTACCGTAAACAATAAATTTTTCCGGTGAATTAGTTTCTTCAACTTTTAAAGCGAGGTTTTTCTCTGTTTCTTTAAAAAGCCGATCTCGCAAGTGCCTTGATGTTACGAATTTACCGTCTTGTCCCATAAAAGGGGAATTATTAATTGTAAATAGCATACTCATCGAAGGTTCATCAACCGATATTGTAGGAAGGGGTTCAGGGTTTTCAAAATCGGCAATAGTGTCGCCAATATCAAAATTTTCTATTCCCATAATGGCTACAATTTCTCCTGAGCTTATTTCGGATTTTGTTTTTTCTTTTCCCAATCCCTCAAATCGGTAGAGTTCTTTTACAACTGATTTGTTTACTATGCCATTGCGCTGTACAACCGAAACTTTATCGCCCATTTTAATTCTTCCTCTATGAATTCTACCTACAGCAATTTTTCCGGTGTACGATGAGTAGTCAATTGAGCTAATTTGCAATTGTAAGCTTCCTTCATTTTTGGCAGGAGGCTCAAAATATTCAATAATAGTATCTAATAGATAAGTAATATCTTTTGAGGGGTTTTCCCAATGTGCACTCATCCAACCTTGCTTTGAGCTACCGTAAACTGTTGGGTAATTTAATTGCTCTTCGCTGGCATCTAACGAAAACATTAAATCAAAGACCTCTTCGTTAGTTTCGTCGGGTTTGCAATTTGGTTTGTCAACCTTGTTGATTACTACTATGGGTTTAAGTCCGAGTTCTAAAGCTTTTTGAAGAACAAAACGGGTTTGTGGCATAGGACCTTCAAATGCATCTACGAGTAGTAGTACACCATCTGCCATATTGAGTACTCGTTCAACTTCACCACCAAAATCGGAGTGTCCCGGAGTATCAATGATATTAATTTTTGTGTTTTTATATCGTACCGAAACATTTTTTGATAGAATAGTAATGCCACGTTCTCTTTCTAAATCGTTTGAGTCTAAAAATAGATCTTGTACTTCTTGGTTCTCTCGAAATATTTTAGTTTGGTGTAATATTCGGTCAACTAGTGTTGTTTTACCATGATCAACATGAGCTATAATTGCAATATTTCTTATTTCCATTGTTTAATTTTAAGCTTTAAAAAAATCAGCCTGCAAAAGTAGTTTTTATTAATTCGGGAATGAAATATTTTTATGTTTTTATAATGAGAAAGCTATAAAAGCATATAAATGACAAGCAGGGTTTTATTTGTAATTAGTTTTGTGGTAATTAATTATCCCTTTTTTCATACTGGTCAGAATTATTGTTTTCGATTTGCCTAACAATTACAATTACAATACCTGCAATTATTAGAGCCAGTACAATACCAAAAATTATTGGTAAAATTTTCCCAACAAAAACCATTACTTAATTTTTACTGCTGTACCATAAGCAAGAATTTCAGCTGTGCCTTGCATTATCATTGCAGTATTAAATCTTACATTAATAATTGCATCGGCTCCTAATTTTTGTGCATCATCAGTCATACGCTGGAGAGCTTGTTCGCGTGCATGAGCCTGTAATTTTGTGTATTCTTGTATTTCACCGCCTACGATATTTTTTAGTCCTGCAAAAAAATCACGTCCTATATTTCTTGCCCTTACAGTACTGCCACGTGCTATTCCCAATGATTCAGTAATTTCTTTGCCGGGGATAAAATCTGCTGTAGTTATTATTATATCATTCATCGTGTATGATTTTATTTAATGATGTGTAAAATTAAAAAAACTTATTAATCCTTTTGTTATAAACTAAAATATTTTTGAATAATGTTTTAAAAGCTTCGGTCTATTACACAATTATATTGTAACTTTACAGGTTAGAATGTTATGAAACGAATTGTAATTGTTATATTGCTAAGTTTGTGGGCTTTTACTGCTCATTGTACACACAATCGTGCAGGTGAAATTACATATCAGCAGATTTCGGATCTTACTTATAAAATAACAATTACTACCTATACGGCTACAGGGCCTGGCTGGACTGCCGATCGAGATCAACTTGAAATTTTGTGGGGAGATGGTACATCTTCTGTTTTGCCTCGTGTTGAGTTAGTCGATTTGCCGGATTTTTACCGTTATAATCGTTATGAGGGTACTCATACATTTCCTGGACCGGGTATCTACGAACTTGTAGTAGAAGATCCGAATAGAAATTTGGGAGTTGAAAATATTCCAAACTCAGTAAATACTTTGTTTTCTATATCCACTACTCTAATGATTAGTTCCAACCTTGGGAGTAATAATACTCCGGTTTTAACTCAACCTCCTGTTGATAAGGCAGCAGTAGGGCAGATATTTATTCATAATCCAGGAGCTTTTGACCCTGATGGCGATAGTATTTCGTATAAGTTAACAATTTGTCGTGGTACAAACGGAGAACCAATTCCTAGTTATAGCTTTCCGCCTGCTTCCAATTCACTTACTATTAACGAAATTACAGGTGATTTGGTTTGGGACGCACCCACACAAACAGGCGTTTATAATATTGCAATTTTGATTGAAGAATGGCGTTCAGGTGTAAAGATTGGAGAAATAGTTCGTGATATGCAAATTGAGGTTTACGAAACCGATAATTTACCTCCGGAAATTGTTGCTCCTTCAGTAATTTGCGTAGAAGCCGACTCACTTCTAATTTTAGAGTTTTCCGCTACCGATTCCGATGGTGATAGTGTAATGCTATCGGCATACGGTGGTCCCTTTTTAGTTATGGAAGGAACAGCATCCTTTGAGTGGGAAGTGGTAGGTGCAGGTGAATCAGAAGGTAGATTTAGGTGGCAAACAGTTTGTGCTCATGTGCGTAAACAACCCTATTTACTAAATATAAAAGCCGAAGACAATAGTTCGCCGACGAGTCTTGTTGATATAAAAAATATCAATATTTATGTTGTAGGACCTGCAGTTAAGAATGTTCAGCTAATACCTACAAGCAATAGTATAAGCGTAAGCTGGAACCCTAACAGGTGTACAGAAGTTATAGCTTATAATATTTATCGCAGAATTACAGCTTCAGGATTTATTCCGGATTTTTGTGAAATTGGAGTCCCCGAAGAAACAGGTTATGAATTAGTTGGTACAACAGATGGATACAGTAATACACTATTTATTGACAATGATAATGGGGCAGGCTTGCCCCAAGGATTTGAATATTGTTATATCATAACTGCGGTTTTTCCTGATGGGGTAGAAGGATATGCTTCTGAGGAGGTTTGTACCGAATTGATAAGGGGAATACCAACTATTACAAATGTTAGTGTTCTCGAAACAGACGAAAATAATGGTGAAATTTATATAGCTTGGTCAAAACCTACCGAATTTGATACTGTGCAAGCTCCGGGACCTTATAAATATCTGATTTATCGTTCTAATGATTTGTGGGGCGAAAATATGCAGCTCATTGATTCTACCCTTTCTATTAATGATACTGTATTTATAGATACAGGGTTAAATACTTTAGAATATCCTTATTCTTATAAAATAGAATTTTTCAATGATGAACCAGAAAATCGTTTCTTAATTGGAACACCACATATTGCAAGTTCAATATTTTTGGATATTGAGGAAGGTGATAATGAACTGAAAATTAATTTTTTGAAAAATGTTCCTTGGTTAAATCACGAGTATCATGTATTTAGATTTAATGAAAATTCTTTATTGTTTGATTCAATTGGATTTACCGAAGATGATTATTTTATTGACAAAGGTTTGGTAAATGGTTTAGAATATTGCTATTATGTAAAATCTAAAGGAACATTTAATGTTGAAGGTTTAATTAGCCCAATAATTAATCTTTCGCATGAGCAGTGTGCAAGTCCGGTTGATACTGTCCCACCATCTATTCCTGTGCTTCATGGAGAAAGTGTTTGCGATAGTACATACAACCGATTATTTTGGGAAATTGCAGATTCTTCTTACAAGGATGTGTTTGCTTATAAGCTTTATTACAGCCCAACATTAGAAGGAGAATCAAGTATTATTTATAATCCGCATCATAAAGACAGTACTTTCTTTTTGCATTATCCCATTACGAGTATGGCGGGATGCTATTATGTTACAGCAATAGATTCATTTTTGAACGAGAGTCAGCCTTCAAACAGGGTTTGCCTTGATAATTGTATATATTATAAGTTGCCTAATGTATTTACGCCAAATGCTGATGGTTTCAATGATTTATATACTCCTGTAAAACCTTATTATTTCGTTGAAAAAATTGAAATAAAAATTACAAACCGATGGGGAATAGTAGTTTATGAAACCGATGATCCCGAAATTAATTGGGATGGTAGATACTTTAAAAATAATAAACTTGTTAGTGATGGTGTATATTTCTATACTTGTGATGTTTACGAAAGACGACTAACAGGTGTTGAAGTCAGACATTTAACAGGGTTTATTCACGTTATTACAGGTAGTGATACTCAACCTATATCAGAATGAGAAAATATATAATAAATATCGTTATTGTATTTGCACTGATACCTGTCGGTTTATTTTCTCAGGATTTTAGGGATAAGTATTTTTCTGTATTAGCATCTGCCGAAAGGGGAGATATTTATACGGCTATAATGCAAGCAGAAAGGTATTTAACCGAAAATGAGCAACAGTACGAATTAAATTTGCTTTTGGCCGATTTATATCTTAAAACAGGAGATATTGCTAAAGCCGAAATTACTTATAATGCTTTGAATGAGCAATATCCATCAGAGTATTATTATGGAATGGCTAAGTGTGCTGCTTTTAAATCAAATGTTGATTTAACAATTGAATATCTAAAAAAATATTTTGACAATAATGGACAGTATTTACGCCATCAGGTAATTAGTGATACTTCTTTTAATTTTGTTAAATCTGATGATAAATGGCGAGAGTTTTGGAGAAATCAACAATTTGGGAAATTATACACAAGCCTTGATGAAATAGCCCGGATGATAAAAATGGATGATAATTTTGAAGCAATAAATTTAGCTGATCAATATCTCTCAAAATCGGAAAACCATAATCTTTATTATTATCGTGCTTTAGCAAATTATAATAATAAAGATTATAAACAGGCATTAAAAGATATTAATAAGGCGATAAGCATGCGAAATCGTAATTACGATTATTGGCGTTTGCAATCACTTATCGAAATGGCACTTAAAAGGGATGCAAATGCTTTTACTTCGTGGAGCAAAGTTTTGGATTTAAACGAATTAGATGCTGAGGCTTATCTTTATCGTGCTATTGCAGCTAATAACTCTGGAAAATACTATCAGGCACACGATGATTTGCTTCTTTACACCAAGCATTTTAAACATTGCGATTCAGTTCAATATATGTTTGTAATAGTTTCTATGAATATTGAGCGTTATTGGGATGCAATACAAAGTTTAAATATTTTGATTGAAAAAGACCCTTCGCAAATAAAATACTTTAATGATTTAGGAGAGTGTTTTTTTAGGATAACAGATTGGCAGCCAGCTTTATATAGCTTTATGATGTCGCTTGATATAAATCCTGTACAAGGTAATATCTGGTTTAAGGCAGCAAATTGCGAATATCAATTAAATAATGTTGAAAATGCATGCTCGTATTGGCATAAAGCTGCACACTACAACTATCCTGAGGCTCAATTAAGCTTACAAAAATATTGTAAATAATAATGTTAATTATTCTGTTGAAACAAAGCTAAACTGCTTGTTTGTTGATGTATTCTAAGGACTTACTTTTACAATTATAAAACTTTGTTATGGTTTTAAACTATATCTGGATAGGCTTTTTTGTAATTGCATTTTTGGTAGCTCTTGCTCGTCTTATTTTTATGGGTGATACAGAGGTGTTTACCACAATTATGCAAAGTACTTTTGATATGGCAAAGCTCGGCTTTGAATTATCTTTGGGGCTTACCGGAGTTATGACTTTGTGGTTGGGTATAATGAAAGTTGGAGAGAAAGGAGGTGCTATAGGTGTATTAGCAAAAGTAATTGGTCCTTTATTTAATAAGCTTTTCCCTGAGATTCCTCGAAATCATCCTGTTCATGGGAGTATGGTAATGAATGTAGCTGCCAATATGTTAGGATTAGATAATGCAGCAACACCACTTGGATTAAAGGCTATGACTGAATTACAAGCCCTAAATCCTGATAAGAAACGAGCTAGTAATGCAATGATTATGTTTCTTGTGCTCAATACTTCGGGTTTAACGCTTATACCAGTTAGTATTATGGTTTATCGTGCACAAATGGGAGCCGCTAATCCTGCAGATATTTTTGTTCCTATTTTAATATCAACTTTTGTAAGCACATTAGTTGGGATTATGGCTGTTTCATTGTATCAGAGGATTAATCTGCTTAATAGAACTGTTCTTGCATATTTAGGTGGATTTAGTATCTTAATGGCATTAGTTATTTGGTATTTTAGTACGCTTGGGTCTTCGGAAGTAAATACAATTTCAACATTTGCAGGTAATTTTATCCTTTTTGTAATAATTATTGCATTTGTTCTTATGGCAGTAAGACGTAAAATTAATGTTTACGAAACATTTATCGAAGGGGCAAAAGATGGCTTTAAAGTAGCCGTTAAAATTATACCTTATCTCGTGGCTATTTTAGTTGGTATTGGAGTTTTTCGAGCATCTGGGGCTATGGATTTTATAATTTCGGGTTTGGCTTGGTTTTTTAGTATGCTCGGCATGAATACAGATTTTGTTCCTGCATTGCCTACTGCTTTAATGAAGCCGTTGAGTGGGAGTGGAGCAAGAGGTTTAATGGTTGATGCAATGGCTCAATACGGAACCGATTCTTTTGTAGGAAGATTAGTAAGCACTATGCAGGGAGCTACTGATACTACCTTTTATATTATAGCTGTTTACTTTGGCTCTGTTGGTATAAGGAAAACTCGACATGCCGTTGTATGTGGCTTAATTGCTGATTTTGCCGGAATTATTGCTGCAATATTTGTGGCTTATTTGTTTTTCCATTAAAGTAGCCAATCCCACAATCCTAATAGTTTTGTACTAAATAATACTATAATCAAAACTAGAAAATACCGGACAAATTTTGAACCTTTATTTATTGCTAAATGTGCTCCAAGCATTCCACCAAAAAGGTTACCTATAGCAGCTATCCCTCCAAGTATAAACAACACCTGATCGTGAAGGATATAAACTAATAAGGCAAAGGGAGAATAAAGAAACACTAAAAAAACTTTTATTGCATTGGCTCTAACTAAATCGTAGCCGGCATTCATTACTAATGCCGAAATTAGAAAAATACCAACTCCTATATGTATAAAACCGCCATAAAAACCAATTGCTAAAAACATAAGCAATTGTATTATTCCGACTTTCTTTTTTTGCTTGTGTTGTAAGCCATTTATCCATTTTTTGGGATCAAAAAAAATCGATATTAAAAGCAGAAGTAATATAATACCTATTACTTTCTCAAAAATACTTTTATCTATTGTAGCTGCAATTTGTGCTCCTGTGATAGAACCAACAATAACCGGAATTGCTAATATTAACGCTTTTTTAATATCCAACTTATCCTTTTTGAAAAATTTTATGCTTGCAGCAAGTGTTTGCATTATTACTCCCAGCCTTATTGTCCCGTTAGCAATGGGAGCAGGCATACCTAAAGCCATGAATATCGAGTATGTTATTACCGTACCGCTTCCTGCCATAGTGTTGATAATGCCAACAACAAATCCGGCTGAAATCAGTATCAGGCTAATAAGCCAAAAATCTAAACCCGACTGGGCAATTAATTCCATCGACATAGGGGCAAAGTTAAGTTTATTGATTTGAATTTTATTATGTTTTAAAAAATGCTTCAGTATATTCAAGTAAAATTAGCGGGGTGTCCGGAGAAAATTGCTAAATTGAAACCGAAAAATAACAATTAATAATGAAACTAATGCTTAACTCAGAGTCGTTATTATTTCATACACCGTCATTGCGAATGTACGAAGTACCTGAAGCAATCTACTGTTACAAGGGCAGATTGCTTCAGTCTCAAGAGACTTCGCAATGACGGTGGGGGATAGCAGATTGTTTC
>JAQVOJ010000133.1 GCA_028702675.1 Bacteroidales bacterium
CCTCGATTGAGGATATTTTAAGACTTAGCGATCTAACTCAAATTTACCCTAATCCGTTTAATTCTTCATTTAATATAGACTTTAAACTTGTAGCTCCCATAAACAATATTAATATCAAAATTTATGACATACTGGGAAAAGAAGTTGCAACAATTTTTAATGGAACACTAAACCCCGGCAGGCATATTATAGAATGGAATGGTGAAGAAATTCCCAACGGATTATATTTTGTTAGTATTACAAACAATAATGTAATAGCCCACACCGAAAGAATTTTAAAAACGAAATAAATTATCATGTTAAATAAACTATTATTCTTTGCATTTATACTTTTTAGCACATTTAGTTATTCCCAAGTAATCAATTGGGAGCCTCAATATCCTACTTTTTATGATTCCATTACAATTACTTATGATGCTACCTATGGTAATGGGGTTTTAGAAGGAATATCGCCTGTTTATGCACACACAGGAGTATTAAGTGCCGAAAGTGTGAACCAAACAGATTGGATACATAAGATTGCAAAATGGGGAGAAGGTGATTCATTACTGATAATGGACGATTTAGGAAATAATATTCATCAAATAAAATTTAATATTAAATCATTTTACAATATTCATCAAAGTGAGAGTATTCGTGAGCTTTGCTTTGTTTTTAGAGACATAGATGGAGATTTGGCAGGAAAAAATGCTGATGGGAGTGATATTTATATTCCGATTTGGACTGATGATATGATGGCAAGATTTACTGAACCTGTGCGTTTCCCATTAGTTCTGCAACCAAGCGAAACCGTTCCTGTAAAAGTATGCACAAAACAAACAGGAATGATAAATCTGTATCACAACGGTAATCTTGTAAGTCAAGCTTACGACACTGAACTAAGTTTTAATTTAGTACCAGGAGGTCTTGGCAAACATCATATTTGGTTCGAGGTTGAAATTGGGAATCAAACATTTACCGATACTATGTATTATCTTGTACAAGAGCCACTTAATATAGCTCCTTTACCTACCGGTATTGTTGATGGAATTAATTATACAAGCGATACTTCTGTTACACTTTGCCTATTAGCACCTAATAAACAAAGAGTTTATCTTATTGGCGATTGGAATAATTGGGAATTACACCCTGATTATCAGTTAAACAGAACACCTGATGGAAAACGCTGGTGGATTGAAATAAACGGTTTAATTCCAAACAAAGAATACCGATTTCAATATTTAGTCGATTTTGACATTAATATCGCCGACCCATACTCCGATAAGCTTTTAGACAGATGGAACGATCCACAAATTCATCAATTTATTTATCCCGACCTTATTGAATATCCTGTTGGTAAAACCAGTCGCATGGTTTCAGTAATAGAAACAGCTCAAGAACCTTACGAATGGCAAGTTACAGATTTTGAAAAACCCGATAACCGCGATATGGTAATTTATGAATTATTGGTTCGCGACTGGCATCTTTGGCATAATTACCAAACAATAATGGATTCTATACGATATATTAAAGATTTGGGTATGAATACAATAGAACTTATGCCGATAAATGAATACGACGGTAACGATTCGTGGGGTTATATGCCGGCATTTTTCTTTGCACCCGACAAATGTTACGGAACCAAAAATATGCTTAAAGCTTTTGTTGATACATGCCACGCAAATGGAATAGCAGTGATTATGGATATGGTTTTAAACCACGCTTCAGGAGAAAACGTAATGGCAAGGCTTTATTATAATAAGGAAATGCAAAGACCTTCGGCCGAAAATATTTGGTTCAACGAGCTTATTCCTCATCCATACGGATATCATAATGATTTTGACCATGCTAGTCCATATACTCAAGCCTTTGTTGATTCGGTTTTGAGCTATTGGGTATCTGAATATAAATTTGACGGATACAGACTGGATTTATCTAAAGGATTTACTAACGATGTTACTGTTACTTACGACGAAGACGGAGAAATAATCGGTACCGATGTTGGTGCTTGGGGAAATTATAACCCTACAAGAATCGGCTATATCGAAAGGATGTTAACTAAACTTTGGGAACACCACCCCGGTACAATAATGATACTCGAACATCTCGCAAGTTTCCCTGAAGAAAAAGCATTAAGCGATTTAGGTTGTATGCTATGGTGTGGTATGGCTGCAAACGAGCAATATGCTCAAGCAGCAATGGGATATACCGACAATTCTGATTTCATGTATGGAGTTTCTTATCAACACTATCAGGGCAACAGTTTAGGAAGACATAATTTGGTAGGATATATGGAAAGCCATGACGAAGAACGCTTAATGTATAAGTGCTATACATGGGGTAATCAGTATTTTGTAGGTGATGATACAATACCCGTATATGATATTCGTGAAAAAGAAACAGCTCTACAAAGAATGGGACTTGTAGCAACATTTTTCTTTACTGTTCCCGGTCCTAAAATGTTTTGGCAATTTGGCGAGCGTGGTTACGATTACTCTATAAATTGGCCCGCAGTTGACGACCCGGGAGCAACACGTACAGATAAAAAACCACCTAGATGGGATTATATGGAAGATACTACAAGACAATATCTGTTCAATGTTTACAGAGCATTAATAGACTTGAAGCAATCTTATAAAATATTTAGAACGTCAAACTACGAAATGAGCACAAGTGCCTACGATAAGAGAATCAGACTTTGGGACGACGGTTATGTAAATGCTGAAATGCAAGTAGTAGTCCTTGGCAATTTTAATGTTGAAGAACAATCGGTTTGGCCAGAATTCAGCCACACAGGATATTGGTACGACTACTTTACAGGCGATAGTATATATATTGCCGAAGGTCAAACCGAAGACAATGGGTTTACATTCACATATGCCCCCGGCGAATTTCATATTTATACTGATATGAGGCTCGATGTACCTGATATGAGTGTTAAAAATCCGAATGAAGAGGATTTAGTTCCCGGAATTACTGGCAATATTTTTAATCTTACTGCTTACCCCAACCCGTTTACGGAACATTTTAATATTGACTTCTCGCTTAGTGAAAATACCCCTGTTAAGATTATTATCTATAACATATTAGGTGAACAAATTTATTATAAAAATTATACTGAATTATCTCCCGGAAGACATACATTAGAAATTACACCAAGAACCGAACAGTCAGGGTATTATTTCTATACAATTATTACCGGCAAAGACAAGATAAGCGGTAAAGTTTTTAAAGAATAAAGTTTACTTCGAAAAAGTTTTAAAATGGCAAAAAGACCACGCCTGAATTTTTGGCAAATTTGGAACATGAGTGTTGGGTTCTTTGGAATCCAGTTTGGTTTTGGATTACAAAATGCAAATGTAAGCCGTATTTTTCAAACACTTGGTGCAGATATGGATAAAATCCCAATACTTTGGATTGCTGCACCAATTACCGGACTTATTATTCAACCAATTATCGGACATTTTAGCGATAAAACATGGACTCGCTTAGGCAGACGCAGACCCTATTTTTTGGTTGGAGCTATTATGGCATCGCTTGCATTAATAATTATGCCAAACTCCCCAATGCTTTGGGTTGCTGCCGGAATGCTCTGGATTATGGATGCCAGCATTAACGTATCTATGGAACCGTTTCGTGCCTTTATTGGCGATATGTTGCCTGACGAACAACGCACCAGAGGTTTTGCAATGCAAAGTTTCTTTATTGGAACAGGAGCCGTAATTGCTTCGGCATTACCATGGATATTAACACAATTATTAAATGTGCCAAATACTGCTCCCGAAGGTGTAATCCCACCTTCTGTAAAATGGTCGTTTTATTGCGGAGCAATTGTTTTCTTTGCAACTGTATTATGGACAGTATTTTCAACAAAAGAATATTCGCCAGAAGAGTTAAAATCGTTTGAATTAGAAGACAAACATAAACAAGAAGAGCAGCATTATAGTGAAGAACCAATAAAAACATCTAAGTTTATTAATATAGGATTAATTTTTGTCCTTATTGGATTTGCTACCCTTATGCTCGTTTATTGTTTAAAGCTTGAAAAGGAACTATATATTTTGGGGGGGATATTAATTTTCTTTAGTATCCTAATGTTTTTATCTGCTTTATTTCAAATTAGAAATATAACAAACAGCCTTACCGAAATATTTTCTGACCTTATTAGAATGCCCTTAACTATGCGGCAATTAGCATTTGTGCAGTTCTTTACATGGTTGGCATTATTTGCCATGTGGATTTATACTACTGCTGCAGTTACAAGCCATATTTATGGAACAACCGATACACAATCAAAATTATTTAACGATGGCGCCGATTGGGTAGGTTTCCTTTTTGGTGTCTATAATGGGGTTGGTGCAATATTTAGTTTCTTGCTGCCGGTAATTGCAAAAAAAACAAGCCGTAAGTTTACTCATATGATTTGCTTGATTGCCGGAGGATTAGGGCTAGGAAGTATTTACTTTTTCTCTAACCCGCTTATGCTTTGGATACCTATGATTGGAGTAGGAATTGCATGGGCAAGTATTTTGTCGATGCCTTATGCTATACTTACCGGTTCGCTTCCGGGACATAAAATGGGAATTTATATGGGAATATTTAATTTCTTTATTGTGCTGCCGCAAATATTAGCTGCTACTATTCTAGGTTCGCTTACAATGCATCTATTTAAAGGACAACCTATTTATACTCTTGTTTTTGGTGGTATATCCTTGTTTATTGCAGCAATAATGGTGCTTTTTGTTAAAGATGTTTCTGCAGAAAAAAGAAAATAATTATTTCCTTAATTTAATTGGTAAAAATCTTGGTACAGTTTTCTGATATTCTTTATAAACAGGGTATTTGCTACTGCTTATTTTTTCTGTTAGCCACGAACTGCCTATAAATAGTAAAACCAATAATGCTGCTCCTGTAAATGTCCAATTTAACCAATTTCCCGAAGCGGCTACACCAAACAAATAGAATGTTATCCATATTAATTGTTCGGCTGCAAAATTAGGATGACGTGAATATTTCCATAACCCTTCTTGTAAAAAACCTTTTGAAAGCGAGTAAGTATATTGTTCATACATCTCATCAGCACCTTTTTTAAGTTTATGAAAACTATATTGCTGATTATCTGCTATCGTTTCAATAAGTATAAATATAAGCATTAATAGAGCTGCAAAATAATCAAGATAATTTAATGTTGCATAAGGATAGATTGCAGCAAGCAATATTGGAGTTGAAAACAACATTATCAGTAAATGCTGATATATTGAAATAAAAAATAGGTTAAATACAGAAAATTTAAAATTATTATTGAGTATCGTATTTTCACGTAAATAACTCCATCTATAATCTTCTTCGCCTCTCCATAAAATAATATTGTATCCTCCCTTGCGATAGAAATTATAACTTAACCTTAAACCCCAAATGCTAACTAATGCAAACATAATCCAAAGTCGTTCGGAATAAGGATATTTAAGAACTACTACCAATGCATATATTATTGGCATAATGCTCCAAAGTTTATCAACCTGGCTGAAATTTCTTGTAATCTCACTAATAATAAAACATAGAATTGCAGAACATAACATTATTAAAACCCATGTGTTGAATAAGCCTAAAATTCCTGAATCGTTAGTACTTAAAAACCATTGCGAGAAGCTTTCAATCATACTGATATTAATCATAATCTCATTTTTAAAAAGTG
>JAQVOJ010000134.1 GCA_028702675.1 Bacteroidales bacterium
CTCTCACTCTCAATTGGTATGTGTGATTTTTAAAAGTTGGGAGTTTGCATATATCTAAATCTTCTAGCAATTCAGTCACATTTTTAGCAAACATTTAATTTAGTTTATTATCTTAGCCCAATGCGAAAGAATATTGTAATAGACCTTTTGAAACTGAAAGACCTGTATTGTGGTTTAGGTCAGGTTTCGTTGAACTTTGGGAATGCTTTGTCGAAAATTCAACACGAGAATATCAATTGGCATTTTTTAGTTCCCGAAGATTATATCGGTTACTTTGGGGATATTGTAAATTATGTAACAAAGAAAAATGTTTTATTGCTTAGAGATATTGACTTGTGGCATTCTATTCATCAAGAGCCGAAAATTCTTCCAAAATATGATTGTAAAAGGCTTCTTACTATTCATGATTTGAATTTTATTGGAGAGAAGTCGGAGCATAAATCGCATAAAAGATTAAAAAAACTACAGAAAATTATTGATAATACTGATAATTTGTGCTTTATAAGTGAATATTCTAGAGTTGTTGCTAATGAGCATTTACAAATAAAAAAGGAAACGGGACAATCAGTAATTTATAATGGTGTGGAACTGAGTCCTGACTTAGCAAAACCATGGTTTAAAATAGAGAATGATTTCTTTTTTTCAATAGGAGTAATAAAGCCTAAAAAGAACTTCAAGGTTCTTTTGCCAATGATGCAATTGTTTCCCGATATTGATTTAGTAATAGCAGGCAACAATAAAGGAGCTTATGCAAATATGCTTAAGAAAGAAATAAAGAAGCTTAATTTAGAGAGCAGAGTACATTTGCCAGGCATAATTACTGATGCCGAAAAGAATTGGTTGTATTCTAATTGTAAGGCATTTGTTTTCCCTTCGCTTTATGAGGGTTTTGGGTTGCCAATAATTGAAGCTATGAGATTTGGTAGTCCCATAATTTGTTACAAAGGAAGCAGTTTGCCGGAGATAGGAGGTACCCATGCTTTTTATTGGGATAGTTTTAGTCCTGAGGATATGAAAAATACTCTAGTGGATGGTATTGAAGCGTATAAAAATAGCGAAATTGCTGAAAAGGCTGTGCAATATGCTTCAAGTTTTACATGGGAAAAAAATGCTGAGTTGTACTTAAAGAAATATGTTGAGATTTTGAAAATCAATTAATCGCTGAATTTATAACCTACTCCTTTAATTGTTTTAATGTGTCGTGAACCAAGTTTTTCGCGTAATTTAAGAATGTGTACGTCTATTGTACGGTCGCCTACTATTGTATCACCCCAGATGGTGTCGTATATTTCATTTCTCGTAAATACTTTACCCGGACTTGAGACTAATAAAGCCAATAATTCAAACTCTTTACGAGGTAAGTTAATAATAATATTATTGTTTTTAACAAGATACTTTTCACGATCAATTATTAAATTTCCAATTTTAATTTGATTCACCAAATTATGATTAGACTGTTTATTAAGCATAAACTTTCTTCTCAACAATGCATTAACTCTGCTAATAAGAACTTTGTAATTTATTGGTTTAACTATATAGTCGTCAGCGCCAGACTCAAGTCCGGCAATTTGCGAGTAATCTTCGCCACGGGCAGTAAGAATAATTATTAAAGTGTCTGCAGTTTCTTCATTATTTCTAAGCTGTTCGCATAGTTCAATGCCATTTATTTCAGGCATCATTACGTCTAGAAGTATTAAATGAGGTTTAAAGTTTTTTGCGGTCTCAGTTGCCTCAGTCGATTTATTTACTGTTTTAACCTTGAAGTTATTCTTTTCAAAATTGTACGATAAAAATTCCAATATATCACTGTCATCGTCAACAATAAGAATTCTATAGTCGTTCATAGCATAAATTTTATGCTGCAAAATAGAGAGCTAATACTAAGTTAATCTTAAACCTGTATTAATTAATTATTAAAGTCTATAATTTTTAGGAAATAGATATAGTTTAGGAATTCGGTGGTTTCGGCTGCGGAGTACGGTGATTTTGTCTTCGTAAGACGGTGATTTCGGCTTCGCCAATCACCTCAAGTCCAGATAGTTAATATTGTTGCCGTAAGGTGGCTGAGCGGAGACGAAGCCACCACTTCTTCGCTCAATCACCTCAAGTCCAGATAGTTAATATTGTTACCGTAAGGTGGCTGAGCGGAGACGAAGCCACCACTTCTTCGCTCAATCACCTCAAGTCCAGATAGTTAATATTGTTACCGTAAGGTGGCTGAGCGGAGACGAAGCCACCACTTCTTCGCTCAATCACCTCAAGTCCAGATAATTAATATTGTTACCGTAAGGTGGCTGAGCGGAGACGAAGCCACCACTTGAGCGGAGACGAAGCCACCACCTCACAACAAACAAATAACCTCATCTGCAAAGTTATAAGTAAGCAGATGAGGTATATTTATAATTTATTTTCCACAAGGAGTTTTGCATGGAGTGCTACAGCCTTTCTTATTATCTGCATTCCCTTTGGGGTTATAAACACTCGCTTTGTAATTTATTTTAGCTAAAGATTCAATAATAAGCTCAGGATTGGTTTTATTACTAAGGTATGTAATTGTAATCAAATCAGTTTCGTGATCGGCTTCTACTGATTTTACACCTTTAGTAAACGACAATTGTTTTTCCACTGCGTTTTGGCAATTCATACAATTCATATCACACGATAATGTAACTTCTTTAAGTTCTTTTTTACCACCATCGTTAATTGCAAAGCTCTCTGATAAAAATAGTACCGAAAGCATTAAACTAAAAATTAAAACTGTTCTTTTCATTTTTCTGTTGTTTTTAAGTTAAACATTCATTATTTATTTATTCTATTTTTGAGTTGGTAATCTTTCTATTCTATATCTGATTCCAACATAAAATTTACGTCCGTGGATAGGTCCCCATATTAAGGAAGAGTCAAAGTTTTCGCCCCAAGGCATATCTGCAGCAATAATTGGATTTTTTTGAGTGAAATTAAAAATGTTTTCAACTCCTGCGTATATATCCCATTTTCTAAAATACTTTGTAATTTGAGCATTATAAATATTATAGGGATCAAATGTTTCAGGTCTTTGATAATCAGCAGGATTTGAAGCCGTAGTTGGTACACGACCAGGTCCGTTGAATTGAGCTGTAAAATCAAATTGCCATTTATTTAGAGGAGTTTTGTAAGATATGCTAAGTAAACCCTTAAATCTATTGGTTAGAGGTGCTTCTCGCAATTCGTCAGATATAGTTTGACGTACATCGTTGTAACGAAAAGCTGCTGTAAAATCCATTCCTTTAACAAAGGGATACTGCATTTCAATTTGCCATATATTACTAAATGATTCTCCCTTAAGATTATAAAAGTGCACTTGATTAACATTTTGATCAATATCTACAACAATTTGATTTAAAAACTCGGTGCGGTAATATTCTGCTTGTAAGGTAACTTCCCTGTTTCCTATCGGGATATATTGAGTAATATTTGCTCCGGCATTCCAAGCCTCTTCTGCTTTTAAATCGCTACTGATTAACAGCTCTCTGCTACTGGCAAGTAAAAATGAATTTTCTGCAATTATGCTTCCTGTGCGGTAAGCTTTTCCTATTGATGCCCTAAGAGTTGTAGTACCTGTAATATTAGCTTTAAGGTGTAAACGTGGCGTTGAAAATACTCCGTAAATATTGTGGTAATCAGCACGATATCCAGCAATAATAGTAATTTGATTAATTGGTTTTAACATATATTCAACAAATGCGCCGGGAATTTGCTCTGTTTTCAATTGAGCAGTAGCTACGTCATTTTTAACGATTCGTTCATCATAATCATCATACTTAAAGCTTACACCTGCACTTAAATTGTGTTGCTCATTAATAATATCTGTTTTATAAATCATATTAATGTAGCCGCTAATTTGATTTGCATCATAAGTAGTGTAGCCAAAAAATGCATCCTGATTATGATAACTTAAATTCGAAATAAAGGCTATACTCGAATGCTGCTTAGATTTGAAATTATAGCCCGATTTCCAGAAAAATTCTGCTCTTTTTGTTGCAATACCAATCCCAAAATGTCCCTGTTCGTTTTGGTTAATATTATGATCGTAACTAGTTTGTCCTCCTCTACGATACTCATCAAGGTATTTAATCCCAAATTTACTCGTAAACCTTTCGTTCCAATTAATAGTATATCTGTTGAAAATATTATACTGCCGTACTGCTGGCATATCATAAAATCCGTCATTATTATGGTCGGGTTTTAGCCAATTGTTTTCGGCATGAACCATAATTGTACTTGATAATTTTGGGCTTATATTGATAGTTGCATCAGCATTCATTTCATTTTTCCCGCTTGTGCTGCTAAGTAAGTTCAGATAAAAATAATCGCTTAAATCCTCAGGTTCTTTATACCATGTATTAATTTGTCCTGTTATGCCTTCGTAACCATAACTTACAGTACTAGTGCCTTTAGACACTGCGATGCTTTTCATCCATGAGCCGGGTATGTAACCTAATCCGTAAGATGTTGATAATCCATAAAAATTCGGAATATTTTCGGTTAGCATTTGTACATACTTTCCACTTAAACCAAGCAGTTTTATTTGCTTAGCACCGGTTGCAGCATCACTATACGATGCATCTACCGATGCATTTGTTTCAAAGCTTTCGCCCAAATTACAACACGCTGCCTGGTGTAGTTCTTCACCTGTTATTGTTTGCTTAATAAGCGGATCCATTCTTGAAATTTGAGTACCTTGTTTGCGTTCGCCTATTGTAACTTCATCAAGCAAAGTTGTTCGGCTAAGTACTACATTTACAGGAATTTGAGTATCTCTGCTAAGCTCAATAGTATCATTAACATAGCCAATGTAACTAAAAACCAGTTTATTTGAACTTGATGTGGATTCTATTTTATAAAAACCATTTGCATCGCTTGTAGTTCCGGAACTTCTATCGTGCCAATATACATTCACTCCGGTAAGTTCACTTCTATTCCCATTAGATTCTTCGTAAACGTATCCCGAAATTTGTCCGAAAATCGTAGTTTGAAACCCTAATATAAATATTAGAAGTTTAAAATATTTTAAATACATAATTATTCATTTTATAATCAATTCAATTAAGTTAGTTGCTAAGCACAACTACTGATTATAAAATGAAACATGAAATAATACTGCAAAATTCAATACTTGAAAATTCCTTAAACGGGGGAGGTAAATTATAGTAATAATCCTTTGTAATAATGTTCTCAGAATACTGTAATATTTCATCAGGCAAAAAGTAAAACATTACTGTAGAAACAGGATTAGGTAAACGAACATTATTACTTATATTGTAATTGTCGAGATTATGGTATTCTTTGGTTTTATTGTCGAAATCGTGACACTTGTTTACAGGTATTTCTTCACTATCATCATTGCAACCTGTACAGTTATCTTCTTGATGAAATGCGTCGGGTGTCCAAACTATATTTTCGTGATCTATATGGCAATGCGAGCATTCGTGATGCTCAATAGTAAAACCGAAACTGCTAATCAAAAAAACAATTCCAATTATTATTAATAATATGTTGTTTAAAGCTTTAATAACAATATAATTTACCACAATAATAACAGAGTTTTTTGTAAACTGTTTTATGGAATTTGATTTATTCTACTAGGTGCTATTA
>JAQVOJ010000135.1 GCA_028702675.1 Bacteroidales bacterium
TAATTACATCAATTAAAACACCGTTTTTATAATTTTCAGGTAAGCAGTTAATTGCATTTTCAAGTTGTTCTTGCTGTTTTTTGTTAAGCTTTGTCTTAATATTAATTAAATCATTAATATATTTATCGTTTTCTTCTTGAGTGTTAATTTCACTTAATTTTGTTTCTATTATGGTATTATTTTCTTTCCATTGTTTAATATCCTCAATAAGTGAATTATATTCCTGTAAATTAAGCTGTTCCGTTTCTGTTTCAGACAATGGAGTGTTGTTTTCAAGTATGCGCAGTGCCAAGTTTAAAGTGTTGACGCCGGCATTGCTTAATGCCGAATTTTGTGCCCCAAAAACATGAACAAAATGCACAAATGCACCATATTGATTACATATATTTATTAATTCAGGTATATCTTTATAATTTTGCTTTAAGGGGCAAACTGCTACTGCTAATGGGACTTCTTTTCTTGCAGAATAATTCACTAAATATTTAAAGTTATTTAAAGTAGTTTCAAAATCAGCATTTTTTCTGATTGATTCGTATGTTTTTTTATTGAAACTATCAATTGAAACATTAAAACTGAAATTAGCTTTTTCAATTATCTCTTTTGCCTCTTTGCTTAATACAGTGCAATTTGTGTTTAAAGTAATCTTACAATTTGGATTTGTTTCAATTATTTCGTTCCATAACCTAAAATAGAATTTTGATAAAAAAGGTTCTCCTCCTGTAAAAATCATTTCTTCAAGTTTTGGAATATATTCTTTAAGTTCAATAAAAAGTCGTTCGTAATTGTTTATTCCCTTAAAACCGGAGTTTTTAATGCTCGCAATTTTAGAAGAATTTATACTATTACACATGATGCACTCCAAATTGCAAGTGTTGTCAACCGATAATTCTATAATTAAAGGTGTTTTTGTTTTATGATTAAACCTTACAAATTCTTGGGTTTTGAGACTGCTAAATTCTTTTCTTGCAATTTTATCTCTGCATATAGAGCATGCATCAGGTAAAAGTCCCGATTTTATGCTCTTTCGATATATCTGAAATATTTCGCTTTCCCAAATTTCTTTTATTGCATATTTTCCCCATTTTGCCTTTTCGTTGTTTCTGTCGTAATTAATTGTGTAGCAACACGGACTTATTGTTCCGTCCATACCTATAGAAATAGAAACCCAAGGAGCTTTACAAATAGGGGGTGTTGCCTTAAAAGGTTTTATAAAAGATTCTAATATTTTATGACTCCTGTTTTTCAGATTCTTTTTTTTAAAATAAAACTTAAAGGTATTAAATTTAAAAATATGCTTGAGCACTTATTTTATAAGCTTTAAAAAATTATACCTTTACAGTATGTTACGAAAGATTTATAGTGAATCTCCGCTTTGGCTGAAAAACCTTTTTATAGAGGCTTTCAGGAAGAAGGGACAAATTAAGTTTCTGCTTAACAAAAAGAGTTTTATTAATAACTCCTGTCTTAGCAGAGAGCGGATTCTTTTGTATAATAAGCAACGTAAATATGGACCAAGACCATATCTGTGTTACGCTCCTTTTACAAGCATGTTTTTTTCACGAATAGGTAAAATGGCACCATGTTACGCCTCTTATGGATATAAGTCTGACAAATGGCCTCATAAAAGCATACACGAATCATGGTTTAATGGCGAATTTGAATCAATAAGGCAAGAAATGAAAAATGGAAATTTAAACTATGCTTGTAAGTTTTGTAAACCATTATTCGATTCTGCAGATTTTGGGTCTTTATTACCCAATAAATACGAACCTTATGGTATTGGCAAACTTCAATATCCCAAAATTATGGAATTTGAGCTAAGTAATCGTTGCAATTTGGAATGTGTTATGTGCGATGGTAACCTGAGTTCTTCAATAAGAAAAAACCGAGACAAATTGCCCCCACTCGAAGATAATTATAACGAAAAGTTTGTAGAAGAACTCGAAGAGTTTATCCCACATTTGCAAATGGCAGAATTTACAGGTGGAGACCCATTCCTTATTCCGATTTATTACGAGATTTGGGAAAAGATAGAAAAGATTAATCCTAAGTGCGACATTTTAGTCACAACTAATGCAAATACTATGAGTGAGCGTATCGAAAAAATGCTCGCTACATTCCAGAATCTTCATTTCAATATTTCTTTAGATAGCCTCGATAAGTCAAATTATGAGCAGATTAGGAAAAATGCTGAATTCGAGAAAGTAATTGCAAATACACATAAATTTATCGAGTATTGTAAGATACACAAAACATCTTGTAATATTCTAGTATGTCCGCTCACAGTTAATAGCAGAGATTTTAAAGATATAATTGAATTTGCTAACCGAAATGATATATGCGTTTATTTTCATACCGTAATAAAACCTGAAAATTTATCTCTTAAGTTTCAATCAAAAGAGTATTTAGACGATTTAACGGATTTTTTGAACCAATATCAAGCTCCCGAAAAAACAAAAAAACAAAAAATAAATGCTGAGAATTATCGAAATTTAATTCATTTGCTTGAATCATGGAAAAATGATTTGCTGCATGTCAGTGATATGGGAACAGCTTTAGTAGATGTAGATACGATTTTAACTAATTTGAAATTAAAGCTTAGCATTAATGCTTGGCAAAAATTGATTAAACTTACTAAAGTGCTTGGTAATGAGATAGATAGTGAGCGTCTATTGGGTGTGTTGCAAAATGTTGATTATAAGGAATTGGAACATATCTTATTAAATTTTGACGAATCTGAAATACAAGATATGATAAAAAAGTATGTCTAACAGATTGGATAAATATTATAAACTGTTAAGGTTAAAAAAACGCTGGATATCAAACTGGTTAGCTTTACCCTTGCGTAAAGATAAAGTGTTTACACTCAACAATTCGGCAATAAAATCTTATCAGTTTACAAGGCATTCGGGACCTGAACAGGATATCTGTTATGCTCCTTCAAGAAGCATATATTTTGGTTTCGAAGGTATAGTTGTGCCTTGTTGTTTCAATCGAGATTATATTTATGGTATTTATCCTAAAAATTCTGTAAAAGAAATAATTGAAAGCGGACAGAGGTCATTTTTGCAAAATCATCTAAAAACACAAGATTTTTCTCATGGTTGCAAGCATTGTCTTAATCTTATTGAATCGTATAATTTTCAAGGTGTAGAAGCACGATTATACGATGGTTTAAAACATAATAAAAACAATTATCCTTCGGAGATGATTTTTGAGCTTGATAATACCTGCAATTTGGAATGTTTAATGTGCGAAGGGAAATTTTCGAGTAGTATATTGAAAAACAGAGATAAAAAACAGTATCAACCCGGCCCTTACGATAAGGAATTTGTTAATCAACTTATTCCTTATCTTAAGCATCTTGAAGTCGCGAAATTTCTTGGCGGTGAGCCTTTTCTTATTAACTTGTATTACAATATTTGGGACGAAATTATTAAGTGTAATAAAGCATGCACAATCAACCTTCAGACTAACGGAACTGTTTTTAATGATAAAATTGCGTCTTTACTAGAACGAGGAAAATTTCAGATTGGAATTTCGATTGACTCCTTAAAAAAAGAGCGTTTTGAGAAAATAAGAAAAAACGCAAACTTTGAACAGGTACTCAAAAATCTTGATAAGTTTATTGATTATAGCCACAGACACAATACTTTTGTTAATTTGTCGGTTTGCCCAATGAAGCAGAACAGAGACGAAATCCCTGAAATTGTAAAGTTCTGTAATAACAAAGGAATTTTTGTCTATTTTAATACTGTTTATACAAAATCTTACAATCTTAGAGAACTTAGTTCCGGAGAACTCCTCAATCTTCTTAAAAATTACAAATCAGTACATTTAAAATCTAAATCGTATATTAGTAAACGGAATATTAGTTTTTTCAAATCATTAATTAGCCAGATAGAAGATTGGTACAAGCAAAAAAAAGATGAAGAAATATTTAATGAGAAACGATTGCCATACAATAAAGATAAATTGTTAAAGCTATTTGTTGGGAATTTGACATACAATGATACTTTGTTGATAGAAAAAATCAATGAAGCATTGAATGAACTTCCTGATAATGAAATCTTTTTAAGTGATGCTCAGATTAGTTTACTTCAGAGAGTAAATAAGAATGAGTTTACAAATGGAATTAAAAATGAAAGTGTTGAAAATATTCGTCTAAGATTGAATAATTTTCTTGAAAATTGCAGCTTGGCTTTACCTGAATAATTGTAAAAAAATGTACAAAATTGAGAAACAAAAAGTAAAAGAATACAATCATACAAGAAACAGACGAGTAAGATATACCTTGTGCCAAGCGCCTTTTACAAATTTGTATTTTTCTCGTACAGGAGATGTTGTTAGTTGCTGTTTCAATAGAGATTTTGTATTAGGAAAATATCCTGACCAAACCCCTAATCAAATTTGGAATGAAGTTAAGATTAAGCAATTTAGAAAAAAACTCAAAAATAATTCCTTAGAGAAAGGTTGCGAAGTGTGTTTGCGAGAATTGAAAAATGAAAATTTCAATGGAGTTATAGCCAAGCATTTTGATTTTTTGCGGCGTAAACGTAAGTATCCGGTGATGATGGAATTTGAACTGGATAATACATGTAACTTAGAGTGTATTATGTGCCAAGCTGATCTCTCTAGCTCTATTAGAAAACACAGAGATAAGAAACCTAAAATAGAAACACCTTACGATGAGCAATTTGTTGATTATATAAAACCATGGTTACGAAAAGCCGAACTATTGCGATTCTCGGGGGGTGAGCCTTTCCTTATCGACTTATATTACAAGATTTGGGATTATACATTAGAGCATAACCCCAATTGCAAATTTTATGTGCAAACTAATGGTACAATAATTAATTCAAAAATTGAAAAATATATTGCCACCGGGAAATTCGATTTAGGAATATCAATAGATACACTAAACAACGAGAAATTTGCAAGAATAAGAAAAAATGCAAAGCTACCGGAGGTATTGTCAAATCTTAATCGTTTTATTGAGCTAAGAAATTCAGATAGAGGTCTTGTTATTTCATGCACTGTTTTAAGAGAAAATTGGAAAGATATTCCTGATGTAATGAATTTTGCGATTGAGAAAAGAGCACAAATTGTTTTTAATACCGTTTGGACGCCATTGAAATATGCTTTGCATAATCTTAAAAGTAAAGAGTTAGAACAAATTGCAGAGCTATATAAAAACAATAGAATAGATGCAGTAGATAATTTGTCGGAACATAATTCAAAAATGTTTGAAGCCCTTATTAAGCAAATTGAGGCTTGGATTGCAGTTGCAAAGCACAAGGAAAATGCTTTGTATTCTATAAAAGATAAGGATAATGAAAGTATAATAAATGGAATTCGAGAGAAATTAATTGATATATCTACTCAAGATTTTATTATCGATAAATTTGAGAAATTGATTAGTTCTTTGAGTAAAAGTACTGATTTTAGAAAATATATTGAATTAATATATCTTATAGAATCAAAGGATGCAATTAAATTTCTTGAAACACACGGCGAAACTGAAATAATTGAAAAATTAAACGAACAGATATACTAATAATATCTTGCCCAAAATTGGTCTTC
>JAQVOJ010000136.1 GCA_028702675.1 Bacteroidales bacterium
GGACAGAAGACAGTGAAGACCCTGATACAGTTTGCGTTACAACTTTTGGAGTACATACCTTATATTACATCAGTATGAATGGACCTGAATACGCCGAACCTGATTTTTGCAACGATACTGCTTGGGTTAACATTACCTTTAATGCTAATCCTGTCCTGGCTTTCGAAACCACCGACGAAAGTGAAGCTGGTGCATCAGACGGAGAAATAGTTTTAAGCATTACAGAAGGATTACCGCCTTACGATATTACATGGTCTAACAATGAACATACAGAAACTATAAGTAATTTGAGTGCTGGTGTGTACTCGGTAACAGTAATTGACGATAACGACTGTGTTGCAGAAAGCAGCGATATAGTTGATGTCTATAATGCAATAAACAGAGAGCTATTAGGGAATTTAAGCGTATTCCCAAATCCGACACACGATATTGTAAGTATAAGCTCCTCTGTTGAAATTACTAATATAGAGATTTATGACGCATTGGGACGGAAGGTTTTTATTGAAACGATAAACGGAATGCGTACTGAATTAGATTTGTCGAAGTTTGCTGCAGGAACATATATGTTAAATGTGAAATTTAAAGATGCAATTGACGTAAAGAAACAAATTATTAAGAAATAAAAGGATTTAGGGTACAGGTTTATCCCCTAAAACCTGTACCCTAAAACCTGTACCCTAACCCCTGTCTAGTGTTTAAAATGCCTATATCCTGTAAATACCATCGAGATTTCATTTTGGTTGCAGAATTCTATTGATTCTTCGTCGCGGATAGAGCCTCCCGGTTGTATTACCGATATTATTCCGGCTTGATGGGCAATTTCAACACTGTCTTTAAAAGGAAAAAATGCATCGGAAGCCATTACTGCACCTTTTAAATCAAATTTAAAATTATTAGCTTTTTCAATCGCTTGTTTTAAAGCATCTATTCGACTCGTTTGTCCAACACCACTAGCACATAGCTGCCCGTTTTTTACTAATACTATAGAATTGCTTTTTGTATTTTTTACAATTTTATTTGCAAAAACTAAGTCTTTGATTGTATTTACATCTGGTTTAGTTTCTGTTACATATTCAAAGTTTTCTTTAGTTTCAATGCGTGTATCTCGCTCTTGTAAAAGTACTCCATTAAGTACAGATCTAAACTGATGTGTTTGCAACAAATTGCTCTTTAGTACAAGAATAATTCTGTTCTTTTTCTGTTTAAGAAAATCAAGAGCTTCATCGGTATATCCAGGAGCAATTATTACCTCAAAAAATATTTTATTAATTTCGGTAGCAGTCTCAGCATCTACCATGGTATTAGTAACAATTATTCCACCAAAAGCAGAAATGGGATCACCGGCAAAGGCATCTCTCCAAGCATCACACAAATTATCTCGTGAAGCAATACCACATGCATTATTATGTTTTAAAATTGCTAAAGTGGTTTCTTTAAACTCTTCTATTAAACTTACAGCAGCATCAATATCCAATAAATTATTATAAGATATCTCTTTTCCGTGTAGCTGTTCGAACATGGAATTAAAGTCTCCAAAATAATAACCCTTTTGGTGTGGATTTTCTCCATATCGTAATTTCTGTTGTGGACTGTACGACTTCCTAAATTCGCTCATATTTCCATTGTCGTACCAGGTAAATATAGCTGCATCGTAGTTAGAACTCACACTAAAAGCTTCACGTGCAAAATTTTTACGAGTGGCAAGATCCGTAATCCCGTCTTGTTCCTCTAAGATATTTAATAATTCTTTATACTGTTTTCGATGAGAAATTATTAATACATCTTTATAATTTTTTGCAGCAGCACGCATTAGACAAACTCCACCAATATCAATCTTTTCTATTAAGTCTTCTTCGGTACCTCCACTCGCTAAAGTGTCTTCAAATGGATATAAATCTACAATTACTAAATCATATTCAGGAATACTAAACTCTTTCATATCCTTATTGTCTGATTTGTTTGAACGGCGTGCTAATATGCCACCAAAAACTTTTGGATGCAATGTCTTTACTCTACCGCCTAATATAGATGGATAACTTGTAACTTCTTCAACTGAACTTACTCTTACGCCACACGATTCAATAAACTTTTGAGTACCACCTGTGGAATAAATAGATACTCCAAGTTTATCCAATTTTTTTACTATAGGCTCTATGCCTTCTTTATGAAATACTGAAATTAAAGCTGATTTAATATTTCTCATTTGATGAAAATTTTACACTTATTTTTAAAGCCTTAAAAATAGTTAATTAACACGAGAGACTAATAAGGATTATTTTAACAGTTTATGAACAAAAAGTTTTAAATAAGAATTGAAAGACATCAAACCATTTGACATTTCATCATACCCACATTTAACATCAAAAGTTTGAATTTAAGAGTGGATGCTTATAATGAAGACGATGTTTTTGGCGTGATTTTTGGCAAAAATCATGACAAAAACAATTTATTTTGTTTAAACAAAAAACTCAATAATTAATAAAAATCCTTATTTTTAGGTATTAAAATAAAATGTGTTATGAGGATTAAATTATTAATCTTATTTATTGTTTCAATGGTTACTCTAAAGGCACAGACCGATACGTCAATGCTAATAGAGTATTCTTATGGATATAAATTCAAGGATGGACTGTATATCAATTTTGCACAATTTTTGGAAAATAACCCAACAAGGTTTAATTTCATCACAATAGATACAGATCAAACTTCACAAGACATTATAGAAAATCTAGAACAGTCTAAAACAATAAACTTCTTTAACGAATTTGGAATTGAAACAAGCATCAACATAAATGAGATTTGGGGTTGTTGTGTTAATGGGAAACCTCACGTTATGTGGAAAAATGAATTTAGATTAATTCCCTATATCGGTAGTATCTCACATTTTGTTGCTAATATTACAGTGTATTATGAAAGTATGCACGACCCTTTCTACGACCCTTATTATTACTATTCTAGTGTCCCCAGTAGGCAGCATTCAAACGAACTTGTGCAAATGATAATAGATATGAAAACAGGAAAAATCTTAGAATTTAATACAGATAATATCAGTAAAGTATTAGCTAGAGATAGTTCGCTATTCAAAGAATTTTCAGAATTAAGCAAAAGAAAAAAAAGAAAACTATTATTTTCTTTTATTAGAAGATACAACGAAAATCATCCTTTATATTTACCTAAAAATACCGATTAATGAAATACTTATATTTATTAGTAATTATTTTCGTATTTATTGCTAATTCACTAAATGCACAGATTAATATCCCCGTTGGAACATCTGACGAAGTAAATATGTTTTTGAAACGTACAACCTGTTTTGTGCTTAAAGATGAACTAATTAGTGACTATAACGACAAAATTGAGGAATCTGTAGAAAAATTCTGGACAATTACCCCATACAAGTTCATAGGTACAGCAGATTTTCATAAAATGAGATCTGATAAAAGTTATGCTTTTATTGTGCTGAATCAAGTTTATTTTGAAAAAGATAAAACTAATACTAAATTCGATTTTTTGATTGCAACTTTGGGAGGAAATTACAAAACAATTAACGACATGCCTACCTTATGTGCTATCCCTCTTTGTTACCATGGTAATGATGAAGAGAACTATGTTTATAAACTCCCTGTTGTAATTAAATTCGTGCAAAATCATATAAAAGTTTGTAAAGAAAATCCAGAACTTGACGAAAAAAGTATAGTTGAATTTTACACAAATCAATCAGAAAATATTTTGGATAAAACTTTATACATAAACAAAAATGAGATTGATAGCGAAATAAAATCAAAATCTTCTTTTTCAGCCAACTATTCCGGTAATTTTGAAATAACAGATATTGAAGCTATTAAAAGCATAATTGATAATAATGAGCCTGATGCAGCAATATTACATCTCATAAAACCACAACCAGGCAATGGGCTTGATAGGTGCTTTAAGTTGGTTGTAGGGACAGAGAATGCACAACTTTTTTATTACGATATGCACTCGGTTAACAAAAAGAAACCTGCTCTTCTTTTAAAGTCTGACCTTAAGAATATGCAAAAATAAAATGAATTATCAAGAAACTATCAATTATCTTTTCAATGCACTCCCTATGTATCAACGTATTGGACAAGCTGCCTATAAAGCTGATCTTGATACAACTATAAGAATTGATGAATATTTTGGGCATCCTCATATAAATTTTAAAAGCATTCATATTGCGGGTACCAATGGTAAAGGCTCAGTTTCACACATGATAGCTTCCATATTGCAAGAAGCCGGTTTTAAAACAGGATTATATACCTCACCACACCTCAAAGACTTTAGAGAAAGAATTAAGATTAATGGGCAAATGATATCACAGGAATATGTTGTCGATTTTGTGCAAAAGCATAACAATATTTTTAAATCTTTAAATGCTTCTTTTTTTGAAATGACTGTGGCAATGGCATTTAAATATTTTTCGGATTGTAAGATAGACTATGCTGTGATTGAGGTAGGTATGGGAGGTAGATTAGATTCAACTAATATAATTAATCCAATTTTATCGATAATTACTAATATAGGTAAAGATCATACGAAATTTTTAGGTGAAAGCATACCCGAAATTGCAACCGAAAAAGCTGGAATTATCAAAAAAAATGTACCGGTAATTATTAGCGAAACAGATGAATTAAGTAAACCTGTTTTTAATAGTATTGCTAAAAGGAAAGATGCTGATTTATACTTTGCAGATCAACATATTAAATTCGATTATTTATGTGAAAACTTAAACTATAATATTTATAATTTAGTTAGAGATAACAAAATATTTGAACTGGATTTAAAAGGTAACTATCAATCAAAAAACCTTGCTGCTGTTTATAAAAGCATTAGATTATTGCAAAAAATGGGTGTTGAAATCACTAACGAAAATTTAAAATACGGGCTTAAAAATATAATTAAAAATACTGGTATAAAGGGACGATGGCAAATCCTAAATAAGGAACCATTAGTTGTCTGCGATGTAGGACATAATTATGAAGGAGTGTCGTATGTCGTTAAACAAATTATGAAACAAAGCTTTAAGAAATTAAGAATTGTGTGGGGTATGGTAAACGATAAAGATATTTCTAAGATTTTGAATATTTTACCTAAAAATGCATATTATTACTTTACCCAAGCCGGGATACCACGAGCACTCTCAGCTAATTTACTGTACCAAGAAGCAATAAAATACGGACTAAAAGGTGAAATAATTCGGGGTGTGAAAAACGCTTACAATAAAGCTATTATCCAATCAGGGGAAAATGATATGGTATTTATTGGCGGTAGTACTTTTGTAGTTGCCGAAATAGATTTATAAAATTTTTCGTTTTCTTTTTGGCAATTTCATTTTTCTATCTATATTTGCATTCTCAAATTTTGAAATATTAGTGTCCCCAATAGATTCGATGGTAATTGAGAGGGGAGAGCACCAAAAAAAAGGGCGCTTAGCTCCCCCGATAGTTATCGGGGGGTTCAGAGCACCAAAAAAAAGGGCGCTTAGCTCCCCCGATAGTTATCGGGGGGTTCAGAGCACCAAAAAAAAGGGCGCTTAGCTC
>JAQVOJ010000049.1:0-19151 GCA_028702675.1 Bacteroidales bacterium
AGATTGTAAGTTACTTTTCGTTTTTTTGTAAAATTTGTTCAACTATATAACCATATTTCGCATTACCATCTACGAACCTTGCAACTCTTTGATAACCGAGATACTTTAACTCCTTTCCAACCTGCACAGCATTAATTTTTAGTGTAGATCGCATTGATATAAACTCAATTATATCGGTTGCTGTTACGAAAATTCCCTTTTCTTTTGTTGCCGGTTTGTAAAATTTCTGAATCAAATCTCGTTCCGGTGAAGATACCTGATACCTCTTATTAATCCGGTCGTTTTCTTCAATTTCCTCTGCAGTTAGTTCATAATTGAATTTTGTTCTGGTAAGTAAATGATAGGCTTGTGCATACACGAAATCAATTTTCACTTCCTTGGAGTAGTTCCAATCAATATATGTAATGTCGAAACATAACCAGCGAACAGAACCGTTCTCGTCAGTGAGGAATTCCCATCGGTCGGTACTGCCAATAAAACTTGCTCTGCGAACATGTACTGAAGCTCTTTTATCGTAGGTCAATCTTGCTTTTATCTTATCTTTCGAAAACATGGACTTGAAGGCATTGATTTCTGCTTTTTCGGCAGTGGAAAGTTCATCGAGGTTAATTAAGAAGTTTTCTGTAATTGCTACCAAACTATCTTTATCAGTTCCAATGTTTTCTACAATATATTCATTAAGCATTGGAGGGCATAGAAACCGGCAAAATGTGGATTTACCTGAATTCTGCTTATTGCTAACTAAAACAAAAGCTTGCTTATTGTAGTAAAAATCATCAATTGCAGTTTTTACCACTCTAACGAGCCATTTTCTGAAATGCCGAATAAGTCGCTCTTCGTCCGGTGATTTTAAGTAGCTCACTAAATTGCCAATGTGGTCGGTTTCGCCATCCCATTCCGGTAAGGACCGAAAATATGCAACAAACGGGTTAAATTCATTCACAAAATCAGACTTGAGCAAAGCAACCAGATTATTTAAGCTGATATTTATATTGTCTTTTTGGAGTTTTACAAATAAATTGTTTTCGTTTAATTCCTTGTACTTATCATCATTCAAATTTCGATACTCAAATTTATTGCTCACCACATTATACCGGATATCGTAACTTCTGCTTAAATACCTCTCGGTAATGATAAACTTATTGGCTGTTTCTCTCTTTGTATCAGTATTCTGTTTATTGTTTATGGATGCTTTTGGTGTTTTTGATTTTACCACAATGCCATGTTGCTTAGCGATATGAAACAGGGTTTTAATGCTGATTCCGGTATTGTTGTTTTTCAGGCATTTGTTGTATTGATCGTTGCACGATTCAGGATTGTAGTCCGGATTGTATTTGCTTATGGCATGATAATACTCCCTGCCTGATATTCCAAATTCGCTTTCAATGGCAAACCCAATTTTTAACCATTCATCGTAAGATCCTGTAATGTCAATTCTCTTGCTTTTTATTTGCTCTATCAGTTTTTCGGTGTCATTTTTTGTATCCATGTTTACTGCTATGTTAAAAGTTTCTGATTCATTGTTTAAGTACAATTCTGTGTCCCACGAAAAAAAGCAAAGACGGGTTACGTCTTTGCCTGATGGGTCAATGCTTATTCCAAGCTTGCTTTGATAATAATCCTGTACTTGCAGAAAAGCTTCTCGATGTTTTGCTACACTGTTATTGGTGCGTACCAGTATTTTCAATCCGGTACCGCTCGGACTTGTAAAACAAGAATACGTGTATGGGCATGCTTCAGCTTTCTTTTTTACTTCTTGTAAATTGTCGAGTTTATCCAGGTCGAGTATGATAATTCGTAAGTACTCTTTTAGGAATTCGGGTTTACGTCCACCATCGAATTTGCCGGAAGGAGTAAAAGCCGGCAAGGACTTTTTCCTTGCCGTGTATTCTTTTAATTGATTATTCGATAGTAAAGATCGGAGTTCAATTACCTGATTTTTAAATTTTTCTGATTTAATAATCTCGGCAATTTTCTCGAAACTATAAGCTGCAACAATTATATTGAATTGTTGGAAAACGCTAATTTCTTTCATTTTAGGAAGTTTTAAAAGTTACGAATTTTGCGATAGTTCTTTTTCAGGAATTTCTCTACATCCGTTGCTTTGTAATAAATCTTATTACCTACTTGAGCAAAAGGAATTTTATCTTCGTCTCTGTACGTTTGGAGCGTCCTTTTACTTACTTTAAGCAGTTGCATTACATCCTGATTATCAAGCCATCTGTCGCTTAAAGGCGATTCAGCTTCCATTTTCATTTCTACGAATTTGTCTTCGAGACTTTGAATTTTTTCAATAATTTGTCTGAAAGCATCAGACTCTATAGTTATTACGTTCATTTTTAAAAAGGTTTTAATATTAAACAATAGCCCCAGGCTAGGCCACAGCCATTTTGGGCAATATCATTTTTGTTGCAACAAAAACCTTTTGCAATAATATAGGAAGAAAAAAGTCTTTTTAGTCTTTTTCCCGAAAAAAGACTTTTTATTTTTTATTTACTTGATATTCAAACAATAAACTTTTTTTGGAATAAAAAAGTCTTTTGTCAACTAAAGACTTTTTCAAAAATGTAATTTATTGATAATCAGTAAAACTTTTTATTAACATGAAATAGTGGCAGAAAATTCGGTAATAAAGACAGAAAAAAACCAAAAAGTCTTTTTACGATTTTTTAGGACTTTTTAGGTTTTAATGCTTTTTAATGCAATTAATAGCATTATAGAGCAAACCTATGATTTGCCTAATACTTTTTAATGAAAACTATGTAATACTAATGAAGTCTAAAAATATGGATCAATATCGTGGCGCTTATCTCCTTTGGCTCTTTTATCATCGTTGTAGTCTTGCAAACACTTAATTATAGTTGATGGCTTAACAGGATTTCCTTTCTTATCAAAAAAATTATTACTCAATATATGAATAAATGCTTTATCGCTTCCTTCTAGAAAATTTTTACCGTTTTGAAGCTGTTTATTCCTAAGATCATAAAAAACTGTTACCAAAGCATTAATTTGACCATTTACCTTTATTCTAAAATCATCTGAAATGTCATCATCAAATTGTTCTTGCTTATTTGCAACTACATATTCAGCCTTATGTTCCATTAAAACATTCAAATCTATGGCATCATACAGCTCTACTTTCTGTTTTAATCTTTCAATTTCTTTTTCATTATAATATGAACTAAACATTTTCTGTAAAAAAGTTAAAACATTAATCATAAAAATATTTGCCATAAATGTTAAAAAAATAGCATCCTTATTTTTTGTCTTCTGAATCTTATGCAAAAATAATCTGGCATCGTAGCAGTTCCTTTTTGCCATTTGAATATTCTTTTTTGCATAGTGTCCTATTTGCTTATCATTATCCGAATTATGAATAATATTTTTAGATTTTATCTTCAATCTTTCAAATGAGTCAGATAGAAGTGCTAATAATAATTTGCCACGATCACAATATGGCTCCGGTAATCTTTTAACTCTATCTTGAAGCTCATAAACCTTTTTTGGAACAATTTTAATTATTGTTTCATTTTCAAAAACATCTTTTCTGAACTCCAAATCGAAATCAGTTTTTGCTTTAAAACCGAATTGTTTGAACTTAATATTTGCGGTCTCCTTTTTTCGATCAATATCTAATCCGGGAATCCGAATTTCAACACCGTTAACCTTCCGAACTAATTCCAATAAATTAAACTTTTCTTCAAGTTTAGCATGAAATAATTCATTTTCTATAATTTCTTTGAATACATCTACATCAATACTTTTATGGGCTTCTGAATACATTTTAACAATTTACAATGGGTTTAACAAGGCATTATTTCACTTAAAAAGCCAAAATTACTTCATATTGCTCAAATATTTTCGTATTGTTAATAACTCACTATATGCACATAAGTTGTTGTTTATTAGAACATTTATGCATATTTGCTATTTTTTCATACCAAAGAATTTATTAACAATTTGAAGAAAATTAATGTTATAAAAAAATTGTCCTTTTTTCTCCCGAACCCTCGTTTCGATTTGCATAGTTTTTCTTTGTTTTGTACATTTGTAGCGGCATACGAAAAAAATGCAATTTGAAGTATTCAATGTTCTTTCAAATTCGTTACCATTTCGTTACCACTAAAATTTGGGTTTTACAATAATCTGAAATTCAACTTGTTATAAACGTATTAGCGGAGCCTTCCTCTCCGCAATGTTTTGTAAAGTTGCCCGCAAGGGCAATTTTTATTTCTACCCCGTTGCAAATTTATTTGCATTAAGGGGTAGTAATAAAAATTGAGGGCTGCGATAGCAGACCAAACTTTACAAAACTTTATCGTCTCCCCCTCTGTGGGATCACGAGCGAAGCGAGTAATCGACTCCATGATTAGAGCGAAGCGAGTAATCCATTAAATGTAACTAGCAAATTAATTTTCCATCAAAACATAGTGAAAGAGAAATCTGCGGATTATTTATATTCTAATATACAGGAATATGAGCGGTGCGCAGCACCCAGGGATTATTCTGTTGAACTACATCGCTCACTGATATTTGAAATTAAACGATTCCCCTTTCTAAGATTAGACCTGTATAGCTATAAGCTACTACGCAGAGTTAAGGGTATTGATATAAGGATTCATTCCTTTTTCTAAAAAATTGCAATAGTGATTTTCCTCATGAGAAAACACTCTAAATTATTAAAAAATATTATTTTGCTAAACTAATGGCTTGTCAAAGTGTACGTATAGTTGGTTTCGGTATCGTGTTCCTTGGCTGTAAACTTATATCGGCTGTCGAAAGTGGAGTTGCGTTGTGATACGAAAAGCTCGCCGTAAGGTAGGTACTGGATGTGTTCTTCGCCAGTGCCGGTGGCGTTTGTGATTACGCTGCTGCTACCTAAGCCTGTGCTGAGCGGCATTAAAGAATTATTGTTTTTATGTTCTATCCATAAATGCATATGTAAAGATAATAAATATGTTGTTCAATCGCATTCCTCTGATTTATTTTGGGGGGGGCTTGGTTTGGATGCTTCTCGTTGCTTACCTACAGCTGTCGGGACTACGCTTAGGTTGAGAACAGATAATTATGAGTGGGAGGGGAGCTGTGGATATATAAATGAGTTAATTAATATAACCCCAAAGCATTTCTATATCGGTAACAAAAACAAAAACGAAAAAAAGTGGCAAATACTTCCACCTAAAATAAATAAGTGAAAAATTCCATGTGCAAAAGGTAGCTGTTCCCACAAATAAAATATTACACCAATGCTGTAACTCAATCCCCCTGCAAGTAAAAACCAAAGTGAAATAGCTGGAGCATTTATTATTAGAGGCACTATTACTGTTACAGCTATCCAACCCATTGCTACATAAAGCCATGCGGATATTTTACGCTCTTTAGGTTTTCCTGTATAATAAAATAATTTATAAATAACTCCTGCAATTGCAATTGTCCAAACAATTCCAAACAATGTCCAGCCTAACACTCCATGCAAAACAACTAAACAAATTGGGGTATAAGAACCTGCAATTAAGAGGTATATCATACTGTGATCGAATAAGTTTAGTTTAATTTTTTTCCTTATATTATTTGTGCCATGATAAATTGTAGAAGCTAAATAAAGGGATACCATAGTAATCCCAAAAATACTATAACTTATTATATGCCAAATAGTTCCGTGTAATGCTGCAAATACAACAAGAACTACAAGTGCTCCCAATGCAATTAGAACTCCAAAGCCATGTGAAAAACTATTGAAAATTTCTTCTTTTTGTTTTAATTCTCTACTCTTATTAATTGATAATTTACTCATTCAAAATTTTATTAAAATTTTTATTTAATGCAGCTTACAAAATTACTAACTTTACCTTAACAATATAACCTAATATGATTAATGAAGAATTTTTACATTATGTTTGGCAGTATAAAGCATATGATCATAGGTGTTTACAGCTTACTAATGGTGATAAAATAGATATTATTAATCCAGGATTGCACAATCAGGATGCCGGACCTGATTTTTTTAATGCTAAAGTAAGAATTGGGGATACATTGTGGGCAGGCAATGTAGAAATACATATTAAATCATCTATGTGGTACGAACACAATCATCATAAGGATTCTGCTTATAGCAATATAATTTTGCACGTGGTAGCCGAACACGACAAAGAAGTGTTCAGAAATAATGGTGAGAAAATTCCTGTATTTGAAATGAAAATACCTTCAGGATTATACAATAATTATGAAAAATTGCAAGCTTCACTAAATTGGATACCTTGTAGCGATTATATAAATAAAATGGATTCCCTCACAAAAATTTGTCTTTTAGATACTATGGCTTACGAGAGGCTTGAGTATAAAACAAATAGTATTAAAAAAATATTTAACGAAACTAAATGTAATTGGGAGGAAACATGGTTCAGAACTTTAATATCAATAATGGGATTATCTTTGAACAAAACTCCTTTTCAAATGCTTGCAAGTCAAACTCCTTATAATATTTTACTTCAACACTCAAATAATACCTGTGAGTTAGAAGCTTTATTGCTTGGGCAATCGGGCTTGTTAAAAATAGCTAACAAGGACACTTATGTTGAAAAATTAAAAAGAGAATATAAACACTTAAAAAATAAATATTCGTTACAGGCTATTGATCCATATTTATGGAAATTTGCAAGAATGCGACCAGTAAATTTTCCTGATTTGAGAATTGCTCAGCTTTCAGCATTGATAAGCAAGCACGGGTCTATGTTGTCTAAAATAATTTGTGTTAAATCTTACGATGATTTAAAAAGCTTTTTTGATATTAACATTTCAAACTATTGGCTTACACATTATCGTCTTGGTAATGAATCAAAATATAAATCAAAAAATATAGGCAATAATATGCTTAATTTGCTTATAGTAAATGCTATAGCACCCTTTCTATTCTTTTATGGGCTTGAACATGATGACGAAGATATAAAACAATTTGCTCATAATATTGCAAAATATTTGCCTAAAGAAAACAATAGAATAATCAGGAAATGGGATGAATCTGGTCTTAAAGCTGCTAATGCTTTCGAAAGTCAGGCACTTTTGCAATTATTTCATTTTTATTGTTCTAAGCGAAAATGTGTATCTTGCACCTATGGACACAAGCTATTAAATTCTCCTAAAAAATGAAAAACAGGTTGAAACTTGAATCATCTATGGATAGCAATTTTAAAACTATGATTTTTGCCATAGCGTTATTGTTATTAATGATTATTATTGGGGTTTTGGGATATATAGTTATTGAAAATTTTAAATTTTACGAAGCTCTATATATGACCGTAATCACTATGTCAACAGTTGGTTTTAAGGAGGTACATGAATTGTCGCAGGCGGGAATGATATTTACTTCAATATTGATAGTCCTTAGTTTTGGAGTATTTGCTACTGTGATTACAACAGCAACCAAATATATTGTTTCAGGTGTATTTAGTAGTTATTTTAAAATTAGAAAAGTGAAAAAACAAATTGAAAGAATTGAGAATCACGTAATTGTTGTTGGTTATGGACGTATTGGAAAACAGGTAGCTGAAGATTTGATCGCCCATAATCAAAGTGTAGTAATTATTGAACAAAACCTTAGTATTGTTGAAAAAATCAGAAATACTACTAATTTATTATTTGTGCATGGAGATGCTACTAATGATGAGGCATTGGTGGAAGCTGGAATTATGCGAGCTAAGGCACTTATTTCGGCACTTAAAATTGACGCAGATAATCTTTTTGTTGTTTTATCTGCACGCGAAATGAATAATAATCTTAAAATTATTAGCAGAGCATCAAACGAAAACTCCGACAAAAAATTGAAGCATGCAGGAGCCGATAATGTAATTATGCCTGCAAAAACAGGTGGAACTAGAATGGCTAAATTAGTTGCACAGCCTGATATTGTAGAGTTTCTTGATTTTGTATTGGTGCAAGATACGGGTAGTGTTAGGCTTGAAGAGGTTTCATGTTATTCGTTATCCGAAACTAATGATGTTAAAACAATTCGGGAATTGGATATAAGAAATATTAGTGGTGCTAATATAGTTGGTCTGAGAAGAGCCGATGGTAGTTATATTATTAATCCTACTCCTGATGAAACTATTTCAAAAAATGATAAAATATTTGCTCTCGGTTTTACCGAAGACCTAAAAAAATTAAAAGAAATTTTAAGATAATTGTAAGTTTATTTTATTCATTGTTTTAGTTTATATTACTCAATTTTACATTTTAACCGTATTATGAAGAAAGTGTTAATTACAGGTTCAAATGGTTTGGTTGGCAAATATCTGATAGATAAATATTTGTCCGATACAAATATGGAGATTATTGCCATGTCTTCTGCAGAGAATATTCACAATATTGATAATACAAATAGTTTCAAATTTGAACAAGTCGATTTGCGAGACAAAATAAAAACAAAATATTTGTTAGATATTCATAAACCTGATATTATAATTAACTGTGCAGCGATTACTAATGTTGATGTGTGTGAAAGCAATAAACAATGGGCATGGGGAGTTAATGTCTTGGTTCCTGAATTTCTCGCAAATTATAGTAGTGATAATAAAATTAGATTTATACACTTATCCACAGATTTTGTTTTTGATGGACTACAAGGTATGTATAAAGAAGACGATATCCCTAATCCGGTAAGTTGGTATGGCACTACAAAGCTTGAAGCCGAAAAAAGGATAACAGATATTTATCCATATTCTACTATTGTAAGGACTGTACTCGTTTATGGTATTCCTATAAGTACACATCGTAATAATATCCTCACATGGGTAGTAAACGAATTGAAAGAGGGTAAGCCCATTAATGTTGTAAACGATCAGTTTCGTACTCCTACATTTGTAAAAGATTTGGTTCAAGCATTGATTAAACTTGCAGGGATAAAGTATGCCGGTATTCTTCATATTTCAGGTGCCGAATATATGAGTGTTTATGATTTTGCAATTAAAATTGCAAGTGTTTTTGAATTCGACAAATCTTTAATAAAACCGACTACTTCGCAAATGCTTAATCAGCCCGGCAAACGTCCTCCAAAAACTGGTTTTATTATTACTAAGGCTGTGCATGAATTGGACTTTAATCCCACAAGTATTTCTGAAAGCTTAGGTTATTTTCGGAATTTGCTTCAATAGAAGAAAATCTATAGGTTTTTATAATATTGTTTCTTTAAGTCAGATAAGGATGCTTTGATTTAGTTGAATGTCCTACTTTTTGTTTTTTATCTATATTTACCCTACTAAAGTTTTTAATATATGGATACGCTATTAAAAATAATTTTACTCCTGCAGAGTTATGATATTATGTAAATGCTTACCCTATTCCCAATGCTTTGTTATTAATAAAAGTAAATATTGTGAGGATTATTAAATTATTTAACGCCAATTTAAGGCAAAATTACCTAATTTTACTAAATTTGCATTCTTTAAAAATTATTGATTTGTTAAACTTTAAAACAATATAATATGACAAACCTTAAAAGAGTTTACACATTTGGTAATAAGCAGGCAGATGGAAATTCAAGTATGAAAAATCTTCTTGGTGGAAAAGGAGCTAACCTTGCCGAGATGAGTCTTATTGGTGTTCCGGTGCCTCCAGGATTTACAATAACAACCGAAGTATGTACCGAGTACAACACTTATGGGCGTGAAAAAGTTGTGGAATTAATCAAAGATGAGGTTGAAGCTGCAATAAAAAAGATTGAAGGTATAATGGGAGCTAAATTTGGTTCTAACGAAGATCCGCTTTTAGTTTCGGTACGTTCAGGAGCAAGAGTTTCTATGCCAGGTATGATGGATACCGTATTAAATCTTGGTCTTAACGACGATGCTGTTCAAGGAATTGCAAAAAAATCGGGTAACGAAAGATTTGCATGGGATTCTTATCGTAGGTTTGTGCAAATGTATGGTGATGTAGTGTTAGGGATGAAACCCGAAAGTAAAGAAGATATTGACCCATTTGAGCAAATTCTTGAAGAAGTTAAAGAAGCTAAAAAAATCGAATTAGACAATGAACTTGAAGTATCTGACCTTAAAGAATTAGTAGTTAAATTTAAAGCTGCCGTTAAAAAACAAACCGGTCATGATTTTCCATCATCGCCATGGGATCAGTTGTGGGGAGCAATATGTGCTGTCTTCGATAGTTGGAATACCGACCGTGCTATTTATTATCGTACATTAAATCAAATACCGGAAGAGTGGGGGACTGCTGTAAATGTGCAGGCTATGGTTTTTGGTAATATGGGTAAAAACTCTGGTACAGGTGTTGCATTTACACGTGATGCCGGAACCGGTGAAAATATCTTTAATGGAGAATATCTGATTGACGCTCAGGGAGAAGATGTGGTGGCAGGTGTTCGTACTCCACAGCAAATTACTCTTGAAGGTAGTCGTAGATGGGCTGTATTAGCAAATGTTTCTGAACAGGAGCGTGCTGCCAATTTCCCTTCACTAGAAGAAGCTATGCCCAAAATTTATAAAGAACTAAACGATATTCAGAATAAACTCGAAAATCATTATAAAGATATGCAAGACCTTGAGTTTACTATTCAAGATGGTAAACTTTGGATATTGCAAACTCGTAACGGTAAGCGTACTGGAGCAGCTATGGTAAAAATTGCTATGGATTTGCTAAGAGAAGGTAAAATTGACGAAAAAACAGTATTGTTGCGACAAGAACCGAATAAGCTTGACGAATTATTACACCCTGTTTTTGATACCGAAGCTTTAAAATCTGCGGCTATAATGGCTAAAGGGTTACCTGCCTCTCCGGGAGCAGCAACTGGTCAGATTGTCTTTTTTGCAGATGAAGCTTCAAAATATGCTAATTCTATTTTAGTGCGTATCGAAACTTCTCCTGAAGATTTAGAAGGAATGAATATCGCCAAAGGTATTTTAACTGCTCGTGGAGGTATGACATCTCACGCTGCCGTTGTTGCTAGAGGCATGGGTAAATGTTGCGTGTCGGGGGCAGGAAGCCTTAGAGTAAATTATAAAACTCGTACTCTTGTTATGGAAGGTAAAGAATTTAAAGAGGGGGATTGGATTTCGCTAAATGGCTCTACCGGTGAAGTTTATGACGGCAAAATTGCAACTAAAGACCCTGAGTTAAGTGGTGATTTTGGCGAATTAATGACATTAGCCGATAAATATACTCGTATGAAAGTTCGTACAAATGCTGATACACCAAAAGACGCTAAAAAAGCTCGTGAATTTGGTGCTATTGGAATCGGACTTTGCCGCACCGAACACATGTTTTTCGAAGGAGAACGTATTAAAGCAATGCGTGAAATGATCTTGGCTTCAAACGAAGATAATCGCCGTAAAGCATTAGAAAAACTGTTGCCTTATCAAAGAGCCGATTTTGAAGGAATATTTGAAGCTATGCACGATTTGCCGGTTACAGTAAGATTGCTTGACCCTCCTTTGCATGAATTTGTGCCTCATGAGCTAGAAAATCAAAAGGAGATGGCAAAAGAAATGGGAATTACTGTAGAAGAAATTAAAGCAAAAGTTGAAGAACTGAGCGAGTTTAATCCAATGCTTGGGCATCGCGGTTGCAGACTTGGAAATACTTATCCCGAAATTACCGAGATGCAGGTTCGAGCAATTATTGAAGCTGCTCTAAATCTGAAAAAGAAAGGTGTTAAAGCAATTCCAGAAATTATGATCCCTCTTACAGGCGCTTATAAAGAAATGAAATTGCAAGAAGATATTACACGTGCTACTGTAAAGAAAGTTTTCGAAGAGTATAATGATAGTATCGAATACCTTGTAGGAACAATGATAGAAATCCCAAGAGCTACTTTAATTGCTGATCAGATTGCTGAAAGTGCTGAATTCTTCTCCTTTGGTACTAATGACTTAACGCAAATGACTTTTGGTTATAGTAGAGACGATGCTAGTAAATTTTTACCAGTGTATCTCAAAAAAGGTTTATTGAAAAATGACCCATTCCAAGTTTTAGATGAAGAGGGTGTAGGCCAATTAGTTAAATTAGCTGTTGAAAGAGGACAAAAAACAAGACCTAATATTAAACTTGGTATTTGTGGTGAGCACGGGGGAGAACCTTCGTCTGTTGATTTTTGTCATAGAGCTGGACTTAATTACGTTAGTTGTTCGCCTTTTAGAGTCCCTATTGCAAGACTTGCAGCTGCAATTGCAAATGTAAAGCATGGATAAGCAAAATTGATAATTGATTATTAATAGTAAAAAAATGAGGCTGATAATTAAACAGCCTCATTTTTTTTATGTAATAATTACTTGCCAAAAATTTCTTCCAATTTCTCGGCAAGAGCTTCTCCTCTTAATCCTTTTGCTATTATTTTACCTTCTTTATCTATTAATACCGTATAGGGAATACCTTCAAATCCGTATAATTCTTGTGCTTTTGAATCCCAGCCTAATAAATCGCTAACCTGTGTCCATATTAATTTGTCATCTTCAATAGCTGTTGTCCAACGCTCTTTTTCTGTATCTAAGCTAACACCAAATATTTCAAAACCGTGTTTATTGTATTCTTCGTATAGCTTTACCATATTAGGACTTTCTCTACGACATGGACCACACCATGCAGCCCAGAAATCAATTAATACTATTTTGCCACGTAAATCCGATAGATTTACGGTTTTACCATCAGGAGTTGGCATTGAAATATCTGGAGCTAAAGAACCTATCGCTGTTTTTTGAGCTGCCTCAACTCTTTGTTTTAAATCTTTTACATAAATATTCTCCGGATATTTGCTATATAAGTTTGAACTTATAGTTTGGTATAGTTCAAAATCTTCATCAATATCTAATTCTTCAACATAAATTAGAGCTAATAGTGAACTACTGTTTTTATTAATATAATCAATTATTAATTCTTTGTATCTTATTAAAAGTGCATCTACTTCGCTTTCGATTCTTAAAAGTTCTTCATCCTCCTCTTCATACATATATGTATTATATAATTCATCATATTCATCTAAAATAGGAGCAAGGGATTGATTCATCTCAAAATAATTAGTTAATTCTTTACTGCCATCTATTTGAATATTATTGGAATCAATTACTAATTTAATATTGTCTCCCGGATGTAAAACAAGGAACTCAGTACCTTCGCTTCCGTACTCTAATAAATACAATTCTGAAGTTTTTGCCGAAAAATCAATACTAAACTCGTTTCCTTCAAGTTCAATTGATGCAATTTCTGTTTCTTCTTCATCTAATTTTGTTAATATTATGGTGATGTCTGCTTCGTCAATATTTATAATGCCATTAATATTAATATTATTGGCTAATAATGTGATATTAACTGCCGTAAGAATAAAAAAACACATGATTTTCATAGTATAAAATAATTAATTAGTAATATAAAATTTTGATAAAAATAAAAAATAATTGGATAAGTAAAGAATTAGTCCAAATTTTTCTTGAAATTTGGACTAAACAATTTTGTTATGTTTGAATTTAAGTTTCTGATTAACTAGCTATAAATTGAAATTAGTTTATAAGAACTTTCTCAATGAATGCTCCTTTTTCTGTTCTTATTTCGATTAAATATATCCCGGGTGTGTAGTTATTAACAGGGATTGTTGCCTTGCTATGTTTTGTGTCAGATATTAAAATTCTTCCGTCTGATGATAAAAGTTTGTATGTAAACAAATCATCATTAGTTTCAATAAATAATATATTATTTGCAGGATTTGGGAAAATTGTAAAACTATCTTTATCAACACGACTAATATTTACAGGATTTTCAACATAGTTATTTATTTGTGCAAGAAAATCTACTGTAATATTTAGGCACATACTAAAAGAATCGGGGATCATGCTTATTAGATTTTCGAGATAGAAACAATGTGAAGCATTTTCGAATAAATGTAATTCGTGCCATGTTTCTAAAGAATCAAGTTTCATTGATAAGGATTTGGAACCATACAAATATGGTAATGATAAAAATTCGATATTATTATAAGCAAATCCTGAATCGCAGGGTACTGTACTATCACCTGTGCCGTGTATAAAGCAAACAGGTGTGTCGTTGTAATCATCGATATAATTAAGATCATCGAGTCCGCCCCATTGCGCTACAATTCCGGCAACATCATTGGTGTGATTTTGATAATCTCCTGTACAGTGAATGCAACCAAGATCGTCTTGTAGTAATCCGTTATTATAAGTTTCTTCGGGGCGTTCATCTTCTTCTAGATATACTGATAATAATGAGGCAATAGTACCTGCTGAATTCCCAAGTAAAAATATTTGTGTTGTATCAATTCTATACTCGGCATAATTTGCTTTGAAAAACCTTATCGCAGCATTAACATCTTGACATGCTCTATATGCGGCTCGTATGATGCTTCCACCCGACAAAGGATTAAAACCCAATCTATAATCAATAGCAGCTACAGTATAACCGTAAGAGGCTAAGCTATCGCCGTATGCGAGCATATCCGCCCACTGGCGATTGCCCTCCACAAATGCCCCACCAAATACTTCTATAACTAAAGGTCTAAGTTCCATAGTATCATTAGAAGGTTCATAAAAATCAAAATATAAATCTTTATGAACACCTAAATAGTTATCACCAGAACTAAACAGAACTTCTTCAGTTACAGATACATTAGTAAATACTCTATGGATAAAACGTGAATTTTGTGCTTCAGAATTTAGAAATGATACTGCACAAATTACGAACACAAATACTCTTAATCTCAACATGCTTCCTTCTACCTTAGAATTTATAAAGCAACAAATCTACATTATTTTGTGATTAATTTATATAACTTTTAAAGAAAATTATTCGGTTTTTTTGTTTGTCTTGTCAAAAGATTCTAGTCCCTGATTTATCCAATTTTTAAACTCTTCAGTATCAGTATTATATTCCATAGCTTCGTTAATCATTGTTTCTTCGGGCGATAGAATAACATAATAAGGTTGAGAATTAATATTGAATAATTCAATTTGCCTGTCGCTATTTATTTGCCCAATAGTTTTTTTAGTTTTACCGTCAACTTTAGAGGTAACCCATTCGCTTTCGGGCAGTTTATATTTGTCGTCAATATAGAGTGCAATAAAAACAAATTCTTCATTTAGTAATGTTTTCACTTCCTGAGTCCAAACTTCTGACATCATTTTTTTGCAGTTGCTACATGAGTGTCCGGTGAAGTATAACATTATTGGTTTATTTTGAATTTTGGCACATTTAAGTCCTTGTTCATAATCAAAATATGCATTTAATCCATCGTCTAAATGGAGAAAATCGTTATATTTAGGCTCATCACACAATTTATTAATTTCGGGAGCTAAATTATTGCTTACTGTTTGCGAAGAAATCGTGAACTGTTGAGTTGCTTTTGGTGGAATTAATCCTGATACAGGTTTAAGTTCTGCTCCAAATAAGCCAGGAATTAAATATACAGCGAATACAAATGAAACTATTGCTAATACAAGTCTAAATACTGATACGTGTTTTAATTCGGTATCGTGAGGCAATTTTATTTTGCCGAGGAGGTAAAATCCTAATAAGAAGAATAACACAATCCAAATAGATAAATATATATCACGACTCATTAGATTTAAATGATAATTTTGATCCATGTTGCTTAAAAATTTTAGAGAAAAGGCTAGAATTATAAAAGCCATAACAACTTTTACAGAATTCATCCAACCTCCGGATTGTGGTAATTTTTTAAGCCAGCTGGGAGAAATTGCTAATACTGTAAATGGAATCCCAAATCCAAGACCAAAACCGAGCATACCTATAGTAGGTTCTATAATACTGCCACTGGCAGCTTTAACTAGTAAGGCTCCAACAATGGGACCTGTACAAGCAAATGAAACTATTACCAAAGTTACTGCCATAAAGAAAGAAGATAATATACCTCCTTTATCAACTTGTTTATCGGCTTTATTTGCTAGTCCTGATGGTAGAATAATTTCGTATAGACCAAAAAATGATCCTGCAAAAAAGATAAACAGTAAAAAGAAAATAGTATTTGGTATCCAGTGAGTGCTCAATAAAGTTGGAAAATCGGCGCCTGCACTTGTTAGCGATACAATAACACCAACAAGAGTGTATAACAATACTATGGAAACCCCAAAAATCAAAGCTTTGAAAATACTACTTGCTCTACTCGATTGTCCTTGCATAAAAAACGAAACTGTCATTGGAATCATTGGAAACACACATGGAGTTAAAATTCCTGCAAGTCCAAGAATTATTGCCAGGAAAAAAGTTCCTAGCAAACCTTTGTTGTTATTTTCTTTATTTGAATTATCTATAGTTTTATTAGAGGAAGAATCAATCTTTTGAACATCATTAGGTTCTTCTATTATTTCTTCAGTAATTTCATTATCAGATTCTTTAACCTCATTATCAGATTCTTCAACTGCATTGTTGTTGAATTTATCATCCTTATTTTCTGTTAAATTTTCGTCTTTATGATTCCCTTTTTCTTCATTATTTACAAAGTATTGCTTAGGTTCTATGTTTACTTCAATTTCATCATTTATTAAAACACACTTGCCGTCGTCGAAGCATGCTTGCCCTTCAATAATTAAAGTTGCACTAAATTTCTCATTATTAATTGGTTTAAATACTTGTTCAAAAATGGCTACTTTGTCGAAATATTTAATGTTTACGTTAAAAACATCATCAAACTCTTCTGTTGGGGTTGTAATTTGACGAAAAGGACCAATTAGTTCAATTTTATCGGATGCATCAAGTCCTAACAGTAGTGGTAATGATCCTTCTTCGGGTGAATCCATTGCGTACAAGTGCCATTTGGGTTCAACATTACCTGTTAATTTAAGCTTAAGGCTTGTGTTGTCAACTTTTTCAATGGTATAATTCCATTTTACAGGAACTTCAAGTTGTCCAAAAGTAACAAACGAGTTTATAACCAATAGCATAGCTACCGGCAAAAGAGCTTTAAATAATCTTAACATAGCTTTGATTTTTGTTGTATGAACAATACTTATTAAAAAATAATTTCTTCATCGCTTTCATTAAAAAAATGATATTCCATATAGGAATATTCCATCATTGGATAAACAACAATTCTTTGACGAAATTGTTTTTGCCATTTTTTTCTGACCGAAAGAAAACCTTTATTTATGTATGCTTCAACAAATGGGTGAGTTTTAATAATTAGTTTTTTAACTGTATATTTTTTCAATAAAAACTTCATATTATTTTCAATTTCATCAACAAGATTAATGCTTGCTGAAATCTTACCGCTACCATTACAAGTAGGGCATCTTTCCGAAGTTTTTACATGAATTTCTGGTCTTACTCTTTGACGGGTAATTTCCATAAGGCAAAACCTGCTCAAAGGGGTAACATGATATTTTGCTCTTTCGCCTTGCATCGAATCTATCATTTTTTGATAGACTTTTTTCTTGTTTACGACATCATGTAAATCTATAAAATCGATTACGATAATGCCTCCCATGTCTCTAAGCTTAAGCTGTCGGGCAATTTCTTCGGCGGCTAGTAAATTTATTTCTAGGGCATTGTTTTCTTGATTTTGTTCAGAATTGCTTCTGTTACCACTATTTACATCAATTACATGTGCAGCTTCGGTATGTTCAATTATTAAATAAGCACCATTTTTGAATGGAACTGTTTTTCCAAATAAGGTTTTTATTTGCCGTTGAATTCCGTAGTGGTCAAACAAAGGAGTTTTACCATTATAAAGCTTTACTATATCTGCTTTTTCGGGAGCAATTTCTGTGATGTATAGTTTTACATCGTCAAAAGTTTCTTTATTGTTTACAACTATTTGGTTGAAACTACTGCTTAGAATATCTCGAAGCATCGCTGCTGTACGGTCTAGTTCGCCTAAAACAAGAATAGGAGGTTTTGCTCCTTTGAGTTTTTCGGTAATAGTTTCCCACTTTTTAGTTAATCCTGACAATTCTTTATCTAACTCGGCAACCATTTTAGATTCGGCAGCAGTTCTAACAATTATGCCGTAATTTTTAGGTGCTATGCTTTCTATAAGTCTTCGTAATCTTTTTTTCTCTTCGTGTGATTTTATTTTTTGGCTAACAGATACTTTGTCTCCAAATGGAAGTACAACTAAATTTCTTCCGGCAAGGCTAATTTCACTGCTTAAGCGAGGTCCCTTGTTTGAAATAGGCTCTTTAGCTATTTGTACTAAAATATATTGCCCTACTGTTAATACATCAGTGATTTTACCATTTTTATCTATTTCAGGCTCAGGTTTAATCCTATTAAAATCAATATTTTTAGGTTTTGTTGATAGTATTAAATGTAAAAACTTATTTATTGATTGAAATTGAGGACCTAAATCTAAGTAATGAAGAAATGCATCACGTTCGTAACCTACATCTACAAATGCAGCATTTAATCCCGGCATAAGTCTTTTCACTTTGCCTAAGTATATATCACCCACCGAAAACCGGGTATTAATATACTCTTTATTAAGCTCGGTTAGTTGCTTATTTTCGAGTAATGCTATTGATACTTCAGATGCTCGAACATCAATATATAACTCCTGAACCTTATGTTGATCTTGCTTTTGAGTCATATAAAAGGAATATGTACGTAATTAGCCTTTAGGCTATCCTAAAGGCTAAACAAATTTATTAACTGCTAAAAAATAAGAATTATTTCTTCTTTTTATGTCTGTTTTTACGCAGTCTTTTTTTCCTTTTATGTGTTGACATCTTATGTCTCTTACGTTTTTTTCCGCTTGGCATAATATTAATTTTTTAGTTGTTTTTTGATACTTTGCTAACAAATGATTTTGAAGGCTTGAAAGCAGGAATTTTATGTGCGGGAATAGTAATTGTAATATTTTTTGAGATATTTCTTGCTGTTTTTTCTGCACGTTGTTTAATAATAAAACTACCAAAACCTCTTAAATAAACATTGTCACCATTAGTTAATGATGCTTTTACTTCTTCCATGAATGCCTCAATAGTTTTTTGCACTGTTACCTTTTCGATACCAGTATTTTTTGAAACTTCGTTAACAATATCTGCTTTTGTCATTTTAAAATATTTTAATCGGTTAATATTTGAATTTCAATTTTGGAGTGGCAAATATATGCAGTTTTTTTAAATTTTAAAAGGATTATATATGATAAAACCTATTATCTGATATTTTTGTCGCTCTTTTACTTAAAC
>JAQVOJ010000049.1:19251-21857 GCA_028702675.1 Bacteroidales bacterium
GTTTCTTTTTTAGTTTTTTCAGCAGTTTCTTCTTCAGAATTTTCTTCTTTCTGCTTTTTTTCAACTTTTTTAGAAGCTGCTTCTTCTTTTATCGGCTTATCTGATACTTGCTTTTCTTTTTTCTCTTGTTTTTCTAGTTCTTTCTTTAAGTCTCCAAAGTCAAGTACATCCCCTAAAGTTGTTTTTTCCATCTTATCGTTTACATTTTTAACTTTAGATTTTGCAGATTTACCTTCTTTTTGCTTTGATTTTCTTTCTTTACCTTGTTGTTCACGTTTTTCATCTTCGTGAATTCTTGAATGGGAGACAAAGATTTTCTTACCTTCTTTATTAAATTCAATAACTTTAAAGTCGATTTTGTCATCTAGCTTAGCTTGACTACCATCTTCTTTTACAAGGTGTTTAGGTGTTGCAAAACCTTCTACTCCATATGGTAAAGCAATTATGGCTCCTTTGTCGGTAAGTTCTACAATTGTTCCTTCATGAATACTTCCTGAAGAGAATATTGTTTCGAATACATCCCAAGGATTTTCTTCGATTTGTTTGTGTCCGAGACTTAAACGGCGGTTTTCTTTATCAATTTCTAATACAACCACTTCTAGTTCTGCTCCAATTTGGGTAAATTCTGCGGGGTGTTTAATTTTCTTTGTCCAAGATAAATCGCTAATATGAACTAATCCATCAACACCTTCTTCTAATTCAACGAATACGCCAAAGTTTGTAAAGTTACGTACTTTAGCAGTATGTTTAGAGCCTTCGGCATAGCGTTTTTCAATTTCTTCCCATGGGTCGGGGTGCAATTGTTTTATGCCTAATGACATTTTACGTTCATCGCGGTCTAAGGTTAAAATAACAGCATCGACTTCGTCTCCAACTTGCATAAACTCCTGAGCACTGCGTAGGTGTTGCGACCAAGACATCTCAGAAACGTGGATAAGACCTTCTACACCTGTAGTAATTTCAACGAATGCTCCATAGTCGGCTAAAACAACAACTTTACCTTTTACTTTATCTCCTACTTTAAGGTTTTCATCAAGCGAATCCCATGGATGAGGAGTAAGTTGTTTTAAGCCTAAAGCGATTCGTTTTTTATCATCATCAAAATCTAAAATTACTACATTGATTTTTTCGTCGAGTGTAACAATTTCTTCGGGGTGAGTAACTCGTCCCCATGATAAGTCGGTAATATGAATAAGTCCGTCAACACCACCTAAGTCAATAAATACTCCATAAGATGTAATATTTTTAACTGTGCCTTCTAAAACTTGACCTTTTTCAAGTTTACCAATAATTTCTTTTTTCTGTTCTTCCAGTTCAGCTTCGATAAGTGCTTTGTGAGAAACTACAACGTTTTTAAATTCATTATTAATTTTAACAACTTTAAATTCCATTGTTTTTCCTACAAATACGTCATAATCTCTGATTGGTTTTACATCAATTTGTGAACCGGGTAGGAACGCTTCGATACCAAATACATCTACTATCATACCACCTTTGGTTCGACATTTAATGTATCCTTTAATAATTTCATCGTTGTCATGAACTCTGTTTATGTTTTCCCAACTACGTAAAGCTTTTGCTTTCTTATGAGATAGTATTAGCTGCCCGCCAACATCTTCCATGTTCTCAACAAAGACTTCTACTGTGTCGCCTACTTTAAGATCAGGGTTGTAGCGAAATTCGTTTGCAGAAATTACACCTTCTGATTTGTACCCAATGTTTACAACAATTTCGCGTTTACCAATATGTACAACTGTACCATCAATAACTTCACTTTCGTTAATTGTTGATAATGTTTCGCTGTAAACATCTTCTAATTTTGTACGTTCTGCTTTTGGCATGGTTTCGTCATCAGCAAATGCTTCCCAATCAAAATCTTCAATTGGTTTTACATCATCGATTGTTACAGAACCGCTTAATTTTGATGAAGAATTTTCTTCTTTTTCTTTTGCATCTTCTGCAAATGATTTTGTTTGTTTATTTTCTTCTTGGTCGGGTTCTTGGATAGGAGGGGTTTCTTTTTGATCCTGATTTACAATCGGTTGCTCTTGATTATCAGGGTTTTGAGCTGCTTGCTGCTCTTCGGGCTTTTTGTTTTCTTGATCTGTCATTTCTTTAATCTCTTTAATTTTAATAAGTTAGACATTATTTTAATAATTCACGAGCCGCAAAAGTAGGCTTTTTTTCTGAAACTCAAAGGTTTTTAATAAAATTGTTTTATTTTGCATGCGAAAATTAGATTATTTTTAAACGAAAAAAACATACTGTATAATGGGAAAAACTTTAATTGTATTCTGGCCTCCAAATGGGAGTGTAAATAAGGCTGCTGAAATTGTGCAGCAAAAAATACCCGATTCTGATATTACTAGTCTTAAATTGTTTGATTTTAATTATTTTAAACAATACGACTTTTTTATATTTGGTTGTTCAACAGTTGGAGCCGACAATTGGACAGAAGCCTATACCGGTGAACAATGGGTGCCATTTTTTAAGAAAGCACAAGACGAAGGTTATAATCTTATAGGCAAAAAAGCTGCTATATTTGGTCTTGGAAATGCTGTATTATATCCTAATCACTTTATCGATCATGTTGAAATTCTTTATAA
>JAQVOJ010000137.1 GCA_028702675.1 Bacteroidales bacterium
TGCAAGTGATTAGTACTGGATAAATATCTGGCAAGAGTTTGAGGGGAATAATCAATGTCAATCAAGCGTTTCATTTTTTTGTTGTGATCATTAAATGCTTCAAGCAGGGTTTTCCGTGAAGTATCTATTCCAAGGTAAGCATTGCGTAGTGCTTTGGCATTTATCTCTTTATCGTCTTCAAGCAAATACTGCAATTGCCTTTGCATTTTATATTTTACTGTATCCAGAAAGTCATTTATAAGCTTTGCTTGCTTAGTGTTTCCTCTCATTTTTCCTGCATTGCCATCCCAAACATTCGGATCAACTCCTCGGTTTAATCCCATTTCACATTTGGTTCCGGTGATGGTGATTTTTAAATACAGTGGAGCATCTCCATTTTTTAGAAGTTTTGTTCGCTTGATGTAAAACACCAAACTTAGTGTTGTTCTTTGTTCCATAATTCTTCGTTTTTTTGCGTTTGTAATACTACGAATTATGATCGGTTTGCTTTCCGTAAAGTGTTGTTAACCAGCGATAAAGTCTTCTAACTGTTGGACTAAAATTTGACTGTTTTTTAGTCCAACAGTTTGTCCAACATAACTTAGCAGAATTTAAGGGATTTTAGTACATGTTAAAAACAGAAAAATCCCGTAAACATTTAGTTTGCAGGACTTTGCTTAATTTTGATATTTACATCCGTGATCCCGGGAGGACTCGAACCCCCATCATAAGAACCGGAATCTTACATTCTATCCAGTTGAACTACGGGACCTATCTTTTATAATTTGGCAAAAATAAGCATAATAAACAATACATGATATGAATTTTTATTATTTTAGTGCCTTAAACAAATTTGAGTGTGTTTTTGAAAAAATTATATTTTGCAATATTGTTAAGTTGTATTGTAGGAGTTTTAGCTGCTCAAATAAACGATAGTATTGTAACATATGGACCTTACGAATTGTGGGAAGCAGCCGATAACGGAGATTTGGGCACAGTAATAGAATGCTTAGATCAAGGTATATATGTTGATATCTCAGATGATAATGGCATTACAGCATTAATGCTTGCGTCTCAAAGCGGACACCTAAATGTTGTAGAATATTTAGCAATTAATAATGCAAACATTAATGCAAAACCGAAGTTTCCCGGAACACCTCCTTTAATCGCAGCCGCTCGTAACAATCATGTTGATGTAGTAGAATACTTAATAAGACACAATGCCGAAATAGATGCGAAAGATGATTATGGTAGGCAAGCAATACATTACACAGCTAATTATGGATACTATATCCTTACCGACATGTTGATTTATTACGAAGCAGATTGTGATGAACCTGATAATTATGGACGAACGCCTCTTTATTATGCAATTATTAATGCACAAACCGAAATAGCAAAACTGCTTGTAGCAAATAATGCTGACATTTTAAAAATTGATTCAAACGGTAATTCATATCTTCATCTTGCTGCTGACATCGACACTATAACACTTATAGATTATATGCTTGAATCTAATATTCCTTATAATCTTACTAATAACAATAATATGTCTATATTAGATTTAGCAGTATATTATGGAAATTATTATTTAGTAGAACGATTAATTGAAAAAGGAGCAATTCCAAACGATACAATTACTGAATATTTCAATACTCGAACTCTTGCAAATAATTCGGGTAATCGTAAAATTAAAAAATTGATAAAAAATCAAGGTATTAAAAATATTCATAAACCATACTTTCAGTATATTGATTTAGCCTGGGATTTGAGTTTTAATGCCAAAGATTTTCAAATGGGATTTCATACAGGATTATACGATACTAGATATGGCATTAAGATAATTGTGGGAGGACTTTTCAGGACTGGTAAGAAATGGGTAAATCTTTATGATGGGAATAATGTTTATTTGCAATTAAAAGAATCAAGATGGAGTATATATACAGGTTTAAGAAAGTATATTAGGTTTTTAAAAAATGGTAATAATACATTTTTATTATTTGCAGGAGTTAACGAATTATATTCTAACCCAAGTTACGAAGCAATTAATAATAGAGAAGCAGCAAGTGTTATTACATTACCGGAAGCAGGATTATGCATTAATTTTAAAAGATTTGTTAATATTGAGTTAACTTATAAATATTGTAATTTTAACATCGAAAATATTAGTCCTCACAGAATGGGAATTAGTCTAATTTTTGGGTTCAATTATAAACCTAACGAAATTAATGAGCAGAATAAATATATAATTAGAGAATGAAAACCATTATATTATTATTAATAAGCTTTGCCATTGTGTTTACGTCATGTATTGATCCCATTTATTATGATGGTGATGATGTTGATTGTTATTATTGCTATCCGGAGAATCAATTTCCTGACTCTGCAGATTTAATTATTGATCTTACTATAAATAGTACATATCCCAAAGTAGAAATTAAGGTATATGCCGGAATGGTTGATAATGCTCCGGTAATTGCAAACTTTGAAGCTGACACATCAACTGTTTACGTATATGTGCCGATTGATCATTTATATTCGGTTGAAGCAATTTATAGCCATAATAATAAAACCATAAGAGTTATTGAATCGGATAAACTTGAAGCAAAATTAGTAACAGAAATTTGCGATGAAGATTGTTGGTATATAGTAGGAGGGGAGTATGAACTTAATCTTAATGAGTAAGTATAAATATTACCAACATTACTATATTAATTTAAATAGCCTAATAAATTTTTGTAATTTTTTGCAGTTTTAAAAAACGTTTTCATTTTTTTTGCGTCTATATAAATTGACTGATATATATTATATACTTAATTAAAATTTCAATATTATGAAAAGATTATTTCTACTTGTTTTATTAGTTATTGCACTGACATTTGTTTGGGCACAAAAACAGAATACTGCTATTGTAAGTCTTGAGCCCCAACAAACAGCTCTTAGTATAGAGTCTCTTTCTCCCGAAAGTTTTTCGATGAAAGCAGAAATTAGTCATCTTGATTTTGTAAACATGGAAACTGAACAAGGGACCTATACAAGTATTATTTTTGAGGGAATGGCTAAACCATCAAATGTGGGACATCCTGAGCTACCAGTAATAAACAGGCTTATGGAAGTGCCTTTTGGTGCTGATGTCCAAATTAACATTATTAGTTATGACGAAGAAATAATAGATTTGAATAATCTAGGGATCACTAATCAAATTATTCCGGTTCAAGCTTCTTATGCAAAAAATTCAGACCCTTCTTCTCATGTTTTTGAGAAAAACGAGCTTGTTTATAATACAGATGAATTTACCGACAATCCATTAGTTGAAACATCAATTAGTGGTACAATGAGAGGAGTGAGAATAGGACATATCCAAATATCACCTTTTAGTTATAATCCAGTGTCAAATACATTGAAAATTTACAATAATCTTCAATTTGAAATAGTTTTTAATAATGCAGATATTGCTACAACTGAGGCCTTAAAAGCCAAGTATTACTCTCCTGAATTTGACCCTGCATACAAGATGCTTGTAAATTTTCAAGAACCTGGCAGCAAAGATTCATTTACAGCGTATCCTATTAAATATGTTATTGTTGCAAATCGTGCTTTCGAAGCAACACTCCAACCATTCGTTGAATGGAAAACAAAATCAGGGTATAATGTTATAGAAGCTTATACAGATGTTGTTGGAACCTCTAATACTGCAATAAAGTCATACCTTGAAAGTTTATACAATGCCGGTATATCAGGAGATCCGGCGCCTACTTATGTGCTCATTATCGGCGACCATTCAGGTAATTACAGTATTCCTGCTTTTAGTGGAGATGCTGGTTCTCATGTTACTGATACATATTTTGGTTGTTATGATGGAGCAAACGATAATATCCCTGATTTATATTTAGGAAGAATTTCAGCCGAATCTACTAATGAACTCCAAAATGCCCTTAACAAAATTGTTCCATACGAAATGTACACTATCCCCGACGGCTCTTACTTAAACAATTGTATGCTTATTGCAGGTGTGGATGGAACTTATGCTAAATCGCACGGAGATGGAACGCTTTATTACGGTATCGACAATTACTTTAATGAAGAACACGGGTTCTCTAATATATACGCTTATTATTATGCTCTTACTAGTGCCCCTTATAATGTTATGAGTTCCAACAGCTACGGTGCTTCTGCTGATATTAAATCCAAAATATCTTCAGGAGTAGGATTTGCAAATTATACTGCACATTGTTCGCATGATGGATGGGCAGACCCAAGTGTTTCAAGAAGTGATATTGCAAATTTTAGCAATATAAATGAATATCCATTTATGATTGGAAATTGTTGCTTATCATTCCAGTTTAACCAAAGTGACGCTTTTGGCGAAATGGTTGTTTATGCCGAAAATAAAGGTGCTGTAGGGTACATAGGTGGCTCAAATTCAACTTATTGGAACGAAGACGTATATTGGGGCATTGGATTAACAAGTATATCAATTACACAAGCTAATGTTACTAACCACACATATAATAACACAGGACAAGGGGTTTATGACGGAATATGGCATGAAAACAATGAAAGCTTTGATGAATGGTATTTTACTGCCGGACAAATGGTTTATTGCGGAAACTTGCAAGTAGAAGCTAGTTCCTCTTCGCTTAAAGAGTATTATTGGGAAATTTATCATTGCGTAGGAGACCCATCACTTATGCCATATATGACAGAACCCGAAAATCTATCATTGAGTTTTAGTGACCCTATGGTAGGTGAAACAAGTTTAACCGTAAATACTGAACCATATACATATGTAGCAATATCAAAAGATAATGTACTCCTTGATGCTAAATGGAGTGGCTCAAATAATTCTGTTACATTAACATTCCCTGCTTTAACAGGCGATGATTATTGTGTTGTAGGAACTAAACAAGACAGAGCTCCTTATATCAACGAAAGTGTTACACCTATTGCTCCATTTCCACCTGTAGCCAATTTTACGGGTACACCTACAACAATTTTAGAAGGACAATCTGTTACCTTTACTGATGCCTCGCAATATGCAACAGAATGGTTGTGGAATTTTGGTGATGGACAAACAAGCACAGAACAAAATCCGGTACATACATATACTACTGCAGGAACATACACAGTTAGTCTCGATGTTGCTAACTCTATAGATGGCGACAATGAAACAAAAAATAATTATATCACAGTAAATGTAAACACAAATCCACCTCTTGCGGATTTTATAGCTGATCAAACTATAATAAATATTGGAGGTTCGATAAACTTTACAGATTTGACCGCAAACAACCCAACAGCATGGGACTGGACTTTCGAAGGCGGAACTCCTCCTACAAGTACAGATCAAAATCCAACAGGAATTACATACGATGCACCGGGAACATATAGCGTTACTCTCGAGGCTTTTAATCCTCATGGTGATGATCTAATTACAAAAAATGCATATATCACAGTAAATCTACCAAGTTATTGCGATGCAGGTTCTAATTCAGATGATTATGAATATATCTCAAATGTAAATTTAGCTGATATAGATAAGACATCAGGAGCAAGTA
>JAQVOJ010000138.1 GCA_028702675.1 Bacteroidales bacterium
AATTAAGATTTAACAAACTCCATGTTGCGTTTCCGTTAGCGTCGGAGGTAAGAACTCCGTGATTAAAAGCATTATAACGCAATCTTATTTGTCCGTCAACGTCTAAATACCTTGTAGGATTTGATGTGTTTATCCCCAAATAACCTGTATTATTTAATAAACGCATACGTTCAACATCGTTTGTAACAAACGATACACTAATATCATTGAGTGAACCTAATTTATTTTTCCCTTCTACGAGATTATTCCCATTTGGATCCCAAAATTGTGCAAAAACTATATGCGAACATAATATAAACAAGACTAAAGTACTTAGTTTTAAAACCCAGTGTTTACAGAGAGAGAGAGAGAGAGCTAAAAACTCCTTTAAATCTTAGATTTTTCATAATAATATTGGTTGGTTTCTCATACAAAAATAACAAAATATTTGTAACATGACAAATAATTCATGTTATTTTTTAATTTTTTACCTATATACTACATAATTTTGACAGTTTAAATGCAAGTTTATTTTAAATAATAGATAATTATAATTTGGTATTTACACTGCACGAGCTACTGCCCCAAAACTGGAAGAAATCCAGCCTACAACATCCTCATAATAAACAAAATTAATATCCGATCATGAGTTTTTCAAGACCTGGTTGGTAGGGGGGTACTAATAGCCAGCTATTTTGTTTGAAAAAAATACTTAATCCCTATATTCATTCTAATAGAGGTAAAATCATATTCTCTTATTTCAAACCAAAAATCATCATAAGTATTGAATGAATTATACATTAGTTGTGCAAAAATGTCTTCATCGTTATTTACTGATATCTGACTATTTTCATCAACTGTAGTGCTATTTTCAGTAATGACCAGATTAATAGGAGTATAAACCAAGGGGCGATAACTTACATTGCAACTTAACTCAAGATGTTCATTGATTTTATATCCCAGATTAATACTAACAGAATATGAAATTATTGCTTTTTCAGGAACAGCATTATTAAAGTTGTTTTCCAATATTTCTTTGTCGGGATTAAATAAAAAAGTGGACTCATTAGTGATAGTTTTTCTGTATGAATCATTGTACCCGTTCATTATTGTTTTTCCATAAATTGCCATATCAATAAAATTAAAACTTATTCCTGATGATGCTCCAATAGTAATGCTGCCAAAATTATATGATGCAAATATTTCAGGGTTAATATAAGAAATGTTGTACCTGAAATCTAAAGAGTATGAGTTTTCCACTGTAATATATTGATCAAAACCTTCAAACCACATAAGATATGGCAAATCGGGAGAATTAATATCGTAAAATGTTTTAGATTCAAATCTTCCAATAATATTGTTTTTGTTTTTAAAATTAAGTGCGTTGCAATTTGTACCTGCCGTAAGCTTCACTCCTAAAAATCCGGTTTTATATCCCACAATTATTTCGTTAGTGATACCACTACCTAGATGTGGCTTTATACTAATCATTTCTTTTGATGAATTATAATATAGCATAGGATGAGTATACATACTTGATAAACTTTCGTCAATAGGTAGCGGATCGTTTATTAAAACCCCATCACTATAGTCTGTTAATGAAAAATCGTACCCTGTATTAAAAGCTGCAAAAAACTGTGCTTGTGTTAATTGCGAAAATGTTAAAATACAAACTGATAATAATAATTTGATTTGTTTCATAAATAAGCTTTACAATTAATTCGACTAATTTCCTTTACCCTCAAAGTTGAAATAATATTTTAACCCAACACTTAAACCAAATGTCGTAAAATCTAAATATTGTAGCTCTTCTTGCCATATTTCGAAATGTTCTTCGTCCATATCATAGGCTTCATTTAAATCATAAACAATTTCATCACTCACTCTAATTTGGTGGAGCAGACTTAACTTCTTCCGATATGCAGAAGAAAATGTCAATGGGTTGTAGTCAATATTAAAACATAGATTTAATCTATCAGAAATATCATAAGAAACACCCATCCCAAATAGCCATGATATTAAAGGTTTATCTATTTTCAAAAGATAATTTGTTGAATAGATATTAGTTCCCGCACTAGAAGCACTATAAAAATCACTAGTAAAATCTACGATTTGAATAATTTTTACATAATTAAAATTAAAACCGAATTTAATTAAAAAATGAAAATCTTTTTTTCCAGTGATATAAGAAACCGACTGCGTAATACTCACTATATTATATTTTATTGAAGATTTCGACATATACTCAAAAGTCATAAACTCATCAAAATATGGAGAAAGCAAACGTCCAACATGGGCTGTGTCATATAAAGTATTGATTATTGGGTTATCATAATAATTATAGGAATTTGTATCATTTAAATAATTAAAATTGATTGCGTTAAAATTCCCGTTAAGGCTTAAATCAAAAATCAATTTATTACATTTATATCCAACAGAAATACTATTGCGAAAGCCTTCTCCAAGAGGCAAATAGTAGATTGAAGCATCCCTATTATAATAGGGATATTGAATAAAAGGCGTTTCTTTCTTAAAAGCTCCCATCCTGTTGTCAGAAATATCATAACCAGTATTAAATCCTACATAGAATTGTGCCCGAAGTGAATTAAAACTAAGAATTATCAATAATACTATTAGATACTTTTTCATATTTTTTTTAGTGTTTTATTATTTTTAGTGTTTTTTCCTCACTATCATTGATCAATGCTTTTAACATATATGTTCCGGGAGACAGCGACCCGAGATCAAATTCAAACTCATTTAAGCCTACAGTTAAATCAGTTTTTGCAAGCATTTCTATAAATGCTCCATTATAATTGAACAAGGTAAGAATTGCTTCTGATGATTTTGATAACTCAATATGAACATTAACAAAGTCTCTGTATGGATTAGGCGATGCCTCGAAAGTAAGAATTATGCTGTTTTGGGATTCGTCAATAATATCCGGAAATGTACTGTAATAATAACCCCACCAATATATTGGATCTATAATACAATCAGCAAAACCATATCCTGTAGCAATAAATGATTTATTACCAGTTTTGAATCCGTCACATAATATTATACCATTACAAGCATTATAAATTCCTGAGTTCGAATTTACAAATTCGTTTACTGATGAGTTTAAAATAAATTTGCCAGAGGAATAATAAGGTGGATTATTTACTGCATCTGCAAATTTTGCATCATTTTCAGAACTATTTCCATTAAATGTTGCAATTAAATCACAATCAACTATATCCACATCAATTTTTCCAACAGCCGTTTGGTAGTCAGAACCAGCATGCCCGGATACATCTACCTTAAAAATGTATCTGCCATAAGGTAAATAATCATATGTAAGTAATGAATAATAACAATAATCATGAGGCCAAATCCAAGGTGGATCACTAGATGAATAAGGTGATGTTCTAATTAGGTTTGTATTGATTTCTAATGATGGAGTACCCAATTTATATAATGACATTTCAGCAAAATCTGGATGGTTAATAGGTTGACATTGGTCGTAAGTGTTGATTGTGTGGTGCCAATAAAGTTCCAAAGCGCAAAAATACTTTCTCACAAGAACTCTGTCTATCGGGTTTCCTGGCTTGTAATGAGAGCAATAAATATTGATTGGGTCGAAACATGTAACATGATATCCTACAGGCACTTCTTTTTCTACAACAAAAGGAGGACAGCCATTTTCAGATTCGTAAACAGTCAATTTGACATAATAATTGCCTTCTGAATTGTATGTATGTGTTACATCTACATTTGTGTTTAAACTGCACCATACTGGATCATCATTATACACGGGAGATGATGGTTCACTTGCAAAATCCCAACTCCAGTAACAATTTTCACCGCAATTATTTATAATAGGCTCAAAAAATATTTCTTCATTTGGCTGAGGGTCTTCCGGATAAAAATTAAAATCAGCAGTAAAATTACTACATGGATTTAGGTTAACAACATCAACATTTCCACAATCGGTAATAAATAATGGTTCATCATGTCCTGTTAACTTAACTTCTACAAATGGATAATATGTACCATAAGATGAATAATGTCTTATAGATTCCAGAATTGTAGGATTTTCAACAGTATTTGTTGAAGAAGTAGTCCCATCACCGTAATAAACAGTTATGTTGTAAGAGTATCCTTCTGGAACATAATCAAGGTAAACCATATATTTAATAGCAGCATCTCCGTATAAGAAATAATCACAACTCACAGTAGGATTATCATAAGCAATATCATTATCATAGACGTAAATATAATCATTCTTTGTTATTGAAAAAACTTCATTTTCAGAATTCCATGCATGCAATGTAACATCGTATAATCCTGATTCCCCATAATGAATTTCAGGATTCGATTCTGTTGTTAATTCCGGATTCCCCCCTTCAAAATGCCAACTATAACTTGTTATTTCATTAGTACAATAAGGAATAAATCTGACTGTATTACCACTGCAAACTGAAGTAGAAGATGCTGAGAAATTGCATGTAAAACCTTCTGTTTCAGTATCCACGACACTAAATGAATAAGTTCCTTCCTCTCCATTAGGGCAAACTTTGTCAAAGTCTAATTGCTGACCACCACCACCATAAGCAATTATATATTGGGGAAATACTTTAACTTTCACATTTCCTTCGGTTCCTGACCATTCGTAAATTATTTTGTTAGACCTCCCATCCACCGGATTATCCCAATAAACATCATTTACCGGATTATATGACAAATCTCCATTTGAAAACTCAAGTTTAAGTGCTTTCCATGCCGGTTGTGTTGCATCGCACCAGGTATCAGTTTCAAAAAAACCGGTTGATACTTCAGAAGAAACTATTGCATTTTTTTCAGGATAGTATTCTTTGGTAGCCGGACAGAGGGTGATGTTGGTATTTGGTGGATACATTTTGAGATTGGAAAAAGAATAATTGTTATATGCACTACCTGTGTTTCTATAATAATTACCCGAAGTATTTATAGTACCATTTAATCTTTTCAGCAAAGCCTTATTATTGCTGTGTGCAGCGACTCCCATAACAACATCATTATACCCCAAAGTAGCACCATTTGTGCCACATGCTTGGACAAATCCGTTTTGGTAACTATAACATGAACTTATCATTGTTATACTATTGTATGTGTTAACTTTTGGCTTCCACAGATTGCTTGCAACTTCTGGATAAGCTACTAATATAAATGGTGGTGTATCTCCACCCCAATTATTTTCATTAGGATTAATTGCTTCAATTACACCAAAACCTGACATATCATTACCTCCAAACCAGTCTTGTAGCACTAAATCTATATCATTTTCTGTGCTGTTAAAATATGCTACTTGTATATAACCTTCCATATTTGTAGTAGATTTGACTCCATGTGACATCCATAGATTTACACCACCTGCACAAAAGTTTTTAAAATTTTCATAAGTTAACGAACCTGTTTGAACATCATTGTTAGTCAAATCAATATTGTAACAAACATCATTATAGCCTTGATGTTCTACTAATTCATAAAATTTCTGCGATACGGTTTCAAAACTAGGATTTAAGCCTAAAAA
>JAQVOJ010000050.1:0-12342 GCA_028702675.1 Bacteroidales bacterium
CAATCTTTCGTGCTCTTAACCCCCCGATAACTATCGGGGGAGCTAAGGAGGAATATTTCAATCTTTCGTGCTCTTAACCCCCCGATAACTATCGGGGGAGCTAAGGAGGAATATTTCAATCTTTCGTAAATTTACCTCTTCAGTAAAATCTGTTTAACTAATGAGGAAAATTGCGTGGCAAAAATAATAGGTTTTTCTATATTTGCAAAATTAAAAATAAAAAAAATAATATGAATAGAATACTCGCAATGGGAAATGCTTTAGTTGATATAATGACACAACTAACTGATGATAGTACTTTGGATAATTTGCAATTACCCAAAGGGAGTATGCAACTTGTTGATATTAAGACTTCGGATGATGTTAGAGAGAAAACTTCGCATTTACACACACATAAAGCTTCTGGTGGTTCGGCTGCAAATACAATCCGAAGTTTGGCAATGTTAGGATTAAAAACAGGCTTTATTGGAAAAATTGGTGCTGACAAAACAGGAATGTTTTTTAAAGACGATATGATAAGAACCGGAGTAAATCCACATCTTATAGAAAGTGACATTCCATCAGGTTGTGCAGTGGCATTAGTTAGCCCTGATAGTGAACGCACATTCGCAACTTTTTTGGGTGCAGCAGCAGCAATGAATCCCCTCGAAATTTCAGAATTTATTTTTGATGATTATAAGTTTTTACATATCGAGGGTTATTTAGTATTTAATCACGAACTTATCGAACACGCTTTAAAAATAGCAAAATCGAAAGGATTAATTGTATCTATGGATATGGCTAGTTTTAATGTTGTTGAAGCCAATTTGGAATTCCTTGTTGATATGATTATTAAATATGTTGATATTGTATTTGCCAACGAGGAAGAAGCAAAAGCTCTTACAGGTAAAAGTCCTGAAGAAGCTCTTGATAATATTGCAGAATGGTGCGACTATGCAATTGTAAAAGTAGGTGAAAATGGTTCATATATTAAACACAAGAATAAAGTCTATAAAATTGATGCTATTCAGTCAAAACCTATTGATACAACTGGAGCAGGTGATAATTATGCTGCCGGATTTTTGTTTGGATTAAGCCAAAATTGGAATCTATACAAATGCGGAAAAACCGGAAGTTTATTAGCCGGTAAGGTAATAGAAGTACTAGGTACTACCATGAGTGATAGCGTATGGAACGAAATTAAAACAAGAGTCTCAAATATTTCTTTAGAATAATCCGTGAAGTTGAGCATCAATCTTATCGATTACAGAGCTTAAGTGTTCTTGATTCTCATTAAAATTAATATTATCAATATCAACTATAAGCATTTTACCGAATTCGTAACCGTTTATCCAAGCCTCATATCGCTCATTTAAGCGTTTAAGATAGTCTAATCTAATTGTATTCTCGTATTTTCTTCCGCGTTGCTGTATCTGCTGAACGAGTTTTGGTACAGTAGCTCGCAAATAAATAAGTAAATCCGGTGGTTGAACTAATTTACTCATTAAATCGAATAAACTGAAGTAATTGTCAAAATCGCGAGTTGACATTAAACCCATAGAATGAAGATTAGGTGCAAAAATATATGCATCTTCATAAATAGTACGGTCTTGAATTACTGTTTTTCCAGATTGCCTTATTTCCAATATTTGACTAAAACGACTATTTAAAAAATAAACTTGTAAATTAAATGACCATCTCTGCATATCATCGTAAAAGTCCGATAAATATGGGTTGTCGTCAACATCCTCGTAATGAGGTGTCCATCCGTAATGTTTTGATAAAAGCCGGGTAAGTGTGGTTTTCCCTGCACCTATATTTCCGGCAACAGCTATATGCATATCAGAATATTTAATTTGTTAAAAAAACGCATTATAAAAATAAAACTTTTGTTTGGGTTTGCAATGAATTGTTAATTATTCCTTTGAAAAAACTCTAATAAGCTTATTATCAGCAATAAAAATCTTGCTTTTATGAATTGCAAAGCTATTTATTTGTGTGATTGGTAGCTCAAAAGATTCAAATTTGGCTGTTTTAAAATCGTAAATTTGGATTTTATCGTTTTCGGCAAAGTACAATTTTTGCTTCTCCGATTGGATAAAATTTACATTTTTAGAAGGTATTTTCTTAATAAATGAACCTAAACCATCGTAAATAAAAATCCCATCAGGAGGTAAGGATAAAATTAAAAAGTAAGAAGTTTCGATTAAATTTACTGAGTCAAGATTAATGTTTTTGTTTGTGATAATATAGTTTTCTTGTTCAAGCTGTAGCGAATTGTTATATCTAACCAGCTTATTATTCCCCGATGAATAAGCCCAAAATCCACCTCTATGCGAAGCACATACTGCAACAACTTCATAAAGATTTAAATCATCCAACGAAACAGGGGTTCTTAGCTCTGACAGCTTATTGTCGAGAAAAACAATTTGATTAAAATCTTTGAAAAATAATAATAATCTCAGTGGATCGCTTACATCATAAGAATTTATTTCCCCCAAAAAGGAGTTAGAATACGATTTTAATTTAGTACCATCTTCATTGCATTTATATAATGTATTGTTATCACTATAATAAATATGTCCAAATTCATCAAGGCTTAAATTGTCTGTACTTATATTTATTGATTTTATCTCTTGCCACTGCGAATAGGAGGGGGTTATACTTATTATTAATAGTAGTGCTAATAAGTATATTTTTTTATTGATGTATTTTGTGAAAAAATTAATACAATTAAATTTAGATTTTATATAGCTAAGCTTGTAAGTATTTATATATTTTTTTTTCATATATAGAGTTTATTATCAATAAAAATGCCAATCAGTAAAAATAAAAAAAAGCCCGGAATTCCGAGCTTAATATTAAAAGATTATGATAAGATATTATCTATTACCTCTTTGTGTGTTATTGGGTCTTTGTTTAGCAGGATGAGATTGCTTGCAATCATGGTTCCTTGTGTGATGATTGTTTGAATTACGCATATGAACGTGTTGATCAAACTCAAGACGTTGGTTTTCGTTTAGCAATTTTTTTATGTCTTGTTCAGCTTTTATATCCAACTTTTTAATTTGATTCTTAATGTCAGAAATCTCATCAACTTTACTGTTTATTGCTGTTTCCGAAGGGGTTTCTTCAATTCTTAGTTTCTGTAATTCTGCTTCTTTAATACGCAAATCTGCAGATAGTTGTTGCATTGTTTTGCGTTTTTCAATTTGGATGTTTTTAATTGCTGCTTCTTGTGTTTCGCTTAAATCAGTAATATAAGAAGTACAATCTCTGTTGTGTTGTTTTTCTGTGTTTTGATTTCTTGCATTTTGACCTAAAACTGTGCTACTTATTAAAACTACAGCTAAAACTAACATCAATAATTTTGAATTTTTCATAATATTTAATTTTTTGGTTTATGTTTATCTGACAATCATTTTTTTAAAAGGTTTAATATTGTGTTCAAATGTGGTATAATTATATGAATAATTTTTATTTTTACAAACTTATATTTACATAATATGTATATACTATGGACGAAATAAAAATTGCTATTGTCTTTATGGGATTACTAATATTCTTTTCCCATTTTTTTAATTCAATTTTTGATAAAACAAAAATACCTAATGTATTATTGTTGATGTTGATAGGTGTAGCAGCAGGGTTCTTTATAAACCAAGAGCAATATTTTGGGAAAATGGGTAGCGTTTTTACAACTATTACTTTAGTTGTGATTATGTTTGAGAGTGGTGCTAATTTAAAGTTTGCGGATATAAAAAAGACTATTGGGTCGGCTTCACTATTAACCTTATTTAATTTTTTAACAACATTAATTGTAGTAGGAGTTTTAGTTAAATATCTTTTAGGTTTACCTTGGGTATCTGCAATATTCTTTGCTTCTATTGTTGGTGGTACATCATCAGCAGTTGTAATACCAATGATTAGGCAATTGCGATTAGGCGAGAAAAGTGAAACTATACTCGTTCTTGAATCAGCTCTTAGCGACGTGCTGTGTTTAGTTGTTGGTTTAGCTGCTTTAGAGGGTATGAAGGCAGGAGCTTTAAATTTTAAAGAAATACTCAACTCTATGTGGAAAGCATTTTTGTTTGCAGCCTTGATTGGTATAGCAGCAGGACTTATTTGGTCGGTAGTATTAAATTTGATTAGAGCTATCAAAAACTCAATGTTTACTACACTTGCTTTTGTTTTTATTATTTATGGTATAGTAGAAATGTTAGGTTTCAACGGAGGAATAGCTGCTCTGTGTTTCGGAATAATTGTTGGTAATGCAGGTGCATATCAATCTAAAGGTTGGATAAATAAAGTTTTCAGATTTAAAACAGTGCCACTTACACCTCAAGAAAAAGATTTCTTCTCTGAAATTGTCTTTATACTTCAAACATACTTCTTTGTTTATGTAGGATTGAGTATAAAATTTGGTAATCCGCTTATTTATCTTTTTGCTCTTTTATTGGTTATTTTAATTCTTTTAATGCGTCCGCTGGGCATAAAGATGTTTGTAAGAAAAGGTATTAAACCTCGAGATTTTACAATGATGTCAATTATGTCGCCTAAAGGATTAGTACCTGCCGTATTGGCTTCCTTGCCTTTTCAATATGGCTTCCTTAACGGTAAAGTAATTATGGATTTAGGTTATGCAATGGTATTGATAAGTATTATAATATGCTCAATATTAGTAATAATTGGGAGTAAAGACCCGCTATTTTTTAATAAATTTTATAAAGATAGAATTGTTCCAATGTTTGGAGGCTCAAAAAGACATGTAGAAGCAATCGAAGTTGATTCTGAATCTGAAGATAGCTCAGAGCTTGAAGCACACGAAGATACAGAGGTTGACAACAGCAATAATAGTAACAATAAAAAATATACAGATTCTTTTGATGATTAAATTGAGGATAAAACCCGAAATCGTTCAAATTGAACCAAATGGTTATCATTTATTAATACCTGCAACTATTTCCTACAAAAAAGTGTTCTTTATAATAGACACTGGAGCTTCACAAAGTATATTTAATATTGATGCAGAGGTGTTCGATGATATTGAAAAAACCATTGCCGAAGACGACAGAAAATCCAGTGGGATAAATGCAAACCTAACAGGGATTTATCATGGTATTATACCCAAAATGAATCTTGCAGATCATTGTATTAATAATTTTGAAACACTTTTTATGACATTTGAGCACATTAACAATATCTATGAGCAATACATCAATTACACTATTGATGGGATTATTGGTGGTGATTTTTTACATAACTATAAGGCTATAATAGATTATTCAAAATTAGAAATATTACTCCACATAAAACAGACCGATAAATAAGCTGTTTTTTCTAAAATAAAAAAACTATATTTGCAGGCTAAAATAACAGATGTATAATTATTTTTAAAATTTTAAATTTTTTAAGCAATGCGTAATAAAGGAGCAATTATTCTTGTTGCAGTTTTACTCAGTTTAATATGTTTATATTATCTTTCGTTTACATGGGCAGCAAGCCGTGTAGAGAAGAAAGCTGATGTGTATGCACAAGAGCAATTCAAAGCAATGGACTTAGAAGTGGATAAACTTGAAGCAGATAAGCTTTTAGATTCCATTCATAAATCGTATCTTGATTCTATTTCAGGAGAAACGGTTTATAATCTTTTTAAGAAATACACCTATAGGGATGTAAAAGAGCGAGAAATCAATCTGGGTCTCGACCTTAAAGGAGGTATGAATGTTACTCTTGAAATATCGGCTTCCGATATTTTTCTTGCATTAACAAACAATAAAAGTGATAGCACTTTAATTAAAGCTTTGCATGATGCAGAAAAAAGACAAGAAGAGAGTAATCAAAATTATGTAGTTCTATTTGGAGAATCTTGGGAGAAATATGCCGGTAGTCGTTCTTTAGCTGAGCTGTTTATTACTTCAGAAAATAAAGATAGAATTTCTATTCAGTCTTCAAATGAAGAAGTGTTACAGTATCTCAGAGAAGAATATGAAAGTGCTATTAGTAATGCATCAGAAGTTTTGCTTAAGCGTATCGACCATTTTGGAGTCGTTCAGCCCAATATTCAGGAAGATGTGGCAATTCGTGGTCGTTTCCATATAGAATTACCAGGAATTAAAGACCCCGATCGTGTAAGAAAACTCCTTCAAGGTACTGCACAACTTGGTTTTTGGGAAACTTACGAAAATCAGGAAGTTTTTGGATTCCTCGAACAAACAAATATGATTCTTAGGCAAATTTATGCACCAACTGATGAGATTGCCAGTGATGAGGACAGCGTAGAAACAGATGAAACAAAGGAAGATGTTGAAGCTGAAACTGAACCCGAAGCATTAGATTTTATTCCTGACGATGAGGATACTGATTTTATTGCTGATGATAGTATTATCGAAAGTGTAGCTATTGATAAAGAAGACACCACCAATATTGAAGCAGAATTGCCAGGGCAGTCTCAACAAAATCCATTATTTGAATTATTGCAACCACGTATATCGCAAGATCAACAGTTTCTACCCGGACCTTCTGTGGGCTTAGCTCATTTTAAAGATACTGCAAAAATTAACAGTTTTTTTGAGTTGGATCAAGTTAAAGTTATTAAACCAAACGATTTGGAATTTGCATGGACATTTAAGCCGGTTGGTGAGTCTAACGATTATTATGAGCTTATTGCTCTGAAAAAATCAGCTAAAGGTGGACCCGTTCTTACCGGTGACGCTATTTCAAATGCACGCGATGAATTTGGTCAAAGTCAGGCTTCTGCCGAAGTTTCTATGTCAATGAATGGTTCAGGAAGTAACGAATGGGCAAGAATTACACGAAATAATGTTGGTAGAAGTATTGCTATCGTATTAGATGGTTATGTTTATAGCTACCCAACTGTTCAAGATGAAATTAAAGGAGGTAGGTCTTCAATTACCGGAAATTTCTCGGTAGCTGAAGCAAAAGACCTTGCCAACGTTCTTAAATCAGGTAAAATGCCTGCTCCTGCAAGAATTATGTCGGAAGAGATTGTTGGCCCGTCTTTAGGACAAAGAGCGGTTAACGATGGCTTAAACTCTTTCATTATCGCCTTTATTTTTGTATTGATTTTCATGATATTCTATTATGGCAGAGCAGGTGTTATTGCAAATATTGCCTTAATATTAAACGTATTTTTCATTTTTGGAGTACTTGCTTCATTCGGAGCTGTACTTACATTGCCAGGTATTGCCGGTATTGTGCTTACAATAGGTATGTCGGTTGATGCCAATGTTCTTATTTTTGAAAGAATTAGAGAAGAAACTATTGCTGGAAAAGGTATCAGGCTCGCGATAAAAGATGGATACAAGAATGCTTATTCGGCAATTATTGACGCTAACGTAACAACATTACTTACAGGTATTGTCCTGTTTAACTTTGGTGTTGGACCGATTCAAGGCTTTGCAACAACTTTAATTATTGGTATTATATCATCATTATTCTCAGCTATCTTTATCACAAGATTAGTGTTTGAAATGATGCTTAATAAAGACTGGAAAATTACTTTTGGAAATAAACTTACAAATAATGCTTTCCAAAATCTAAAAATTAAATTCCTCGAAAAACGTAAAATATTTTATATAGTCTCAGGAATTTTTATCGTAATCTCTCTTGGCTCTTTGTTTACACGCGGACTTAACCCTGGTATTGATTTTGCCGGTGGACGTAACTTTATTGTGCAGTTCGATAAAAGTGTAGTGCCTCAAGATATAGCTCAAGATTTAAGTAATATATTTGGAGAACCTCCTATTGTAAAAACATTTGGAGCTGATAACCAGGTGAAAATTTCTACTAAATTTATGATTGATGAACGTAGTCAAGAAGCAGACGAAATAGTTGACTCTTTGTTGTATGTGGGATTATTGCCTACTTTGGGCGAAGATGTAAGTAAAGATGATTTCTTTGCTAATTATCGACAAAGTTCTCAAAAAGTAGGACCTTCAATTGCCGAAGATATTAAATCAAAATCTGTAGTGGCAATTATCCTTTCGCTTATCGTTATTTTTCTTTATATACTTATTAGATTTAGAAAGTGGCAATATTCTCTTGGGGCTGTTGTTGCCCTTGTTCACGACGTTTTAATCATTTTGGGAGTGTTCTCATTGTTTTATACAGTAATGCCGTTTAGTATGGAAATAGACCAAGCATTTATTGCTGCTATTCTTACTGTGGTGGGTTACTCAATAAACGATACAGTGGTTGTGTTCGACCGTTTGAGAGAATATTTAGGATTATACAAGAAACGTGAACGCTATATAGTAATTAATGATGCACTTAACAGTACTATTAGCCGTACATTTATTACCTCATTAAGTACATTTTTGGTTCTTATAGCAATATTTATTTTTGGTGGCGAGGTTATTAGAGGATTTGTATTTGCATTATTACTTGGTGTAATAATTGGTACTTATTCTTCATTATTTATTGCTACACCTATTGCTTACGAAATGATGAAGCGCAAAGAAAAAGCATTGCCCGAAACAAACAGAAAGAAAAGATAGTTTGGATACTATGATATTTAAGCCGGATTTATTCCGGCTTTTTTTTACTAATTAGTATTGTTAAAATATGAGGATATTATTTCAGCCTTTTTTTTACCAATTAAATTTCTTATTTTTTCAAAATTAGCTTTTTTAATTGATTCTACTGAACCAAATTCTTTGAGTAATATTTGTGCTGTTTTATTCCCAATACCTTTAATATTATTGAGTTCCGATAATATCATTTTTTTTGATCGTATATTGCGATGAAAGCTAATACCAAAACGATGAGCTTCATCTCGGGCATGTCTGATTATTTTTAGCGATTCCGAATTCTTGTCAATATAGAGTGGGACAGGATCATCAGGGAAATAAATTTCTTCTAGCTTTTTCGCTATTCCAATTATTGTAGTTTTATTCGCTATTCCTAATTTTTTAAGGCTTGCCAAAGCAGCATTTAATTGACCTTTACCTCCGTCTATTATTATCAGTTGAGGTAATGCTGCTTTTTCATCTATCAGCCGTTTATATCTTCTAAAAATAATCTCTTTCATTGATGCAAAATCGTCAGGACCTGTTACAGTTTTTATGTGGTAATGCCGATATTCTTTTTTACTGGGTTTAGTATCTCTAAAAACAACACACGCTGCAACCGGAGAACTCCCTTGAATATTTGAATTATCGAAACATTCTATATGCTTAGGAAGAACCTCCATTCTAAGATCTTTCTTTAAAGTTTCAAGTTTACGATCAATGCTTTTGGTTGGGTCTTTAAGTTCTTGTTGCTTATGCTTTTCGAGCATATATAGTTTTGCATTTCGCTCCGAAAGTTCCAAAAGCTTTTTCTTATCTCCGCGTTGTGGCATCAGATAATTTGCATTTTCAGGACAAAATTCAGGTTGTTCTGATACGATAATTTCTTTGCTCCCACTTCCTGTTCTTTGCCTCATTTCAATAATTGCTGTTAGCAATAACTCAGTTTTAGATTCATCAAGACGTTTTTTAATCTCAATTGTGTGAGCATTTATCACTGCTCCGTCTATCACTTTTAGGTAATTTACAAATGCGGATTTAGAATCTTCGGCAATTCCAAAAACATCAACATTTTTAATTTTAGGGTTTACTATTGTTGATTTAACCCTGTAATTTTCAACTATTTCAATTTTAGATTTTAGGCTCTCCGCTTCTTCAAATTTAAGTTCTTTAGCGTATTTAGCCATTTCTGCTTTTAAAAATTTAAGTACGGAAGCTAAGTCACCTTTTATTATTCGTTTTGCTTGTTCTATGTCTTTTAAATATTCCGATTCGCTTTGCTTACCAACGCATGGAGCTTTGCAATTGCCTATATGGTATTCTAGGCAAACATCAAACTTTCCACTCTTGATATTAGATTCTGTTAATTTTAGCCTACATGTTCTGATTTGATAAATTTGGCGAATTAAGCTTATAACTGTTTTTAAGGTGTAAACAGAAGTATAAGGTCCATAATATTCGCTTCCGTCTTTAATAATATTGCGTGTGTAAAAAATGCGAGGGAAAGCTTCGTTACTAACACAAAGCCAAGGGAATGTTTTGTCATCTTTAAGCAGTACATTATATTTTGGTTGTAATTCTTTAATCAGATTATTTTCTAAAAGCAATGCATCCGACTCATTGTCAAGCACAATGTGTTCTATATTTGCTATTTTGCTTACCATTAAGTGAGTTTTAAAACTCTCGTGAGTTTTTGTAAAGTACGAAGAAACCCGTTTTTTTAGATTACGTGCTTTACCTACATAGATTATTTTTCCTTGTTCGTCAAAGTATTTATATATCCCAGGTTTGTTGGGAAGCACTTTAATTTTCTGAAGGATATCTTTGTTGTGAGGCACTAGTAAATATTTATTATCCAAAGATATAAAAAGCTTAAAAACCGGAGCTATAGTAGGTAGATTTAAAGTTTACTAGTTTTTGCTTATTAAAAGCTTAGTTTTTTGGAATTTTAAATAATAGCTTTATAAATTATTTTAGAATCATATCGATTAACTATTGTTAAATCACATGAGTGGTCTGAATAAACGACTATATTGATATTATTAAGCCCTGATATTCCGACAGAAAACAGATTATTAAGCCCTGATAATCCGACAGAAGATTAGCAAAATAATTGAAAATTAGCAAAATAAGCTTAATTTTGTGTAAAATAAACTGTTATGGAACGAGAAATTTTTGAGGATTTACTAAAATGGAAAGAATCTGACACAAAAAAACCTTTGCTTTTACGTGGAGCGAGACAAGTTGGCAAAACATATATTGTACGTAAACTTGGCAGATTATTTTCGAATTTTGTTGAGGTCAATTTTGAATCAGAGCCTGAAATAAGTTCATTTTTCAAGGGTAATCTTTTGCCTGATAATATTTGCAGCAAGCTATCTGTCTATTATAATGATTCGATAATAGATGGTAAAACTTTATTGTTTTTTGATGAAATTCAAGCATGTCCCGAGGCTATTAAAAGCCTTAGATTTTTTTATGAAAGGCGACCTAATTTGCATGTAATTGCTGCAGGATCACTATTGGAGTTTGCATTAAAGAATCTGTCGTCTTTTGGAGTTGGAAGAATTAGATCATTGTTTATGTATCCCTTGTCTTTTAATGAATTTCTTAAAGCAGCAGGAAAAGATTCTCTTTTAAAGATAAAATTATCATCAAGCATAAAAAATAGACAGGATGAAATTTTTCATAAAAAGCTGACAGAAATGTTTGTTAAATTTTTGATTATAGGTGGAATGCCAGAGGTAGTTAGTACATATTTGAAAACTGATGATATAACACAAACACAGAGAGTTCTTGATGATATAATTACTTCACTTGAAGATGATTTTGCAAAGTACAGTAAAAGGGTAAATATAGCCAGACTAAAAGATATATTTATGTCAATTTTATTCCAAACAGGCACCAAATTCAATATTACTGGATCTTCAGTAAGTGGTAATTTCGAACAGAAAAAAGAAGCTCTGGAAATGTTGGTTATGGCTGGATTGTGTTACAAAGTTTATCATTCTTCGGCAAATGGAGTTCCTCTTGCTGCAGAGAAAAACGAAAAGAAATTCAAAATAATATTTTTTGATACTGGTATTTTACAGAGGTCATTGCATTTGAAACTTGGGGATTTTTTAGTTGCAGATAGTCTTGAAATGATTAATAAAGGTAATATTGTTGAACAATATGTTGGTTTAGAATATGTTAAAGCTTGCCATAGATTTACGAAACCTGAGTTGTTTTATTGGCAACGCGAAAAACGTGGTAGTAGTGCAGAGGTTGATTATTTAATTGAAAAAAACAACAAGATTATACCTGTAGAAGTAAAATCAGGAATACATGGGAAAATGCAAAGTTTATTTATGTTCTTAAAGCTTAAACAACATACAAATGGAATTCGAACATCTCTCGAGAACTTTAATTCTTATAGCAATATTGATGTCTATCCGGTTTATGCCATCGATAATTTATTTTCTGAAATTTTGGAATAATATAAGTTTAAAATACGAATAACACTTTAATTTTCTGAAGAACATCTTTGTTATGAGGTACTAGTAAAATATTTATTATCCAAAGATATAAAAAGCTTAAAAACCGGAGCTATAGAAGATAGATTTAAAGTTTACCAGTTTTTGTCAATTATAATCTTTTGGGCTTTTGCTTTTTCTTTAAGAATATCTTCTTGCAATTCTTTTTCTTCGTTTTCTAAGGCTTGCAATAAGCGTTCGGCATCTTCTTTCGAGAGTTGTTGCTCTTGCGGTTGAGCTTGCTGTTGCTCTTGATTTTCTTGATTTTCTTCGTTTTGTTGCTGTTGCTGTTGTTGTTGCTGCTGTTGCTGCTGCTG
>JAQVOJ010000050.1:12442-16913 GCA_028702675.1 Bacteroidales bacterium
TTACGAACCTGAAACAATTCCGGTTGTGTCTCTTTAGCTTTTTTGTAAAAAACTTCGGCTTCGGAATATTCTTTCTCTTCGTATGCATTATTTCCTTTTCGTATTAATTTTCTTTCGGCTTGCGAGAAAAGCATTAATGAAGAACTCAAACTAATTAATATTATTAATAATATTCTATTCATACCATTTGTTTTTATTTCAGTTTTGGGTTTTGTTTTCTTCTATATCTTGTTTCTGAAATAATTTGTTCTATTAATAGTAATACAAAAGCTATCCATGCAAACAAAGTAAATTTTTCGTCATATTCAGCAAATTCTACTTTTGTATTTCCGGTTTTTTCAAGTTTACTTATTTCATCGGTTATCATGTCTAAGCCTACGTTTGTATTACTGGCTCTTACATAAGTTCCTTTACCGGCTTCTGCAATTTTTTTTAGTGTTTTTTCATCTAGTTTAGATATAACAACATTTCCACTTTTATCTTTTAGAAAACCACTACCTCCGGGTCCAGGAACTGGTTTGCCTTCAGGTAATCCCATGCCAATTGTGTGTACAATAATACCATTTTCGTTAGCTTTTTGTGCAGCACTAATCGGGTCGTCTTCGTGGTTTTCTCCATCTGTAATAATAATAATAACTTTACTTGACTTATTTTCGCTGCTAAAGGACCTTGCAGCAAGATTAATAGCTGAGCCTATTGCTGTTCCTTGTTTAGGGACTATATCCGGGCTTATTGTATTAAGAAACATTCTTGCTGAGCGATAATCGTCTGTAATTGGTAACTGTACATACGCATCTCCTGCAAATACTATTATTCCGAGTCTGTCGTCTTTTAAATTATTAATTAATCTTTCAATTGCTTTTTTTGCTCTTTCTAGTCTGTTGGGTGCGATGTCTTTGGCAAGCATGCTGTTAGAAACATCAAGAGCAATCATAATTTCTACGCTTTCGGTTTTTACCTCATGTAAGCGAGTACCGAACTGTGGTCTTGCAAGTGCAATAATTAAAAATATTAAACTCAGAAAAAACAGTATTAGTTTCCAGCGTCTTTTAGGTAAACTCAAATTTTGCATTAGAGTATTAATTATATCTAATTCCCCAAAACGCTTTAATTGCTTTTTTCTATACATATTGGCTAACTTGTATATCCCAAATAGAAGAGGGATAATTAAAAGAAGCCACAAATATTTTTCATTAGCAAATTGAAACATAGTTAAGGTATATTTTTTAATATTGTTAATTTTAATAAAATCTCAAGTATCAGTATTGCAAGAGCAATAATTACCCATATTTCGAAAAGTTCTACAGGTTTACTGTAATTAGTAACCTGAATTTTTGTTTTTTCAAGTAAGTCTATTTCTTCGTAAATATCTTTAAGCTTTTTATTGTCAGTAGCTCTAAAATATTTACCGCCTGTTAAGGATGCTATTTCCTGAAGCATTTCTTCATCAATTTTTACGTCAATATTTTGATACTGTGTTCCAAACTGAGTTTTGAAAGGATATGGTGCTGAGCCTATTGTACCTACACCTATTGTATAAACCCGAATGCCAAATGTTTTTGCAATTTCTGCTCCTGTAAGTGGAGCTACCGAGCCTTTATTATTTACACCATCGGTTAATAATATTATTACTTTGCTTATTGCATTACTGTTTTTTAGTCTGTTTACCGATGTTGCAAGACCATCCCCAATTGCTGTTCCATCATCAAGTAATTCGCAATTAATCTCGTTCATTAAATTTATTACTACATTGTGGTCGGTAGTAAGAGGGCATTGAGTAAAACTTTCGCCGGCAAAAATTACCAAGCCAATACGGTCGTTAGGTCTGTCGCTAATAAATTGAATAGCCACATCTTTTGCTGCTTCTAAACGATTAGGTTGAAAATCTTCGGCAAGCATACTGGTGCTCACATCCATCGACATGATAATATCAATTCCTTCGGCGACTTTTGTGTCCCACTCGGTATTGTTTTGTGGTCTGGCAATTACGATTATAATTGCTGCTATCGCAAATATACGAAGTACAAACAACACATGTCGTAAATATGTTTTAACTCCTTTTTTACCACTTTTTAAAGCTTCTGCCGAAGAAATTTGCATAGATGCATAATGCTTGCTCTGGCGTATTATATACCATGCTATCATTGGTATTATTACCAAGAGCAGCCATAAATATTCTTTATTTACAAAACTAATTCCTTCCATTATTCTTTGTTTTCTTCAATTTTAGTTTCTTCGCTTAACTCAATTTCTGCTTCTACCGGTTTAGCTTTAGTAGGAGCCTCTTCTTCGATAAGTGTGTTCTCAACAAATTCTTTAGCTAGTTTAAGAATAAGATCGTGTTCGTGATTTTGAGGTTCAAATTTGGCAAACTTAACGAGGTCAGAGAGTTGAAGTATTTGTTTTAATTTGTGATTTTCGTTAGTTAATAATTTATGGCTCGAATCCATTGATTGTAATAATTCATCACTGGTCATTTCCATTGCCCAAATTCCATATCTCCGCTCGATATATTGTCGCAAAACATCTGTGATTTCTGTGTAATATGCTTTTACTTTGCCTTGTCGCCATATTTTTTCTATCCTTATTCTTTCAAGTTCTCGTAAGGCTATATGATGAGGAGGTTCTTCAGGTTTTATCCTGATTTTGAGTGGGTTAATTCCTTTCTTTCTGAAAAGATATATTAATCCGCCGGTTATTGCTGCAATAATTAGTAATAGCCACCACCAGTTTTTCTTTAAGAATATTAAAAATCTTTGCCAAAGTTCTTGGAATGTAAGTGGTGTATTATAAAGTGTGTCTTCAATATCTTTAATAACAAAGGCTACATAAAGAGGCTGATTCTTTTGTACTGTATCATATTCATTTACAAAAATTGTATCAGTAGCTCCTGGTACACGCATTTGTTCATAAATACCGGTTTTATCAACTATAAACAATTGCTTTAGAGGGCTTCCTATTATTAAAGATATATCTTCGGCATCTTTTAGTCCTGTACTGTTAAATACTTCCGAAAAAAATCTTTGTGCATGCGTTTGGAATATAGAGTCGTATAAATATTTTAATTTCTCTTCGCTAAGGCTTTGTTTTACAGAATCAGGAATGCTTTGTTCTATTTCTGCAGTAAAATTATTCCGACCAAATACTATAGAACCTGTGTGTTTTGTAAAAACTGTATCTCTTGGTACTGTATCAATATTTATATATGGATTTACACGTAAAAAAACTGTGTCGGTAAAAAGTTCGAAAGTATCAGATTGGACTACCCATCTCATTTGTTTTGGGGGTATCACGTAAGTTCCAGTATCAAAAGAGGTTAGCAATAGATCACGGGTATAATATACCATTCCATCGTCATTAGTAGTGTGTTCTATTTCTCCTATGTTTAGAATTTCGATACCTCTTACTAAAGTATCTGATATTGGAGGGAAAATAATTTCGTCTGCATTGTTTAGTTTTAAATTAAACTTTGCACTTATTTGGTCTCCAATTATTATTGTATCATTATCAAGTTTTAAAAATGTATTCACATTCTGAGCAGTAGAATAAACACTACTTATTAAAAACAAAACTAAAACAGTAATAAGACTAATATTTCTATTCATATTTAGCGTTTTTTAAATAAAGCCATTAATGGTTTTACATAATCTATATCTGTACTTATCGAAACAAAATCAACACCTGCTTTTTTAAATCTTTCTTTTCTTTCTGCCTCCTTATTTAGCCACCACTTGTTATAATTATTTCGTATAGTTTTACTTGAGCTATCGATCCATGTTTTTGCTCCGGTTTCGGCATCGTGAACTTGTATAAGTCCAATATCGGGCAAATTGGTTTCTCTATTGTCGTATAAATGTAAAGCTACGAGATCGTGTTTTCGGGCTGCAATTTTTAAAGCTTCGCTATAATCGGGTGCCATAAAATCGCTAATCACAAATGCCGTACATCTTTTTTTCATAGCATTAGTAAGAAAGCGTAATGCTTCAGTGATATCAGTTTTAGAACTTTCAGGCTCAAAATCTAATAATTCACGAATTATTCTTAAAATATGTTTACGCCCCTTTTTGGGAGGAATAAATTTTTCAATTTTATCACTAAAAAATATTACTCCTATTTTATCATTATTTAGAATTGCCGAGAAAGAAAGAACAGCAGCAATTTCTGCCGCCTGATATTTTTTAAGTTGCTTTTGAGTTCCAAATTCACCTGATTTACTTACGTCCATTACAAGCATTACAGTAAGCTCACGTTCTTCTTCGTAAACTTTTACATAAGGGTGATTAAAGCGAGCCGTAACGTGCCAATCAATATCTTTGATAGGGTCGCCGTACATGTATTCGCGTACTTCGCTAAAAGCCATACCCTTCCCCTTAAATGCACTGTGATACTCACCCGCAAAGATTTGATTGCTCAAACCTCTGGTTTTTATTTCTATTTTTCTTACTTTTTTTAGTAATTCTGTTGCTTCCAT
>JAQVOJ010000050.1:17013-21736 GCA_028702675.1 Bacteroidales bacterium
AATTTCGCTTATAATTTCTTCGCTTGTTATGTTTTCGGCTTCTGCTTCGTAAGTTAGTCCTACTCTGTGGCGTAATACATCGTGGCAAACAGCTCTTACATCTTCGGGTATTACATAACCTCTTCTTTTGAGGAATGCGTATGCTTTTGAGGCACTTGCCAAATAAATACTTGCACGTGGTGAACCTCCGTAAGAAATCATGTTTTCAAATTTATCGAGATTATAATTTGTGGGATATCTTGTTGCGAAAACTATATCTAAAATGTACTTTTCAATTTTTTCGTCGAGATATACATCTTTAACCACAAGGCGGGCATTTATAATATCTTCAGGTTTAAGTACTTTACTTGCTTTTGGGAATATTTGCCCAAGATTTTCGCGAATAATCAAACGCTCTTCTTCCAATGTTGGGTAATCTACTACCATTTTTAGCATAAACCTGTCAACCTGTGCTTCGGGTAGGGGATAGGTACCTTCTTGTTCTATCGGGTTTTGGGTTGCCATTACCAAAAATGGTTCTTCAAGTTTATATGTTTTGTCTCCAATTGTGATTTGTCTTTCTTGCATGGCTTCTAGCAGAGCACTTTGAACTTTTGCAGGAGCTCTGTTTACCTCGTCTGCTAAAATGAAATTTGAAAAAATAGGACCTTTCTTTACCACAAACTCTTCTTTCTTTTGACTATAAATTAATGTTCCGATAAGGTCGGCAGGGAGTAGGTCAGGAGTAAACTGAATTCTGCTAAAGCCAGCGTCAATAGCCTCTGCAAGCGTATTAATAGCAAGCGTTTTAGCTAGCCCCGGAACACCTTCAAGCAATATGTGTCCGTTACTTAGTAAACCAATCAGCAATCCTTCGAGCAAATGTTTCTGCCCAATAATTACTTTTTGCATTTCCATGTTGAGTATATCAACAAAGCTGCTCTCTTTTTGAATTCTTTCGTTAAGTTCTTTTATGTCAACTGTTTGTGCCATATTAAAAAGTTTAAATTATTTACTCGGTTCTAAAAAATCCACACGAAAATATAAAGTATTAAAATTAAAGACAAGTGATTAACGTGATTGTATCTAATATATTTGTTAAAAAAAATTAAAAGAGTGTTAAAATTTGTATTGAAATGTTTTTATCAATAAAATCGAATTATTTTATCATCCCCGCTCCAACAGTTTCGTTTGTAGTAGGATCAATAAATATTATACTTCCCGTTGCACGATTATGAATGTATTTGTCAAAATTTAAAGCTTGTGATGTTAATATCCTGATTCTTGCAAAATCATTCATCCTTACTGTTTTATCATTTTCTGATCTATGCAGAGTGTTTATGTCGATTTTGTATCGTATTTTTTGTATCGAAGCCATTGCTGTACAGGTTGTGTGTCTAATTATGTATTTTTTATCTATATTAATAGGATTTTGATTAAACCAGCAAATTATTAATTCAATATTTTTTGATCTTGTTGGCTGATTGTGTTCTCTTACAAACATATCACCTCTGCTTATATCAATATCGTCTGTAATTTCCATATTTACTGACATAGGAGGGTATGCTTCGTTAATGCTTTTTCCGGCAAAGTTTATGGAACTTATTTGGGTAGTAAGTTTTGAAGGTAAATGCATAATATTGTCGCCGGCTTTAAATATGCCGCTTGCAATTTTACCAGCATAGTATCTTTTATTTGCAGACTTAGTTTTATTGGTAATTACTATTTGAATCGGGAACCTGCAATCTATTAAATTATAATCGGAATTAATATGTATGTTCTCAAGAATATAAAGGAGATCAGTACCTTTATACCATTTCATCTTAAGTGATTTATCAATAATATTATCGCCGTAGAGTGCACTAATAGGAATAAATTGAATGTCTTTGATATTTAATTTAGCAGAGAATTTACTAAAATCATCTTTAATTTTGTTAAAAACCTTTTCGCTGTAATCAACTAAATCCATTTTATTAATACACAAAATTAGATGAGGAATATTAAGTAAAGATGCAATAAAAGCGTGCCGTTTAGTTTGTTCGATTATTCCTTTGCGTGCATCGGTAAGTACAAGTGCTAAATTGGCTGTAGATGCACCTGTAACCATATTTCGAGTATATTGTATATGCCCGGGAGTATCTGCAATTATAAATTTACGTTTTTCTGTGGCAAAATATCTGTAGGCTACATCAATCGTTATTCCTTGTTGGCGTTCGTCTTTAAGTCCGTCTGTTAATAAGGCGAGATTCAATTCATTATTGCCGTTTTTGTTGCTTGCTTTTTTTAGGCTTTCGTATTGGTCTGCCAGAATGGCTCCTGTGTCGTGTAGCAGTCTCCCGATAAGAGTGCTTTTACCATCGTCAACACTTCCTGCTGTTGTAAATCTCAACAGTTGCTTTTCGTTATTGGTTTTATTTATTTTTGTCATTAAAAGTACCCTTCCCTTTTTCTGTCTTCCATTGCCGAGTCAGATCTTTTATCATCGAAACGGCTGCCTCTTTCGGTGCAGTTTTGGATTATAAGTTCCTGAATTACTTCTAAAGTGTTAGAGGCATACGAAATTGTAGCACCAGTGCATGTCATGTCGCCTATAGTTCTGAATCTGACCTGCATGTTTTCAGGCCTTTCGTCAGGTTTCAATGGTATATAGTCTGAATGTGCCAGAATTACTCCATCGCGAACAAAGCATTGTCTCTGATGTGTATAATATAAGCTTGGCAATTCTATGTTTTTTAATAAAATGTAATTCCAGATATCTAATTCGGTCCAGTTACTAAGAGGAAATACCCGAAAATGTTCTCCAATGCTTTTTTTATGGTTAAACAAATTCCATAATTCGGGTCTTTGATTTTTAGGGTTCCATTGTCCGAATTCGTTCCTGTGTGAAAAAAACCTTTCTTTTGCTCTAGATTTTTCTTCATCGCGGCGACCTCCACCTAATGCAGCATCAAACTTATTTTCGTTTATTGCTCTAAGCAATGTTACGGTTTGCAGATAGTTTCTACTTGCATAGTAGCCTTTCTCTTCTATCGAAATTCCTGAATCAATATCGTCCTGAACATAAGCAATAATTAGATTAATATCATTTTTAGAAATAAAATTGTCTCTAAACTGCAATGTTTCTGTAAAATTGTGACCAGTATCGATATGTAGAACGGGAATTGGCATTTTCCCCGGCAAAAATGCTTTTATGGCAATGTGCAGCATTACCAGTGAATCTTTGCCACCCGAAAAAAGTAAAACAGGATTTTCAAAAAGTGCTTTAGTTTCGCGTATAATAAAAATTGCTTCAGATTCTAATTCTTCTAAGTGTGTAAGCTGGTACATAATTTTAAGCTTTTAAATTTGTTATTAAAACTACAAAATCAAAAACTTTTTTGACCGACTCCTCAATTGATAACTGTTCTGTATCAATAATTAAATCAGCTTTTTGAGGTTTCTCGTATATACTGCTAATCCCCGTAAAATTTTTAACTTCTCCTTTTCTTGCCTTTTTATACATACCTTTTGGGTCGCGTTGTTCGCATGTTTCTAAAGAGCAATTTATGAAAATTTCGTAAAAGTTTTCTGACCCAATAATCTCTTTTGCCAGACTTCTAATATTTTGTGTAGGGCTTATAAAACAGTTAATTACTACAATACCACAATCATTAAACATTTTACTAATTGTTGCTGCACGCCGTATGTTTTCTGTGCGGTCGCTAATACTATAGCCTAAATCTGTGTTAATCTCCGATCTTATTATATCTCCGTCGATAAGTTTTGCAAGTATATTATTATTAAATAATTCTTCTTCCAAAATTTTAGCAATTGTAGTTTTTCCGGAGCCTGGCAGTCCTGTTAACCAAAAAGACACTCCTTTTTGATTCAATAATATCTCTTTTTCTCTTTTATTAGGCACAACTATTTTTTTAGTATTACCGTGAAACAAATTTACGGTTTTCTTATTTAATAATGTAAGAAAGCTAAGCTTTTATCAATTTTTGTATTACATAAGTTTAGTTAAAATCATTTCTACATTATATTTTGGCTAAAAGCAAAAGAAACAGTCTTAAATTCATTTTAAAATGCTTAATTTCGCAAGATACTTATGTACTATAATGAAATTGATAAATAGAAGAGAGGAATCGCATAAAATAAGTAATAAGCCGGACACGATTTGGACTTATCTAAACAGAAGTTTCGATAATTTTGGTATTGCACTTAGTTTTGCCAGAAGCGATATTCAGGGTAGAAATGCTCAAACATTTCTTGGATATTTTATTAATCTGATACAGGTATTGATTACAACTTTGCTTTATTGGTTGATATTTGGCTATATATTAAAAATTGATACCGGCGATATTCCTTTTCCATTATTTGTATTAACCGGACTTATCCCATGGGTTTATTTTTCGAGTATTATCAGAGATGCCGGAAATAGTTTAATAGATAGTAAGCATTTGCTTGATAAAATTTATTTTCCGAGAGTGCTTTTGCCAATAAGTAAATTATTGCCGGGGCTTATTGATTTTGGTATTGCCATAGCAGTAGCTTTAGTGTTTATGATAATTTTCGGGATTTCTTTAACATGGAGTATTATATTAATTCCTGTGTTTTTACTTTTAATAATGTTTAGCGGCTTTGCAATTGGAATTTGGATAGCCAGTATTTCAGTACGATACAGAGATACTTCCAAATTAATTCCATACATTGTAAATTTCGGATTCTTTATTACTCCGGTATTTTATCCAAGTACCATTGT
>JAQVOJ010000051.1:0-17140 GCA_028702675.1 Bacteroidales bacterium
GCAAGCTGGTCGGCTTCGTATAAACTTGATGCCTTTGCTTCACCCCATAAATATTCAGAATTAGATTTAATATTTTCAACATCCTCATTTTGGGCAAATAAAGCAAGTTGTAATATTAAAACTATTGGCAGTAAAAAATGTCTCATTAGCAATGTTTTTGATAGTAAAAAGAATTATTAAATGTGCAAAAATTAATCCAAATAATAAAATAAATAAGCAAATACTCAATAATATTATAATACTAAATCACATTATGTAAAACAAGTGAATAAAAATAGATAATTTGATTTTCAAGGTAGAAGAATTAATAATAAATTTACAAACTTTTGTGCATAATTTAAAACCTTGTATGGATAAACGAGCTAAAGCAGCAGAAACACCGCTAATGAAGCAGTATAATGCCATTAAAGCTAAACACCCTGATGCATTATTATTGTTTAGAGTTGGTGATTTTTACGAAACATTTGAAGAAGATGCCCAAAAAACATCAAAAATTTTAGGTATTACTCTTACTAAAAGAGCAAATGGAGCTGCTGCTTATATTGATTTAGCCGGATTTCCATATCATGCCTTAGACACTTATTTACCAAGATTAATTCGTGCCGGTCAACGTGTAGCTATTTGCGAACAATTAGAAGACCCCAAAACAACAAAGAAAATTGTAAAACGTGGAGTTACCGAACTGGTTACACCAGGTGTTTCTTACAACGATAATGTATTGGAACACACCGAAAACAATTTTTTGGCAAGCATTTATGTAAATAAAAATTATTACGGTATTTCTTTTATGGATGTTTCTACAGGCGAATATCTGCTAAGCGAAGGGAACGCCGACTATATCGACAAATTATTGCAGAGTTTTAACCCCAAAGAAGTATTAATTGAAAGGAAATATAAATCCTATGTTACTGAAAAGTTCGGTCAAAATTTAAACTATTTCCCTCTCGAAGACTGGATTTATACCGAAGATAATGCCCGCGATAGACTTACAAAACATTTTAAAGTAATAAACTTAAAAGGTTTTGGTGTTGAAGAACTAACGATTGGGATAATTGCCGCAGGAGCAATACTCAATTATCTTGATATTACTGAACATCACAATGTAAAACATATCTCTAAAATCTCAAGAATTGATAAAGATAAATTCGTATGGCTTGATAAATTTACAATTCGTAATCTGGAACTTTTTCATAGTGTTAACGAAGATGGAAAAAGTCTTTTTGATATACTAGGTCATACAACCAGCCCTATGGGTGCACGTTTATTAAGGCGTTGGCTTGCATTACCACTTAAAGATAAACAGCAAATAAATTCCAGGCTGGATGTAGTCGAATATTTTATTAATAATACTGAAATTTCCGAAGAATTAAATTCAAATATTAAACATATTGGTGATTTAGAAAGACTAATATCAAAAGTAGCAGTGGGTAGAATAAATCCACGAGAAATGATTCAATTAAGAAATGCGCTGCAAGCATTAATTCCAATAAAAAGCTTGTGTTCTAAAACCGATTTACCTCCATTAAAGAGTATTGCCGACCAAATAAATCCATGCGACGAAATAAAACAAAGACTCTTTAATGAGTTAATAGACGACCCTCCTAATCAGGTTAATAAAGGCAATGTAATTAAAAAGGGCACATCACAAGAATTAGACGATTTAAGAGATATTGCTTATTCGGGAAAAGATTATTTATTAAAAATACAACAAAGCGAAATTGAACGTACCGGTATATCATCACTAAAAATAGGTTTCAATAATGTATTTGGATATTACTTTGAAGTAAGAAATACTCATAAAGACAAAGTCCCCGAAGAATGGGTACGCAAACAAACATTAGTAAGTGCCGAAAGATATATAAACGAAGAACTTAAAGAATACGAAAATAGAATACTCGGAGCCGAAGAAAAAATCCTAGAACTTGAGACACAACTTTTTAATCAATTGGTTTTAAGTTTAGCAGATTATATCGAAATTATTCAATTAAATGCCTCGATAATTGCAAGATTAGATTGCTTACTAACATTTGCAAAAGTTTCATTAAACAATAACTATAATCGGCCTGAAATAAACGAAAGCGATTCTATTGATATACGTGAGGGGAGACACCCTGTTATTGAAAAGCAATTACCAATTGGCGAAGATTATATTAGCAATAATGTATATCTTGACTGCGAAACACAACAAATAATGATGATTACCGGACCCAATATGTCAGGTAAGTCTGCATTACTTCGCCAAACGGCTTTGATTTGTATTATGGCTCAGATGGGATGTTTTGTTCCTTCCGAAGATGCACATATCGGGATAGTAGATAAAATCTTTACTCGTGTAGGTGCAAGTGATAATATTTCGATGGGTGAATCAACATTTATGGTTGAAATGAACGAAGCAGCAAGCATCGTAAACAACATGTCGGAACGAAGCTTAATACTCCTAGACGAAATTGGCAGAGGCACCAGTACCTACGATGGAATAAGTATAGCTTGGGCAATAGCCGAATACATTCACGAACATCCAAAAGCAAAAGCAAAAACTCTATTCGCTACTCATTACCACGAACTAAATGAAATGGAGAAATCTTTTAAGCGAATTAGAAATTTTAATGTTTCAGTAAAAGAAACAAAAGACAAAGTAATATTTCTTCGTAAATTAAAACCAGGAGGAAGCGAACATAGTTTTGGAATTCATGTAGCCCAAATGGCAGGAATGCCTCCATCGATAGTTTACAGAGCAAAAAAAATACTAGAACAATTAGAAGGCAAAAACGAAACACACGAACTTAATAAACCTGTTGATGAAATTGCAAACAATCGCGAAGGTATGCAACTTAGTTTCTTTCAACTCGACGACCCTGTTCTTATGCAGATACGAGACCAAATACAAGAACTTGATATTGAGAAATTAACCCCTCTTGAAGCACTAAATAAACTCAACGAAATCAAAAAGATTAGCGGTTTATCTTAAAGTCGGTTTACAATAACTTAACATACATATAATTTTGCCTTAACACATATAATTCTTATTAGGTATATTTTTGACAATAAAAAATTAAACCAAAAAAAAATGAAAATTCTATTTACAGTGTTATGTATGGCTCTAATTATTTCAGTGTCTGCAGACAATGAAGATACTAAACAAAAATCTGATACAAAATCGGAAACAAGCAAAACTGTTGTTGTAAGCGGCAAAATAATTGATTCCGTTTCAAAAGAAAATCTAGTAGGAGTAAAAGTAAATATAGGCGAAACCGGAATTGTTACCTATACCGACTTTAATGGTAATTTTTCGATATCAATACCCGAAAACACAGATAACAACGAATTAAAAGTTTCATACATCTCTTATCAAGAAACAATATTAGATGTAGAAAATTTCAATAATTCTATAATCGAAATTAATCCCGTAAAATAAAACTTTTAGTAAATTTTAATTCTTCGGGGAATAGTAATAGCTTTACAGTTATTATATTTTCAAATTTTAAATACATGAGGTTATTCTTTGTTTTTCTGCTAAGTATTTGTTTTTCTGTAATTTATGCACAAGAAATTACATTAGACGGCTTTTATTATCTAAATGGCGAGCTTTATTCCGGAACTGTTACTGAAGAATACCCCTCAGGTAACATTAAGTTGCGATTATCTGTTAGAAACGGCGAACTACACGGCAAGTCAGAATACTATTATCCGGATGGCAAACTTGATGAAATTCGTTCATTCAGTAAGGGTCTAAAACATGGTAAATGGTTAAAATACAATGAAAACAAAGTTTTAATATCTGTTGCAAAATATAAAAAAGATTTAAAGCATGGCACATGGAAAATATGGGACGATAAAGGCATATTAAGATATATCCTCAAATATAAAAACGGTGAAAAGACCGGCACATGGGAAATATACAACGAAAAAGGCGAGCTGGAAGAAACCAAAACATATTAAACTTATTCTTCAAATTAACCCTCAAATATTAAGTGTAGCTTAACAAACTCATAATTATAACTTAATATTTACATAACATTAAAGCAAGTTGTAAAAAATACTTTTGACTATTAAGTTAAAAGAAAATGAATCTATTTTTTGTTATTGATTATAAACTACTTACAAAGGTTTGCATAGCATTGCTTTGTATGTTTTTGCCTTTAATAAGTAATGCCCAAAACGGCAGTATTAAGGGTTTTGTTAAAGAAAAAGATTCGGGGGAATCTATTCCTGTAGCCAATGTTGTTATTGTTGGTACGAATACCGGAACTATAACTGATTTTGACGGAAATTTTGAATTAAGCAATTTACGTGAAGGCTACTACGACATACAAGTATCTTTTATTTCATACAAAACAGAAACAATTAATGGAATAAAAGTAACAGAAAAACAGAATACCGAAATAGTCGTTGAGCTGGAATCAGAATCGCAAATGCTGAAAGAAGTAGAAATAAGTGCAGAAGTAAAAAAAGACAACGAAAACTTACTTCTGATGGAACGTCAGAATTCCACCCAAATAGTACAACAAATAGGTGCTCAGGAATTAGAAAGAAAAGGTGCAAGCGATGTAGCTTCGGCACTGGCAAAAGTTTCGGGCATTAGCAAAACTGAACAAAACAATGATGTATATGTAAGAGGACTTGACGACAGATATAATTCTACAACCTTAAATCAACTACCTATACCTTCAAATAATCCGGAACAAAAGAATGTTTCGCTTGACATTTTTTCAACAGGCATAGTAGAGTATATTTCGATTGACAAGGTATATAATACAAAACTATTTGGCGATTTTGCAGGTGGCAACGTAGATATAGTTTCAAAAGATTTTAAAGGCTCCAGATTTCTAAAATTGGGAATTGGGGGAAACATAAATACCTGTTGCATAAATAAGAACAAAATACCTGTGAAGCAGGGGGCAGATTTACTAGGTTTTACCAGCTCAAAACCTCCTGCAAGCATTAACAATTACGAGTTTAGTAATCCTATTGATCCAACATATACATCCCCTTTAGGAAAAAGTTTTTCAATTTCAGGAGGAAATAAATATATAATTGGAGCCGACAAACACATTAACTTCTTTGCTAATCTTAGCTTTGATAATGACATCTATCTTAAAGAAGGAATTACAAAAAATGTTAATAGTACCGGTTACCCCTCAAAAAATCTGAAATTTCAAAACTATAGGTATAATGCAAATACAACCGGAATGATAAACTTGGGATACAGAGCAAATAAAAATAATAAGATAAATTATAATCTGGTATTTATTAACTCTTCAGAAAATTCCTCAGAAATATATCATGGAACAATAATAGACATTGCCGATTTCGATAATGGGCTGCTTACAAGATATACATACGAAAAAAACACCGTTATAATCAACCAGCTATTAGGTAATCATGAAATAAACAGAAGTTCAAAATTTACTTGGGGATTGGCATACAATAAAATAACCAGCGATATTCCCGATAGATTGCAAAACACATTCAGAATGCTGGAGAATAATAATTACGTCTTTGGACAAAATCAAATTACCGACAATCATAGATATTTTCATTACCTAAACGAAAATGAAATTGCTTTAAATACTGTATTTGAAAAAACCTTTTTTAATGACAGTGATAATGAATACAACAAAGATAATTATAGGCTAAAACTGGAATTTGGATATACGGCTAAATATAAAATAAGAGAATTTGAAGCTACACAGTTTAACTTTAGAATTCACTCCGATCAAAGAAATACTGTTATTGATCCATATAGTCTTTCAACATTCTTTAATCAAGCCAATCTTGAAAATGGCAACTATTTCAGGATAGAAACATTTAGGGGAAATAGCCAAGTACCAAATGTTTTAGACCCACAGGTTTATGGCGGCACACAAATGATTCACGGTGTATTTTTAAATACTGAATATCATATTAAACACAACTTGGTAGTAATTACGGGGCTTAGAGGAGAATATATAATGCAGGAAGTAAGATGGAATACCCAGCTTGATCCTTCAGACAAATCTGATTTATTACAAAAACCTGCAATATTACCTGTAATTGTAGCAAGATATAAAATCAATGAAAAACAAAATTTACGTCTTGGAGTGTCAAAAACATACACCTTGCCTCAATTTAAAGAAAGAGCTTTATTTATCTACGAAGATGTAACTCAGGTTAAATTAGGAAATCCCGATTTATATGAATCAGACGATTATAATCTTGATTTAAAATGGGAACTATTTCCCGGATTGGGTGAAATCATTTCATTGGGAGCTTTTGGAAAGTATATCCTTAACCCAATAAATGAAGTTACAATTTCATCTGCAACAAACGATATTTCTTTTATTAACACAGGTAATTGGGGATATGTGGCAGGCTTTGAGCTTGAAGCAAGAAAAGAGTTTATCAGCACTTATAAAAATAAACTTATTGCAGGAGCAAATGCCTCATATATGCACACAGACCAAGAGCTTAATTCAGAAAAAGTACAAGAAGAAACAAGATATGCTGTACAATTTACTAACGAAAATGCAAGATTTACAGGAGCCTCAGAATGGCTATTAAATGCAGACGTCTCATATATTAAGATTTGGAACGAAAACCAAAATAAAGTTATGGTTAGCATAGCTTACAATTTCTTCTCTGACCGTATTTATGCAATCGGAACAAATCAAAGAGGTGATATTATAGAAAAATCCTTCAGTTCGCTTGATTTCATCTTAAAAACAGAGCTTAAAAGTTTTGAGATAGTGATTAATATTAAGAATATTCTTAACCCAAATATTGAAACATATCAAGCTAATTTTGATAAAGATATTACAGTATTATCCTACAAGAGAGGAATAAATGTAAGCTTTGGATTAAGTTATACATTCTAATAAAGACTTAACCGACACTTAACAATTAAATAAAACCTATTTAACAGACCTTAATATACTTACAAATACATTTGTATTAAACTTAATTAATAAAAAAACACAAAAACATGAAAAAATCATTTCTAAAAAGAGTTGTTTTAGGCTCAACTTTGTTTATTGCATTATTTGCAATTATTGGGACCTCTTGTAAACCGGATGACAATGGTGATGAAAACATTATCGACCATAACGACTGGAAAGGAGACATTTCAGAATCTGTAAGCCTTGATGCATCCAAAGTTTACAAATTGTCTGGACTTGTAAAAGTTAAAGAAGGTGCTACTTTAACAGTACCGGCAGGCACAAGAATCGAAGGCGTTGGCGGAACTTCTGCTGCTATCATTGTAGAACAAGGGGCAAAAATAAACATTAACGGAACTGCCTCATCACCGGTAATAATGACATCAGGACTAAATAATCCGAGCCGTGGCGATTGGGGAGGATTAGTAATTTGCGGTAGAGCTACCTGCAATTCAGGTGGCGGAATGTCTGAGGTTGGAGATGTTGCTTATGGTGGAAATAACGATAGCGACAATTCTGGTACTATCAGATATTTAAGAATTGAATACTCAGGTGCAGCATTTAACAGCGAAAAAGAATATAATGGTCTTTCGTTGTTTGGTGTAGGCAATGCAACAACAATAGAATATGTTCAAATTTACGAAAATGCCGATGACGGGATTGAATTCTACGGGGGAACAGTAACTGCAAACCATTTGGTTTCATCAAAAATAGAAGATGACCTCTTCGATTGGACAGAAGGCTGGAGGGGCGGCGGTCAAAACTGGTTTGGACTAAATAATGGAGGGTTTGGTAACAGAGGCATGGAATGTGATAACTGGTCATCAGATTTTGCTGCAAGCCCAAGAGCAAATCCTACAATTTCTAATGTTACCTTAATAGGTAGCGGAGATCAAGGAGCTGAACCACAAGCCTTAATGCTAAGAGCAGGAACAAAAGGAAGTATTGATAATATTGTAATAAAAAACTGGAAAACCGGTATTGAAGTAAGAAGCGATGAGTCAATTGCAAATATTTCTGATAACTCATTAAAAATTACAAATATAAAATTTGTTGATACTCCAACTAATTTAGTCGTGAAAGACTCTAACGATGATGTAGTTACCGATGAATCGCATAATGCAATATATACAGAAAATGAAAATGCAACTGGTGCAGGTAATGGAATAAATGTTCCTTCGTGGGCACAAGGTTGGACTATTGGTTTAGAATAGTTATATTTAGTTTTACACTTAAAGACTGCTCCCTAAAAAAGCAGTCTTTTGTATTTTACAACATAATAAAATATTATTTATTAGCTGAATAGCGTCTCAAAATAAAAATTCTATTGAATTGGCAAGAACTAATTTACAATACGTCATTAAACAATAACTCTATTTAATAAAAGCATAAAACGAAAAAAGCCACTCTCCAAAGAGCGGCTTTTTATTGTTGACCTGCAAGGACTTGAACCAAGAATTCAAGACGCAGAGCCTTGCGTGTTGCCAATTACACCACAGGTCAATATGTGTTGTCCGACAAGGATTCGAACCTTGACTGTATGAACCAAAATCATAAGTGCTACCATTACACCATCGGACAAACATTACAAAGAACTTATTTCCCTTTCGGGACTGCAAAAATAATATATTTTTTTAAATCCCAAGAAACATAATCAAAAAAAGAAATAAGTTTTTAAATAAAAAAGAAATACCCAATTAGCAAACCGAATATCTCTTTTTTACAAACTATTTAACAATTACTTACATAAGAGAGCCGCTTTCTCTATAAGTGTAATATACTCATTTCTGTAACCAAATTCATCTTTGCCTTTAGCAGATTTAGCCAATGCAAGAGTACTTTCGTAACTAGCATCTCCTTTAAATTCAGAATCGCGTAAAAGCATACCAAACTGAGCTATAGAAGCAGCTAAATTGAAATTATCGCTTATTTTCCCGAACGACGATATGCCAATTTTGTTTTCAATAAGACTACTTGTATCCTCGTCAGGGTGTTTATATCTAAGTTTTAAAGTCATTAAGTCATTACTTTTTTTGATGTTTAACTTTTGATAATTTAATTCATCAACATCTCCAACAGTTTCATCAGAATCAGCAGGAATTATTTCGTAAAGAGCTGTAACACTATGACCACTACCAATTTCTCCAGCATCTTTAGTATCATCGTTAAAATCCTCTTTATTTAACAACCTGTTTTCGTATCCTACTAATCTATATCCTTTTACATAAGCGGGGTTAAATTCTATCTGGATTTTAACATCTTTTGCTATGGTATAAAGTGTTCCCCAAAGTTCGTCAACAAACATCTTTTTAGCTTCGAGAATATTATCAATATATGCATAATTTCCATTACCTTTATTGCTGAGTTTTTCCATTTTTGAGTCTTTGTAATTTCCCATTCCAAAACCTAATATTGTTAAAAAGACCCCTTCGTTACGCTTTTCTTCAATAAGTCTTTCCATTGCTGCATCGCTACTTTCGCCAACATTAAAGTCACCATCTGAAGCTAATATTACTCTGTTATTTCCATTTTTAATAAAATTTTCTTTTGCAATTTTATATGCAAGCTTAATACCGGCTCCTCCTGCAGTAGAGCCGCCTGCTTCAAGTAAATCAAGCGCCGCCAAAATTTTTGCTTTCTCGCTCCCTGGTGTTGATTCTAATACACAACCTGCTGCTCCGGCATATACTACTATTGCCACACGGTCTTCGGAGCGAAGTTGGTCAACTAAAATTTTAAACGATTGTTTAAGTAAAGGCAGCTTATTAGAACTATTCATAGAACCTGATACATCTATTAAAAAAACCAGATTTGCCGGCGAAATATTTTCTGATTCCATTTTTTCTCCCTGAATACCTACTAATAAAAGTTTGTGATCTTTAGTCCAAGGGCAAACACCAAGCTCTAAACTTGTACTAAAAGGGTGGTTTCCATCGGGTTGCGGATAATCATAATCGAAATAATTTATCATTTCTTCAACACGTACAACATCAGGATATGGCATAGTATTTTGATTTAAAAATCGCCTGATATTTGCATAAGCAGCCCTGTCAACATCGACACTAAATGTTGACAGAGGATCGGATAAGGTATTTTTAAAATTATTCTCATCAATAAAATCATATGATTCAGTATTCCAATCGGTAGCTACATTATCGTAGCTATTACCAGCATAACCTATGCCCGCTCCTACAGGCTCCCCATAACAAGATGATTTCGTATTAAATAAAGCCGTACTTTCGACTGCTTCGTAATCTTGGTTTACAACAATATCCTCTAAGGGTTTAGCTTTTAAAATCAGTTCAACTTTAATTTCCTTATCACCAGTTAAATGTATTTTTTTCTCATAAACTTCGTATCCCGCCTTTTCTATCCTTAAAAAATATTCCCCATTTTCTAATGATACAAAGTCAAAATATCCCTTTGCATCAGTAATTGTGGTGCTCTTTACTCCCAATGTTTTTACTAATAACACTTTTGCTTTAGAAATTGTGTTACCATTTTGTTTATCGTAAACTACTCCACATAGTTTAGCTGAATAAGTTGTTGCAGTTAGTATTACTGCTGCGAAAAAAAATACTGCACGTTTCATAATCTTAATTTTTAATATTTTTAATATTTTCATTTACAGAAATTTGATGATAAATATTTTTAAATTCCATAATTGATTTAGAATTTTTATTTTTGGGAAACTATTATGCATATACATAAGCATATATTAAGTTGGATAAATGATTTCTTTTTTCTTATTTATCCTGAGCAGTGCGAAGCATGTGGGAATTCATTAATAAAAGGCGAAAACATATTGTGTACAAACTGCCTTATAGACATGCCATATACTGACTACCCATTATGGGACGATAATCCTGTTGCTCAGATTTTTTGGGGTAGGCAAGAAATTGAAATGGCTACTGCTCTTTTCTATTTTAATAAAGGTAGTAGATATCGAAAATTATTACATAAGCTTAAGTATAAACATAAGCCTGAAATTGGAGTGTTTTTAGGTAGAGAATTGGGAGTTTCTATTAAAGGTTCAGAATATTTTGCAAAAGTAGAAGGAATTGTTCCTGTTCCCTTACACTCTTCAAGAATTAAAACAAGAGGCTATAATCAAAGCGAGAGAATAGCCAAAGGTTTAAGTGAAGTAACTGGATGGAAAATATATAATAACCTTATTTTAAGGACTAAGGCGACCGAAACGCAAACAAAGAAAAGCAAAGAAGAAAGGTGGAAAAATGTTTCAGGTAAGTTTGCATTAAATAATCCTGATATAGCAAAAGGGAAACATTTAATTTTAGTTGACGATGTAGTAACTACAGGTGCTACATTAGAAGCTTGTGCCGCAGAATTGCTCAAAATTGAAGAATTAAAACTTTATATTGGAGTATTAGCAAAAGCTTGATGCTTAATACGGATACGGATTATTCCTCGTTCAGTCTGCTTATAATGAATAAGTGGCAAATTTAAATCATTCTATAAATTCTTAATAAACTACTAATAAATAATAAAGCTTATTTATTTAGAGCCCACCGCTTATAGTCATGAACTATTTTCAAATTATCAAAAACCCTATCTACTACTGTCATAACCAATTCATTAATACTTTGGGGATGAGAATAAAACGATGGATTAGCGGGAAGAATAATACCTCCTGCCAAGCTTATAATTTCCATATTTTTAATATGAATTAAATTGTAAGGCATTTCGCGAATCACAAGAATTAATTTCTTTCTTTCTTTAAGCATTACATCGGCAGCTCTTGAAATTAAATCTTCAGATGTGCCTGAGGCAATACGTCCTAGTGTTCCCATACTACAAGGGATTACAACCAATGCATCGTATTCTGAACTCCCTGATGCAAATGGAGCAAAAAAACTTTTATTAGAATATTCTTTAATATTTAAATTAGTAGTCCACCCATTACCAAGCTCATAATCTGCAACTTCTTTTCCTGAATCAGAAATTACGAGAGACAGAAAATCTTTATCAATATCACTTAATGTTAGAGCTTTTTCTAAAAATAATTTTGCATAAATTGAGCCGCTTGCTCCTGTTATTGCTGTTACTATTTTTAGATTTTTATTCATTCCTCTTAAAATTGATACATTAGCGAAAAAGTCATTACTCTGTTAAATTCCCAATTAACCCAGTAATACAATTCTGTATTTGGCGAAAATCGTATTGGCAAAACTGTGTATAAAAATCTGTAATCAAAAGCTAAATGTTCGCCAATAAAATAAGTAAACCCGATTTGACCGCCAATTTCTACTCTTGTAAATGTATTTGTAGCATCGTTCGGATATTGAGGATTATCTTCTTCAATAGCATTAAATAGATAAGCGACACTAGGTCCGGCTGTTATTTTAAGTTTATTATTAAAGTTTAAATCTATTTTTGGAGGGATTTTAAGTCCATGCAAATTATATTCGAACAAAAAAGGTATTTCAATATAGTTTAGTTTTACTCTATAATATAGTGTGCCAGGGTCTTTTTGATCTACCGCTTTACTACCTTTTTGAATATATTTAAGTTCCATTCTGAAACTCCATCTATCTCCTAAAGTATTATGAACAAAAAGCCCTCCTGTTCCTGCAAATTTATTGTATCCTCCAAAGCTGTCGCCATCAACTTGTGAAATAACCATACCTCCGGTAACTCCTGCACTAAACTCTTGAGCGTTAAGATTTACAAACACAAACATTAATAGTACTGGTAGTATCAGTTTTTTTATCATTGTTCTATAAGCTTAATTTCTTCGGCTTGTAACACTTCATAAGTTTCGCTATTATAAACGAATGCTAGTATTAAACAATTGTTTGGAACCCAATCTTTTCCTAATTTAGTCTGATAAGTTTTTTCTGTATATACCTTATCAGCAATTGCTTCTCCCCAAGTACCATTAAATCCACCCCTTAAAACATGGTTATGTTCATAATTTTCGACATTTTCCGGGTCTGACCCATAATCTCTTTGCCATTGCACAATATTATTTTCTAACACATAAACAACAAGATGGAGTTCGTTTCTATTTTCCGTAATTGATTCTACTATCACATTACATTCTATAATACTATCAACGGAATTGTAAAATGCATCAATTTCTATTTCATACTGAGGGAAAGAACTAATATATTTAGCTACTTCGGAAGCCCATGCCGATGGGGATTTTAGAGCATCTCCTTTTAAAACATTTACGACACCAATAGGTTGTCCTTGAACTCCTAACGCCCCACCTGTAGTAATTCCATCTCCACCAAGTTCAAAACCTATATCAGTAGTAAAATCATAATAAAAAGGCTGGTTAATATTAGAACCTTCTATCCTACTATACCACCCACAATGAATAGCTACAGGGATAACTGCTTCACCATAATTATTTAAAATAGCTTCTATCTTATTATGTCCATCGGGGCAGTTACCACAAGTATGACCTGTAAAATCTAATAATAAACTTTTCCGTCCATTCCATACTAAACTACCTTCTTCTATATAAGGTTCTTCAATTACATCGCAGCTATTAAAAAACACTGATAAGCTTAACAATAAAAATATAATTACAAATTTCTTCATTATTAAAATGTACTTGAAATTGTTAAAAACACTCCATTACTAGCAGGAACGGCCCTGCACACACCACCTACACAAGTTATTCCTTCTCGCTGTCGTCCATAAGATAATTGAATTCTACTTGCACCACTAGTGTAACCTACTCCAGTATTAAAATAATGAACCCGTTTATCAGGATTGGAGTTACCGTAATTCCAATTATCAGATATATTTATAAACCATTTGGGGATATTAAATTCTAATGTTGCTAAGGCCCAATCGCCTTTATCTTCATCGGTAAATAAAGCCTGGAATTCTCCTCTTAAGGCTATTGTAGATTTAAATTTATAAGTAAGATCGATAACAGCTACATGGGCATTAACTATCAATTTTTCGTTTGTACCTCTAAGTATATCGTAATTATATTTAAGATTTTGATACATTAAAAGCATTTTTAGATTCTTTCCCCAACGTTTGTTAATCTCAAGATTTATATCTTGAAAATACAATGAATCTCCAATACTAAAAAAAGTATTTGTATATCCACTTGTACCCGCTAAACCAATTGGTGTTGTATCATTAATAGGAGTTTTTGTAATACCTTGCACCCTACTATAATTTACTGAAACATTAGTACCATATTTACCTCCAATTGGAGTTTTACGTTTAAAATTATAAAACACTTCGGCTTGCATTCCCCATTCTCCTGTTGGTTGTGTTGCATAAGGATAATATGCAGTAAGTGAATAAACATGGTTTCGAGTAATTTCTGGCAATTGATTAATGCTTAAGTCAGTTAATCCGGCATCTCTTTCCGACCTAAAGCTCATATTATCTACCCATTTTGTACCTAATAATACTCCAAACCCTTTTTGTGAATAAGTAGCATTGATTAACAAAGCTTGCCCTGACTTATATATATAATTATTGTCTGCAGAAGGATCGTTAATTTTATATGAATACTCAGAGTTAATGTTAAAACCTTTATAATTTATAGCAATTCGTCCGGCACCTGCACCTATATTTTCGGGTAAAACATAAATTGGATTATCATCTTTTTGATATTTACTGACAAAACTACCTCCTAAAATAAGCCTTAGACTATTATCTTTCCATTTATTGATAATATCATTTAAATGAAATTCTCCATCTATACCCCGAACTATGCCTGCTCCTTTTTCCCAATAATATCTTTGTTTTCCCACTAAACCTTTAAGATATATCCCGCTTGTAGGATTAAATTTTATTCTTATTCCATCTAATGCATTGTCAATACCAAGTAATTTTTGCTCATAAGTTCGCAATGTTAAACCATTTCCAAACTGTTCGTAAAAGCTTCCTACAGTAATTTCAAAATTATCGGCAGCAAAACCAGCCCAACGATATGGTATGCCTACTCCATCGTTAATATTACCGGCATTGGGAAAGCCCAACATAGTATTAAGGTATCCCTCGTATCTAAAACCTGCAGAAAATTTACCGGCAGAATAATTAAAATTAGCAAACGAATTCATTAAAAACCTCTCTGGCACAGAAGGTGCATCTATTAAACTATCTTGAACATAATACTGGAAGTCTCCCTGAAAATTACCTGTAAACTGTCCCCAGTTTTGGTCCTGAGCATAATATATCGAAAATAAAAAAATTGCAATTGAAGTAAATAAAAAATGCTTCATTATTAATAACTTTATTCTATGGGTAGTCCGGCAACTATCTTTTTCAAAATTTCGTAAGTATGATTTTCATCTCCCTCCATATACGAAGAATGTTGATATACAACTTTACCTTCGCCATTAAGGATAAATAAAAAGGGCGGATCGTTTACATTCATGGCTCTTTTAAGCTCAGAGTTTTCGTCAGTATAAACATCGAACTCCCAACTTTTGCCATTTACAAATGGAGCAACTCTGCTTATGCTTCTCGCTTCATCAATCGAGACTGCTATAATTTTTACTCCTGTTTCATCCTGCCAATCGAAAAAGTTTTCATTAAATGCTTCTAATTCTTTTATACATGGCTTGCACCATGTTGCCCAGAAAGTTAATATCACAGGTTTACCATCGTTTTGCACCAATTCCTGTATATTTGCAGGCTTACCCGTTAAATCTTTAATTTGAATGCTTGGAATATCCTGTCCCAAAATACTATTACAAAATATTGTAATTACGACCAATAAAATAATGTTTCTCATATTTTTTAAATGTTGATTAACAAATACCAAACCAAATTAAGATTAAAAATTATCTAATTCTTAAAATTCTTGATGCTTTATTTTTACAATTGCATTACAAGTTTTATATTAATAAAAACCTCAACACTCAAATTGATTCCTTATTCAATCATAATTCGTTTGATTAAAACAATACCATCTTTAACAATTTTTATTGTATAAAGTCCGTCAGCTAAATTGCTAATATCTATATCAAGTTTATTATCAGAATTATCAATGGTTTTAATTAACTGTCCTGCAATATTATAGATATATAACTTACTATTTTGTGCATTTGTTATTGTGATTTGGTTTGATGCAGGATTTGGATATATTTCCACTTCTTCCAAAGCAACCAAATCACTAAAAGTACCCGATACGCTTATGGTATTCGATTGGGCAGAACAAGAGTTATCTGCTACAACAATTAAGTAATAATCGCCATCTTCGGTGCATTGATATGTGTTATCTACAGCACCATCAATTGCATTATCATTAAAATACCATTGCAAGCTACCAACAGCTTCGGTACTTAGCAAATAGTTTTCATCAACCGAAATTTCAACAGTAGGCAATTCGAGTACAGTTACATCAAACTCCACAATATTTTCACAATCTGTTTCATCTGCAACAACATACTGAACTGTTGTTGTACCTACTATGGTATTATCAACACTCACCGGATTATATATTCCATTCATTCCTGTTGGGAATTCTATTACCTCACCCTGACAAACAAATATGTCGTCAGCAGTAATATCAATCTCGTCGTTTATTACTTCAATTGTAAATTCGCAAACATTAACACATGCTTCATCAGATGGCAAAGTTGTGTATGTAATATTAGTAACAGGATCAATTACTTCATTCGGTTCAAACACTCCTGTACCATCAGGAAATTCAACGGGTTCGCTTGAACAGAAAACTAAATCTTCGCAAGCAATATCTATCTCGGGAAGTGGGTTTACAGTTACATCAAAACTAATTGTGTTCTCGCACTCTGTTCCCTCTGCTACTATATAGTTTACAGTTGTTGTACCAGCAATCATATTGTCAACAGAAGTAGGATTATAAATACCATTTTCGCCTTCCGGAAAATCAATCTCTTGTCCTAAACAAACAGCAATATCTTCAGGAGTAATATCAATAACTGTATTTATGATTTCAACATCAAAGCTACAACTGTCAACACATCCTTCGGCATTTGGAGTAGTTGTATAAGTTACAGAAGTAATCCCGGTTATTGTATTATCTATACTTGCAGGAGAAAATGTTCCCGATCCAGTTGGAAGTTCTACAGAATTATTCAAACAAAACGAAAGGTCTTCGCAAGAAATATCAATTTCGGGAAGTGGGTTTACAGTTACATCAAAACTAATTGTGTTCTCGCACTCTGTTCCCTCTGCTACTATATAGTTTACAGTTGTTGTACCAGCAATCATATTGTCAACAGAAGTAGGATTATAAATAC
>JAQVOJ010000051.1:17240-21596 GCA_028702675.1 Bacteroidales bacterium
TCGGGAAGTGGGTTTACAGTTACATCAAAACTAATTGTGTTCTCGCACTCTGTTCCCTCTGCTACTATATAGTTTACAGTTGTTGTACCAGCAATCATATTGTCAACAGAAGTAGGATTATAAATACCATTTTCGCCTTCCGGAAAAACAATCTCTTGTCCTAAACAAACAATAATATCTTCAGGAGTAATATCAATAACTGTATTTATGATTTCAACATCAAAGCTACAACTGTCAACACATCCTTCGGCATTTGGAGTAGTTGTATAAGTTACAGAAGTAATCCCTGGTATTGTATTATCTATACTTGCAGGAGAAAATGTTCCCGATCCAGTTGGAAGTTCTACAGAATTATTCAAACAAAACGAAAGGTCTTCGCAAGTAATATCAATCTCTGGGATAGGATTTACAGTTACATCAAAACTTGTACTATTTTCACAACTCATTCCTTCGTTAATTGTATAGGTAACAGTTGTAGTTGCAGGAGTTAAATTATCGATAGTTTCAGGTTCAAAACTTCCATATCCTTCGGGGAATTCAACCGTTTCACCGGCACAAATTACAATATCATCATTAGTAATATCAATAGTATTATCAACTACAATAATATCGAAAGAAGTGCTAAGCTCGCAGCCGGAGCCTTCGTTAATTGTATATGTAACATTTGTTGTACCCGGAGTTTGGTTATCTATCTCGCCTGGTTGATGGCTGAATATTCCAATACCATTTGTATCCCATACAATGCTTTCTCCAGTACAAAACCACATTTCTTCATCAAATGTTAAGTCTAATACAGCATCAATAGAAGTTGATTCCGAAGAACCAAAACTTCCTCCACTAGCAACTTCTTCACCAAAATAATTTACAGAATAAGACCCACTTCCATAAGAACAGCAAATACCATCACCATATGCATCGTAAATAGTAAATTCATAACAATGAGAACTAATAACACAATAGTTTTCGTTTGTAACGCCAACGGAATATCCTGAACCAGAGGCAACAACTACACCCAGTTCCTCATCATACAGATCCCAAGAGGTTTCTCCGGGATAATTATCAAAATCGATATAGACATTCATTGTTGCATCACCCGAAACGGCAAGTACTTCAAGTTCGTTATTAGTTAATATTTCATCATTTTCGTAACTAATATTGGCAACTATATTATGAACTCCCACCTCAGAAAGATCTGCCTTTTGAGAGAAAGTAAAACTGACTGATTCCATTGAAGCAATTGGACCTTCTAATATTTCTTCAACTAATTCACCTCCATCGATTGAATAAGACACATCAACATCAGATATTGATTCTTCACCAAAATTGAAAACTTCAATACTTACTTCTTCTTCACTTCCCAAAGCGCAATCGCTATATGTGCTTGTTACATTTAAGTCTGTTAAAACTATATCAGTAGCAGTAGGTACAAATTCAGAATAATTTGATTGCATTACTTCTTTATTGCTATCGTCTTGTAAAAATACGACAACTCTTAAATCATGCATTTCCTCAACAAATGTACTTGACATATTGCCACTTACTTGAAAACTATAAGGAGTTCCGTCTGTAAGATTTATTGTTAGACCTGTAGGATTTGGCAACATTTTCATCATAACATTATGAAACTCTGTTTCGCCGTTTGTACCAACATTACCCGTTGTTTGCTTTTCAACAACTGCAATTCTACACTTACCTTGCCAATCCATATATGGGGTAATATTAATGTCAACAACAATATCGTATCCTTCGATTGTATGAGTAGCATCAATTTCGAAATATGCCGGTACAGCAGCATAATTATTTAATTTTGTTTGTGAATAACCTGTTCCTGTATCTTCGTTAGCATCTACATAAAATTCCGGCACACCAGTAACTCCATAATAACTCCTTCTTTGTCCTACTTCTGGAGTGTTATAAGGATCTCCAGCTCCAGGCCACGAAACCTGATACTTTATAACTGTACAATCATCAATATTGTTAGGATTAAGTGCAACTGCATCAATGGTTGCATTTGCAGCAGGACAATTTCCGCAAGTTGAACTTGTAAATACTTCGTGTAAAGGCTTCCTTTGGACTGAAGTTTTTACATTCTTCTCGGTAATAATTGGTTTAATATGTGCAGAATTTTCGATTACAAAATCGCTATTCATGCTTTTAACATCTTGATTGATATATACTTTCTTCTGTCCAAAACTAAAACAGGAAATGTATATAAATACTAATAAAATTAATCTGATCTTCATTTGAAATATTTTTAACATTAAATAATTCTGCAATAATAATCAAAGTTTTTATAATTATGAGTTTGCAAAACAATCGTAAAATAGTAATATAAAAACACCTAGTATAAAATGACCATACATATGCGTAAAAAAGCTTTTATAATTATGTATATTTGCCATTAGTTTAAATTAGTCTTAATAAAATAATTATGAAAAGATATTTTACATTTTTGGTTTTCTCTATAATCACATTAAGCTTATCGGCTCAAGATATAGTTATAAAAGATATAACTGATGAAATTATTAACGGACAAACAATTCAAGTGGCAGTCGATGTCAATATTATTAATACTCCGGCAATTCTTTCTTTGATTATACAAAATCAATCTACTAATAGCTTAGACCTTAAAGTTAAAAAAGAATATATTGACATCGTAGAAGGTACCTCCAATAGTTTTTGTTGGAATGGTGCATGTTTGCCTCCTTTTACGATGGAAACAGAGGCTTTAACTTTGGCATCAGGCGAATCTTACGATGGATTTAGTGTGGAATACTACTGTATGGGAATAGAAGGCACCTCTACCGTTAAGTATATAGTGTTTGAAGAAAATGGACCTGAAGCATTTTTTATAGTTGAATATTCAACTGATTTTACAATCTTATCATCGCAGTTTATTTCCGAATTCAGTGTTTTTCCAAATCCTGCACAAAACAATTTCTCGATTGAAGTATCAAATAACATTTCAAATATTGAAATTTGTAATGTTTTAGGAGAATTGATTTACAGTACTTCATTTAGTAATCAACATGTGAATATTGATTGCTCTAAATGGAGTAACGGACTTTATTTTATTAGAACTTTTGATGGTAACAATTTAGTTAAAACTCAAAAATTAATAGTATCAAAATAATTAAACATTAGTTTTAATATATTATATTTATGCCCGGACAATTATCCGGGTTTTTTTATGGCTGAACACAATATAACAGGAAATTACGGAGAAGAACTCGCAAAAGAATACCTTATTAAAAAGGGTTACGAAATTATTGCACTCAATTGGCGAATTAGACATCTCGAAATAGATATTATTGCAAAACATAAAAATAAGATTGTGTTTGTTGAAGTAAAAACCCGCAGTAAAGAACTTTGGGGACACCCTTCGGACGCTATTACAAAAAGCAAACAAAGATATTTAGTTAATGCAGCAAACGAGTATTTAATAATCAATGAAATTGATAACGAGGCTCGTTTCGATGTAATTACCATAATAACAGATAATAAAAATCTAAGCATTGAACATTTCGAAAATGCTTTTTATCCCGAACTGTAGAATGATAAAATTAAGCGACATACAAGCAGCAACAAATAGAATTTCGGAGCATATCCATAAAACTCCAGTTTTAACAAGTAAGCTTATTAATAAATACATAGGTGCAGAACTTTTTTTTAAATGTGAAAATTTCCAAAAAACAGGTTCTTTTAAAATAAGAGGAGCAGCAAACGCTGTTTTCTCTCTAAATGATGAAGAATTAAAAGCCGGTGTGGTTACCCACTCGTCAGGGAATTTTGCCCAAGCATTGGCATTGGCAGCCTCGTGGCGTAACATCCCTGCGTACATTGTAATGCCCGAAACGGCAACAAAGGTAAAAGTTCAAGCAGTACAAGACTATGGAGGAATAATACAATTTTGTAAACCTACACAAGCAGCAAGAGAATCAAGTGCCGCAAAAATAATGAAAGAAACAGGTGCAAAATTCATACATCCATACGACAATAATAATATTATAGCAGGACAAGGCACAGCAGCAATCGAATTTATAAACGAAATTCCCAATTTAGAAGTAATTATGGCACCAATAGGTGGTGGTGGACTTATGGGAGGAACTGCGATAGCAGCACGAGAACTAAAAACAGATATCAAGATCATTGCCACCGAACCCGAAAACGCAAACGATGCCTATAAGTCTTTTAAGCATAAAAAAAGATTTCCCGCAAATAAACCTCAAACTATTGCTGATGGTCTTCTTACTTCGGTAGGAGATTTAAATTATGAAATTATGATGAATTATTTTGACGACATTCTTTGTTGTAGTGAGGAAAACATCAAACTTGCCATGAAAATAATATATGAAA
>JAQVOJ010000139.1 GCA_028702675.1 Bacteroidales bacterium
GTATGCAGCTTAATGTTAATCCGGTATCGGGGACCTTAAATCTTTTATCAAGCATTTTATTACGCAAATCCATCCACCATTTCAGAGCTGCCAGGCTATGAGCGCTGATGTTATGGGCATATGAATCAACAAGAATAGAGATTATGGCTGTTTTTAATTGTTGATTTAAAATTTTATTCTTAAAATGGAAGTTGTTAATAGCTCCATTATAATCTATGACATATTCAAATTTATAAATTAATTCACTATAGTAACCGACTTCTTCTTCTGATAACTCAGAATCACTTACCAGTAATAAGTTTAAGAATTGCTTTTCTTTTTCGTCAGGTATATGTATGATAACTGGGAAAAAGTAGATAAAACATTCATTATACAAATCAAATGCAATGTGCAGAGATTGTGTTATGGATTTTAAATTGCTTTTAATCTTATTCTCACCAATTGCCTCTTTCAAATAAGGGTCAAAATTTTCAAAGGTAAGAGCCTTTGAGGGGTTGAAACAAATTTGGACCTCTGAAATATACAGACTATATAAAAAATTAACAGACGGGCTCGTGTCATTATTAATTTTGAATTTAATAACAAATCTTGATGGGATATAATGGCTTAAGTTATTGTAAAAGAAGGAAAGATTCGTAAAATTCTTATCTAAATTATTCTGTAAATTTTCAAAATATTCTTTTGCTTTTAATATATTAGATTCTCTAATGTCTTTTTTTAGAGTGCTATTTGTAAAGAAGAGAAACATTCCCTTGAAAAATTTTTCTTCATCAAATTTAAAATATGGATTATTGAAAGAAATGTTTGCAACACGTATATTATTCAGCAATATTTCATGACTTCTTAAAATCTTATATGCTTTATAAATTTTAAATGATAAAAAGTCTCGAAGATTATTAGGCGCATCAGGAAGAATTTGGGAAAGTGGATTTTTTTGATAGAGCAGCCATTGAAATTGATTTATCATCGAAATCGTGTAATCATTTAAATTATTAGTGGTTACTCCATACTTTCCATCGGATAATATTTTTGATGGTTGGCCAGATATTTTTTTATATACATACCATTTAACTTTTGAAGTAAAAGTGATAGAATTTTTATCACTTTTATCACTTTCAAGATTTTTAGTTATATCTTTTCCAAAATAAACACTATGAAACTTAACATTTTCGGTAAAACATGAATATACTTTATTCTCAATTGCCGAAAATAATTCGTTTTTGTTTGTGAAAAATGCATCAAGCAGAATCTCAACGCTCTGAGTACTTTTTAATTCAATTTCGTGTAAAAATTTGTTCGCAAGGTCAATATTAATAGCAGACACTTCTGAGTTGTCACTTAGGATTGAAAAATCGGTAGAATAGAATTTCTTAAAAAAGTTAAATAATTCTGTAGAACTTGTTCCATTAGTTTTATAAGCTTTCCATTTACTTAGATTCCCATTCAGCAACAAAGAATCTCCAGATATTTCAGAAATTAATAATCGTCCCTGAGGTTTTAAACATGTTCTTATTTCAACAAGTAACGATCGCCAGAAGTTTATATGATTAAGTATAAATGAGCATAGTACGATGTCATATTGTTTTGATTTAAATGACAAACATCCATCATACTCTGGATTTTCCTCATAATCTTGTTCAATATTTTTGACTTCTGTTTGGATTTCCAGACGGTCTGTTTTTACTGAATAAGGGACGTCTGGCTTTGAGTTTTGGTTTATTGTTTTGAATCTGTCTCTTGTAAATGGTGAGCTTATATCTTCAACGATTTCATTTACAGCATTACAAAAAATTGAAAGGTACCTCTTGCTTTTATCTATTGCCGTAATATTCAATTTTATATTTGGGTATTCATTGTATAGATAATAAAGGAGAGGTATTTCAAAATAACCGGCTCCAACACCTAGAATAAGAATATGTAATTCTTGATTACTTAATTTATTTTCGATCAATCCGTCAAATAACTGGGAAAATTCATTTTTGTGAGAATCATTGAAATCTGATAGATTCTTAGGAAAAAAATTAAGATAAAAATCAACTTGAGGTTTTTGGTCCTGATCTATTGACATGGCAGAAAGTTTTTAAGATAAACATCAATACTCTTTAATTTCATCTATTTCACTTAATTTTAAATCTAAAGACTTAATGTCTCTTTCAAAAAACTTCAAATCACCACTGATACCGATATAATCTTTGGAAGTAATAAAATTTATAAGCTCAGAATTATTTGCATTGGGATATGCATATATGTTTTCAATTAGAATTTTCATCATATCATAAAAATAAATGATATCATAGTTGGCTGATTTAGACGTTCTTTTTGCCAATAAGTCTTTAAATTTATTAATTAATGTATCATTCTTTTCATAAATATATTTTGGCAGAGGGACGACTAATTTTTTGGATATTTTGAGTTCCTCAATTTCATTTAATAGAAAACTTGCACCACTGTTGGCAATTATTTTATTTTCAAATTTATATTGTTCTACTTGCTTTAAAATGTTAAGCCATTGTTGAGGATAACTATAAATAATGATAGCATCAGGATTATAATTAATAATTTTTAAAATCTGGTTTTGATAGTTTTTATCTTGATAACTAAAAGATTCTATTTGTGTTTCAATATTACTGTTGATTTTACTTTTTATTTCATTTATTGCTGATTGTCCGAAATCATTATTAATATAAAAATAACTTAATTTACCATATTGATTTTTATTTACATAATCTTTTATTAAATCAGTTTCAAGATCAACCGAAATGTAGATTCTTAAGGCATTTTTATAGTTTCTTACTACTTGGGGAGCCATGCATTGTGCCAAAAACAACAAATCCGTATCTTGATATTTTTCTAGATTAGCTATAACAACTGAAGTAGTAGAAAGTATTATTTTATTAACTCCTTGATTTATTAATTGTGCAGCAGCGGACAAAGATTCCTTAACATTACCTTTACTGTCTCGATATTCAATTTTTATTTTTTTCTTGACATCAAATTCCTCAACGGCCATATCAATTGCCAACTTTTCATCTGTGCCAATTTCTGATAAAGCACCTGTTAATGGAAGAATTGCTCCTATCCTAATAATATTTTCGTTTTGATTCTTGCATCCAAAAACAAACATAGAAGAAGTCAGAATGCATGTAATTAGTAGCCGTGATGGCAATTTTAAAATTTTCATTTTATACTTATATTTATTTATCTCAGGAAATAATATTTACTTTATTCTTTTGGATGAACTTGCTTTCATGCATAAATAATACCTTATTAGAGGAATTTTCTGCAATACTTAAATTTTGCTCAATTAATAAAATGCCTCTTAAATTGCTCTCTTTTAATTTTTTAATAGTTTGAAATAAAAATTTAGAATTTAAAAAAGACAATCCAGCACTGGGTTCATCAAGAATTAAAAACGTAGGGTTCTGTAATAGAACCATAGCTAATGCCAATTGGTGTTTTTCTCCTCCGCTAAGATAAGAAGCTTTCATTTTTTGTCTGTCTTGTTTTTGAAGCAGATTGCACCATTCTCTAATGTTAAGTAATCTTTTCCGCTTTTCTTCTTTTTTTAACCCGTAACAAACAAAATTAATATTTTCCAATACTGTCATGTTATCGAATACTCTTCCTCCCTGCTGCAAAAATCCAACACCTTTTTTAGCAATTTCAGAAGTTGATTTACCGAGGATTTGTTCACCATTAAGCCAAATTCCCCCACTTACAAAAGGTATCAAGCCACAAATGGCTTTAGCCAGAGTAGACTTTCCGCTTCCGTTGCGCCCTAGTATTCCAACCACATCACCATCTTCTACGGTCAGATTTAATCCGTTCAAAATTGGATTGTCTTTAGTATATCCTGCACATAAATTCTTAATTGACAACATATTACAATCCCATGTAAGATTTTTGCACTTCTTCGTTACCGATTACATCCTCTGGTGTGCCCATCAAAGCAATCCTGCCATTTTCCATATAACAACAAAAATCGGCAATATCCTTCACTACCTCCAGGTTATGTTCAATCAGCAATACAGTCTGATTATTTTTGATAAAATTAAGTATTAATTGCTTAATTTGTTCAATTACTTCCGGATTCACCCCGGCTGTTGGTTCATCAAGCAACAATAATTCGTAATTACGCATAAACAATCTTGCGAGGCCTAACAAACGTTGTTGACCATATGATAGGTTTCCGGCAGGCTGTTTTCTTTTTTCCAAGAAAGGATTATCAACAACAAAGAGGTTTTCAAAGATATCCATGGCTTTAGCCAACCTGCAGTTTTCTTCTTTCCGGTTTTTATTTCGGAACAGAAGTGATCTGAAAGGTCTTTCTGCTAGATATGCCGAATCTGCAACCAGCATATTGTCCAGCACACTCATCTCTCTAAAAATATGATTGTCCTGGAACATGCGCCCTATGCCTGCCCTAGTGATAAGGTGGGGAGACATTCCCGATAGTTCAAGATTTTTTCCGTCAGGCTTATACAAAATGCTACCTGAATCCGGCATAATAAATCCTGAAATAATATTGAAAAGGGTAGTTTTGCCTGCTCCGTTTCCACCAATCAGGGCGATCACCTTGCCCCGGGGAACATTTAGAAATAGCTGGTGAATAACCCAATATTGTTCATCAATATCTTCGCCGGCGGAATTTTTTACCTGTCGGCTGAAACCTTTGGAGAGGGATTGTATGGTTAATATATCACCCATTTTACTTGATTGCATAATTACCTGCAATTCCCTGGGGACGGAATCGCATTAAAACAATAAGTGCTAGCCCGTAGATAATCTGGCGTATATTTGCAGCAACACTGTCGGGTAACCCAATAAAGCGTAAAGCTTCGGGCAGCAAGATAACTACCAATGCACCGATTACCGGTCCACGGATATTGCCCAATCCTCCCACTATAAGTGCCGAAAGAATAAAAATGGATTCATCCAGATTAAAACTTGTCGGGTCAATATAGGATACATAGGTTGCATACAGAAATCCTGAAATGGCAATAAATGCACTGGATATAACAAATGCCTGAATTTTCAGTGCAGTTACATTTTTGCCCAATGCTTGCATGGAAAGTTCATCGTCACGAATTCCCTTAAGCGCTCTTCCAAAAGGAGAATGGATGAGGTTGTGGAAAAGGAATACGACAACGACTACGAGTACCAAACTCAACACAAAGAACGCCCATAAACCCGAAATTTCAATATCGCCGAACAATTTTGGGTTGGGGATCCCCGGGATACCATAAGGCCCGCGGGTAACTGAAACCCAATTGTAAAGAATGGTAAAAACGATTAACTGAAAACCCAATGTTGCAAGAACAAAATAATCACCTTTCAGTCTCAATGACGGCCATGCAAGGAGAAGACTTAGCAGGCTCGTAATGATCA
>JAQVOJ010000052.1 GCA_028702675.1 Bacteroidales bacterium
TGTTTGGAGTCGAGCTGTTGTTTAATTATTTCTATATCATTTGCGATTGTCCCTTTTGCAGCATCAACAGAATATGGTATATATTGCAAAACTGCATTTTGTGTGGCGTGATAGTTTTCTATCCCACTAATACTTAAATTATAATTGTAAGTAGTTATGCACGATACATTAAATAGTATCAGTAAACCAAATGCAAGTTTTAATTTAAATGTCATAAACCAATTACTATTTTTCTTTGCAAAAGTATTTCTTTTTCATTTCTAATTGATAAAACATAGATTGAACTTTGATTTTGGATATTAATAAATTTTGACTTTTGAGGATTTAGCTTATCACTAATTATTATTCTGCCGGTAATGTCAAATAAATCTATATTAATTTCAGAATCTGTAGGGTTTTTTATATTAACACCGTTATATTTATATTGAAGAAAACTATCTGAAGTATGTTCATCAATATTAGTATTTAAACAAGAGTTAACATAAAACGCAAAATTTTCGTATTCGTTATTATTGATAAATGCTCGGGTTTTATCAGGGCAAATAATAAATAGTTGAGGTGTATAATTTATATCATATAGTTGCGGAACATTTGTAGCATGACCGATAGAGAAAAGTGGAAATTCAACATTATTTGTGTTTCCCCACTCTGCAATTGTTTGGCTATTATATGTTTCATAAAATTCAATTCCCCAAAGCCAAACTGCGTTTCCGTTGCTTCCATAATATTGCCATAAACTGTTTAATTCTGGAATATGTGTTACACAGTTGTAGCAATTAATATCGAAAAAATATAGGAACACTACTTTATTTGAATCTAATTCTTCGTAAAGATTGTATGTATTTCCTTCTGTGTCGGTTAATGAGAAGTCTGGTGCTTCAAGGATTTTTTGGGAGAACAAACCTAAGCTGCTTAGGATGAGTGTTAATGTAATTACTATATTTTTAAAATTCATCTGTTTAGGATTTTTTCAAACAATAAAAATAACAAAAAAATGCGTCCGAAGTTCAGACGCATTTTCATTATTAAATATTTTAAATACTATAGCAAGTGATAAGTAACCGCAATACCAACTGTAACAACTGAGGCCATTGTCATAAGTTTAATCAGTATATTTAAACTTGGTCCTGATGTATCTTTAAAAGGGTCTCCAACGGTATCTCCAATAACGGTAGCTTTATGAGCTTCGGATCCTTTCCCCCCGTGATTACCTTCTTCGATATATTTTTTAGCATTATCCCATGCTCCACCGGCATTAGCCATAAATATAGCAAGGGCAAAACCTGATGAGATTGTTCCGATAAGTAGTCCTGTAACACCGGCAACACCAAATATTAAACCTACTACCACAGGAATAAGTAATGCGACTAATGAAGGAGTAAGCATTTCTTTTTGAGCACCTTTTGTTGATATTTCTACACAACGAGCATAATCCGGTTCTGTTTTACCTTCCATAATTCCGGCAATTTCACGGAATTGGCGGCGAACTTCGTCAACCATTTTTTGGGCTGCACGTCCAACTGCATTCATTGTCATACCACTAAAAAGAAATACTGCTAAAACGCCAATAAAGATACCAACTATTACCATTGGATTCATTAAGTGAATATTGTAATGATGAACGAAATCAATAAATTCAGCTTCAATTGCAGGCACACCATTTATTAGTTCATTTGGTTTATCAAGAAAATTAACAAACATCATTCTAACCTCTTCGAAATATGAAGCTAAAAGTGCTAATGCAGTAAGAGCTGCACTACCAATAGCAAATCCTTTACCTGTTGCAGCAGTAGTATTTCCGAGGGAGTCTAGAGCATCGGTACGTTTGCGAACCTCCGGGTCTAGATGACTCATTTCGGCATTACCACCGGCATTGTCGGCAATTGGTCCGTATGCGTCAGTTGCGAGTGTAATGCCTAAGGTAGAAAGCATTCCAACAGCTGCTATACCAATTCCATAAAGTCCGATATTAAGATTAGAGAAGTTAAAGTCAAAACCTGTTGCAAAAGAATAAGCTAAGGTAATTGCTACAACAATAATTCCTAAAGGAATTGCTGCTGAAATCAGTCCGGTTCCAACACCACTAATAATTACAGTTGCTGGACCTGTTTCACTCGATTTTGCAATTCTTTGGGTTGGTTTATATGCCGAAGCAGTAAAATACTCGGTTGATTGTCCGATACCTATACCTGCAAGTAAACCGATAATAATTGAACCCCAAATGCCAACATAATTGGGAATATTGAGGAAATATAGAATAAAGTATGATGCAATTACGATAAGAACAGCACTTACATAAACTCCAATATTAAGAGATTTTAATAATTGTTTTTGAGTTGCACCTTCTTTGGTTCTTACTAAGAATATTCCAAAAATAGATAGTATTGTTCCAATTGCAGCAATAAGCATAGGAGCTAAAACAGCATTTGTTTGAATAGTTTCGCCACTACCAATAAAAGCAGCAGCACCAAGCAGAGCCGATGCAAGAATAGATGCAGCAAATGATTCAAATAAGTCGGCTCCCATACCTGCAACGTCTCCAACATTATCTCCAACATTATCGGCAATAGTTGCAGGGTTACGTGGGTCATCTTCGGGAATATTAGCCTCTACTTTTCCAACTAAGTCGGCACCAACATCAGCAGCTTTAGTATAAATACCTCCACCAACACGAGCAAACAATGCCTGAGTTGAAGCACCCATACCAAATGTAAGCATTACTGCTGTGATAGTCATTAATTTATATCCTGCTTCCATTTCGGGAATGAAATAATTAAGCACGATAAACCATAAGGAAATATCCAGAAGAACCAAACCAACTACAACCAGCCCCATAACAGCACCACTACGAAAAGCAAGACGAAGTCCACCGTTTAAGGATGTTCTACAAGCATTAGCAACTCTAGCAGAAGCAAATGTGGCTGCTCTCATGCCAAAATATCCGGCTAATCCCGAAAAAGTACCTCCTGTAATAAATGCAAACGGTACCCACGGATTTTGAATACCCAAGCCGTATGCTAAGATGCTAAAAATTACAGTGATTACTAAAAAAACAATTATAACAATTTTGTATTGTTGACGCAAATAAGCATTTGCACCCTTACGTACATGTAGTGCAATTCTTTTCATGTCGTCAGTACCTTCGTCTGCTTTCATCATTTGTTTGAAGAAAAAATAGGCAAAAACTAATGCCAATAATGATGCAACAGGAACTACCCAAAAAATTAATGGAATGTTCATTTTTTTCTGTTTTTAGTTTTACATTATATATTTAATTACATATTCAATAAAAATTGAGCCTGCAAATTTCGTAAAATTTTGCAAACTTGAAAAAAAACTTATTTCTTTTGAGTTTGTTTAATGAAAAATTGTATTTATATCACTTAATTTTTAATTGAAATCAATAAATTAACTAGCACTTTTAAATCTACCCTTAGTGTTTTTATCAAGTTTTTGTTCTGCAAATTCTTTAGTAATATTAAATTTATTGCCTTTTTTAGGAATGTCGAACATTGCATCAAGCATTATTGTTTCGCAAATTGATCTTAATCCTCTGGCGCCTAATTTAAATTCAACAGCTTTGTCAACAATATAATCTATTGCTTCATCTTCAAAAATAAGTTTTACATCATCCATTTCGAAAAGCAATACATATTGCTTTATTAATGAATTTTTGGGTTCGGTTAAAATTCGTTTTAGAGTATCTCTGCTTAATGGGTCAAGATGAGCTAAAATTGGTAGTCTTCCAACAATTTCGGGTATTAGTCCGAATGCTCTCAGGTCTTGAGGCACAATATATTGCAATAAGTTTTCTTTGTCTATGTTCTCTCTTTTTTTATGAGCACCATAGCCTACAATTTGAGTGTTTAGCCTATTGCTAATTTTTCTTTCTATACCTTCGAAAGCTCCTCCGCAAATAAATAAAATATTTTTGGTATCAACCGGAATCATTCTTTGCTCAGGATGTTTACGTCCTCCTTGTGGGGGGACATTTACAATAGAGCCTTCAAGTAATTTCAACAAGCCTTGTTGAACGCCTTCGCCGGAGACATCACGTGTAATACTGGGATTGTCTCCTTTTCTTGCAATTTTATCAAGTTCGTCAATAAAAACAATACCTCTTTCTGCAGCATCTACATTGTAGTCTGCGGCTTGTAATAAGCGAGTCAATAAACTCTCTATATCTTCTCCTACATATCCGGCTTCGGTAAGTACTGTTGCATCAACTATTGTGAAAGGTACTTGTAACATTTTTGCAATTGTTCTTGCAATTAAAGTTTTGCCGGTACCAGTTTCGCCAACTAAAATAATATTTGACTTTTCTAATTCAACTTCTTCCTTATCTTTTTGTTGTCTCAACCTTTTGTAGTGGTTATAAACAGCTACGGAGATGACTTTTTTAGCATAGTCTTGTCCTATTACATATTGGTCAAGAAATGCTTTAATTTCTTTAGGTTTTAGAAGTTTTAGTTCGCCAATATTAAAATCATTAGTCCCGAACTCTTCTTGAATAAGCTCATATGCTTTAATAATGCAATCATCACAAACGTGTCCGTCAACACCTGAAAGCAGTATATTTACTTCACTTTTCTTTCGTCCACATAAACTGCATTTATCCATAATATGATATGTCTTTTTTGTTATTTGTCTCGATAAAGAACTTCGTCTATCATTCCATATTTTTTAGCTTCTTCGGAAGTCATCCAAAAATCTCTATCTGAATCTTTTTCAACTTTTGCAAGAGTTTTATTACTATGTTTAGCAATTATTTCGTAAAGTTCTTTTTTCAGTGTAAGAATTTGTCTTGTCGTAATTTCAATATCCGAAGCTTGACCTTGAGCTCCTCCCATTGGTTGATGTATCATTATACGGCTGTGTTTTAAGGCTGATCTTTTCCCTGCTGTACCGGCACATAGTAAAACAGCCCCCATTGAAGCAGCCATGCCTGTGCATATTGTAGCAATGTCGGAACTAATATATTGCATAGTGTCATATATTCCTAAACCGGCATAAACAGAGCCTCCTGGGGTATTGAAATAAATATGGATATCTTTATTGGGGTCATTCGATTCTAAATATAATAGTTGTGCCTGAATTATGTTTGCAACGTAATCGTCTATTGGTAGTCCTAAAAAGATTATTCTGTCCATCATAAGACGGCTAAAAACGTCCATTGATGCAATATTTAGTTGTCGTTCTTCAATAATTGTAGGCGAAATGTAATTATTATATACTGATGTATATTCATCGAAAGTTAAACTATTTATGCCTAAGTGTTTTGTGGCATATTTGCGAAAATCGTTGTTAGAGCCCATAATATTAATTTTTATTCAAATAATTTTTTAAATTCTTCTTGGCTGACTTTTATCTCATTCAATTTAACGGTTTCAAAGATGTAGTCAATAATTTTATTGTCAAGAACTTTATCGTAAATCTGCTTGCGTTCTTCTTCTTTGCTTAAAATCTCGTCGGCATATTTCTCAAGATATTCATTAGGGATATAGCTCATGCCGTATTGTTTAAACTGATTTTCTACTGATTTTTTAGCTTCTTCTTTAATCTCTTCGGGAGCTACAATAATTTCATTGTCTTTTGCTAATTTGCTTTTTATTAGCATCCATTGTAAATCTTCGAGAAATCTTGGGAATTCGTTTTCAAGTTGATCGTCTGTAAGATTTTTGTTAGTAGCAATTACCCAACGCTTAAGAAAATCTTCGGGCATTGGCAATTTTAGTTTATTAATCAATTTGCTGCGAGCGTCAAGCATAAATTTATATTTGCTGTCTGTTTCTAGGTAGCTTTGAATTTCAGCTTTGATTTTATCTCTAAATTCTTTTTCGGTTTTTACTTCTTCATCGCCAATACTTTGTTGAAAAAACTCTTCGTTTAATTCTGCCGGAACAAAGTTTTTTATTTCTGATATTGTAATTTGAAAATTTCCTTCAAGATTTTCTATTTTGCTCTTATCAATATCAAGTAGGGCAGCAAGTTCGGACTCATTAGGCAGGGCTTTTTTAAGATCAAACTGTATAATTTGACCAATTTCGGATTTTATTAATTCCTTTTTTATTTTTTCATCTTTAACTACTTTTAGGCTTATAGAAGCGTCCTCTTTTTTTATCCCATTTTCTAAGATATTGTTTTCAGAATCTATTTGAATCAGTTCTCCTTTCATTAAACTATTTTCATCGGCTTTTTCTGCTTCTACAAAGTTACCATATCTATTTTGCAGATTTTCGATATACTCATCTACCATTTTTTTGTTTACATCTATTACGTAATAGTCAATTTTATCTCTTTTGGTAAGATTAAGCTCGAATTCTGGTGAAATAGCAATATCGAATTTAAAATCGTAAATATCTTGATTTTCAATGTCGATATTATCTTGGTCTTCGCTAGGTAGCGGGTCGCCTAAAAGATTTAATTTTTCTTCTACAAAATAATTTTGTAAGGATTCCGATACTTTTTTATTTAATTCATCAACTAAAACTGCATTACCATACATTTTTTTTATCATTCCCATTGGCACCATTCCGGGTCTAAATCCTGGTATTTGAGCCTTTTTACGATAATCTTTTAAAATTTTATCAACCTCAGGAGTTATTTCTTCTTTTGTAAGATTTACTGTTAAAATTGCGTTTTGCTCGTCGATGTTTTCTCTTGAAATGTTCATTATTTAAAACTTTAATTAATACGTTTAAAAAACCGCACAAACAGCCGAAATACCGGTGTATGGCGGTTTTTGCCAAATAAGTGTGCGGATGAAGGGACTCGAACCCCCACGCCTTGCGGCACTAGATCCTAAGTCTAGCGCGTCTACCAATTCCGCCACATCCGCAATAAAATTTTGCGTTGCAAAGATAGTTTTTTTTTGAAAAACAAAAGATTAGAAAAGATTAAAAGTGTAATTTTCTTGAAATTTATAAATATTTATTTGCGAAGTTCAAAATTTTGCCCTAAGTAAACCCTCCTAACTTGCTCGTCAGCAGCAAGTTCTTCGGCTGTCCCTGATTTTAAAATACTACCCTCGAAAAGTAGATAGGCACGATCGGTTATCGACAAAGTTTCTTGTACATTATGGTCGGTAATTAAAACACCGATATTTCTTTCTTTAAGATGCTTTACAATGCTCTGGATGTCTTCAACAGCAATAGGATCAACCCCGGCAAAGGGTTCGTCAAGCAAAATAAATTTTGGGTCTATAGCCAATGCTCTTGCGATTTCAGTTCTTCTACGTTCTCCGCCGCTCAGTTGAAAACCTTTACTTTTTCTTATTTTCATTAACCCAAATTCTTTGAGAAGCTTAACTACCTTTACTCTTTGATCGCGTCTGCTCATTTTTGTCATCTGAAGGACTGCACGTAGATTATCCTCTACACTCATTTTTCTAAAAACAGATGCTTCTTGTGCCAAATATCCAAGTCCTTTTCTAGCTCTCTTGTAAACGGGTTCTTTTGTTATATCAACATCATCAAGAAAAATATTCCCCTCGTATGGTTTTATTAGACCAACTATCATGTAAAACGTAGTAGTTTTGCCTGCTCCATTAGGACCTAATAATCCTACAATTTCTCCTTGCTTGACTTCAACCGCAGCACCTTTAACAACCATACGTTTGCCGTATTTTTTATATAGTTCGTTTGTATGTAATTTCATTTGTTCCATAACAATATTGTTTGCAAAAGTAACAAACATAAACGATTTGTAATTTTCTATTCTATTTTAAATTTCTTTAGATGTAAGTCATTTCCATCGAAAACTGCGTAAGAAAAATTAATCAACCAATCACCTAAGTTTGTAATTTTACTTTTTGAGTTGAGCTGAAATTGAAAAGGAATATGTCTATGTCCGAAAATGAAAAAGTCGAAATGCTCGGTTTGTAATGTCTCTTGTGCAAATTTGACGAGCCATTCGTTTTCGTAATCCGGTTGTTTGGGTAATTTATGCTTTTGCCTGCTAGATGTTGACCACTTATGTGCTAAGCATATTGCAAAGTTTGGATGCAAGCGTTTAAAGAACCAGATACATGGTTTACAGAGAAATACTTTTTTAAGCAGTTTATAGTTTTTATCAAAATTCCCCAATCCGTCTCCATGTGCAATGAAGAATTTTTTATCCTTAATTAAAATTTTAATAGGGTTTCTGTGAACTATTACACCGGTTTCTTTTGGTAAATAATCGTCGATCCATAAATCATGATTACCGGTAAAAAAATGAATTGGTATTCCTTTATCGCTTAGTAAAGCAACGGTTCCTAAAAACCGTGTAAATCCGCGAGGAACTACACGTTTGTACTCGAACCAAAAGTCGAAGATATCGCCTAAAAAATAAATCTCAGCAGCATCGTTTGCAATTTCATAAAGCCATTTTACAAGTAACTTTTCTCGTTCTATGCTTGGTAAATTGCTTGGTGCACCAAGGTGCGCATCCGATAAAAAATATATGTTCTTTTTATTTTTCAATATAGTAAATACGTTTTATTACGATAATCAAAAATATTTAAACGGTTCAAATATAATGTAAATCGGATTTTCTGCCAGTAATTATCAAAATAAAGTTCGTTAGTGTCATTAATATTTTGAGAAACTAAAACAGGAAAATATATGCTGCTAATATCTCTAATTATCTGAATTTCAATACCTACCTCCCATGCCTGTTGTATTTCTTTATGGCTGGTTTGCTCTGTTACATTAAAAATATTCACACTCCATAGACCATAATTAGCAAATAATTTAACAATGGGTATGGGCAAATCGCTAGATATGTTTAGGGAAAATATCCAATCGTTAGTTTGTCCGTATGGAGTATAGCTGGCAAATCCACCTTCATTTTTTATAAACTGATGTGCCCCAAATGTTTCAGGATTTGTCCTAATATCTGCTCCCCGATTAATAAAACTGGATGTGTATAGATAATCTTGTAAACCTAAATTTCCACTTAGTCTGAAATTGTAATTGCCAATAGCATCATCGGGAATATAAATGAATTTGCCGCCAAATACCCTAATATGAAATCCTTTTTTTGAGCTTGTATAATTTATGGTTAAGTAGTTCTCAAAATATGCTTTAATGCCACCGGGAGTATATTCAATATTAATATTTCCTTTCATTGGATTTAAAACACTATGGCGATGATAATTTCCACTTAATTTCCAAAAACTATTTAATTGGCTTAAATCATTATAAGTAATTATATGGGAGGCATTAATAACAAATCTTGTTAATTTATGAGATGAGTTTTCGGGGATGAATGCATTTATTCCTGTTTCTTGACTATACCATGCATATGAATCAGAGGTTTCTGAAATAAATTTTGATAAGGCATATTTTCGAGTATTTGAATATAAGCTTATCATTTTTAGACTTTTGCTATTTAATAAAATGTTGTAGTTTATATTTGCTGTACCCGACCAAGCTGTATTGTTATTATTAAAACTAAACGGAGCAATAAACGGAACAATTTGATATTCAAATCTCTTTTGTGGAAGTAAACTGCTGTAAAAAATGGCTCCAAACATTAATTTCTGTGAATAATTGTAAGCTAGTGCCGGAAATATTCCTATTTCTGTTTGGTAGGGTAAATCAATTGCGTTAAGCATCGAAATCTTTATTGGATCAAGTTTCGGCAAAAACTTTTGAGATTGATAAAAATTATTGTCGCGGTTTAGGTCGGTAGTATTAAAATTCTTATCAATTATTATATCATTTTCGGGAGATGGAATCTTTATCCATTTCTTTCTTTCAAAACCATCAATAGTAATTGTTTCATTATCATTTGACAATAATAACGGAGCATTAATTTGGGCTTTATTTTTTACCAATACCGAATCTCCACGCATTTTTATAATTTTATAATCTAAGGTATTATCAGACCCAATTAAATCATCAAAAAACCAATCTGTGTTTTTATTTGTGCTTTTATTGAAATGTTGCTTTATATCTTCGGGGTAGATGTGGTGGAATTTATATTTATTATACAGGCTTTTCATTATGCTATCAAATATTTCTGTTGTTAAATATTGTTCGAGGTGTTGAATTGCAACTACCGGTTTTTGATAACACATTATCATATAGTTTTCGGGCAAAAAGTTTTCGGAATGTAAATTTGGAGCTTGCGAAAGTCCAGCATTTTTAACAATTGAATAAGTTAGAAATCTATCATAATAAGAAGGTAAATTTTCTAAGCCCAAAAAGCGATTTTCTCCAATAAGCGTTTGTGCAAGATTTTGTTCAGGATAATTTTCAAGAAAGTATCTTTCTTCATAATACGAGTTAAAACCTTCATCTATCCATGGATTTGCTCTTTCGTTGCTTGCAAGTATCCCGTAAAACCAATTATGACCAACTTCATGTAAAATTACTCTGTGCATATAAGATTGCGAGCTTTCCGAAGATACTACGGTAATAGTTGGGTATTCCATGCCTCCTCCAATTTCGAAAACGCCATCTACAGCTGTGCATACATCATAAGGATAAGGTCCTAAAAGTTCTGAATAATGAAGCAAAGCTGTTGTAATATATTTTGTGGCATTTTGCCAAGAGTTCTTGTTTTCATCTCTGTAAAAAATATAACAACTAACATTGCCTTTATCTTTAATAAAAACATTTTCTTTTTTTATTTTATATTCTTTATCTGCAAACCATGCAAAATCATGTACATCGTCTTGAATATAAGTTAATGTTTTAGTTTTTGTGCTGTCGGCATTTGGTAACAAACAATTGTTATTATTCATACTGTGGTAACGCAATAATTCGTCTTGATTTTGTAAAACTCCAGTTGCTGCTACTACATATTCATCTGGAACAGTAATATTAACTTCAAAACGTCCAAATTCGCCGTAAAATTCACCCATATCTAGATAAGGCATAGGGTGCCAGCCGTTTTTGTCGTAAACAGCTGGTTTAGGATACCACTGTGTAATATGATATGAATTATTGTAATGACTTAATCGGCTAAAAACTGCTGGAATTTTTACAAAAAATGGCGTGTAAATTTGAATAGTATCATTAGGTTGCAATGGAGTATTCAGCTCTAAAATAACCACATCCTCATTATTTGTATTCTGAACTTTTGTATGCGTATTGTTGATTAAGAATTCCAAGGAATCAATATAGCCTTTTTCTTTGTTGGAGCTAAAATAGAATTTTGTATCATTCAATAATAGCTTCTGATAACTAAATGCTGATTTTTTATTGGAATAAGCATTTGCATATAAATGTATATATATATAATATAAGGTATCGGGCGAATTATTTATATATTCTATATTAATTGTTCCTTTTAATGAATTGATAGTGTCATTAAGACTTACATTAATATTATAATTTACTTCTTGTTGAAAATTATTCTGAGAATATAATTGTGAAACAGCACACACAAATATTGCAAAGAAAAAAAGCTTCATATTATTGTTTATAACAAAAGGTATAATGCAAAATTAGTATAATGCTGCAATTATCGTATATATCGCAAGTATTATCTTTGCGAATTAATAAATCCGTGTAATTATTTTGAACTGTTTTTATATCTTTGTCGCCACATGAAAATTAGTGTTTATAGAGATATTGAAAGTTTAAAGAAAGTTAAATCGCCCGTTGTAAGCATAGGTTTCTTCGATGGAGTGCATTTAGGACATAAGTATCTTTTAAAGCAGTTAACAGAAGTTTCAGATGAACGAGGTGTTGACCATTTATTAATAAGTATGTGGCCTCACCCTAGGGCGATTGTGCAAAATATCCAGACAGATAATTTTTTATTAAATACTCTTAATGAAAAGATTGAATTATTTCGCAATAATAATATTAAGAATTTACTGATTTTAGATTTTAATAAAGAACTGGCAGGTATAAGTAGCGAAGATTTTATCAAAAAAATTTTGTTAGATAGATTAAATGCTTCGGCAATACTTTTAGGTTTTAATAATTCCTTTGGCAAGCAATCAAGTACAACAACACAACTCGGTAATATTGCATCAAAATATCCTATTGAGTTAATTAAATCTGAGCCTTGTTGTAAGCAATTTACTGATGTAGAAATTAGTTCTTCGGCAATTAGAGACTTGCTTTTGAAAGGAAAAGTTGAAGAAGCAAATCAATTACTCGGGTATTCTTATACATGGAGTGGCAATGTAAAGAATGGATATAAAGTTGGTAGAAGTTTAGGTTTTCCTACAGCGAATTTAGAAGCTTTAGATATAAATAAAATTATACCTGATACGGGTGTTTATTTGGTATATGCACATATCGGAAATAAAAAAATGAAAGGATTGCTTAATATAGGTTATCGTCCTACTTTTAATAGAGAAACTAAAAGTGTAGAATTACATATTATTGATTTTAATCAAGACATTTACGATATTGATATTAAACTTGAATTTGTAAAATATTTACGAAATGAAAAGCTGTTTGACAATGTAGAAGCATTAAAAAAACAGCTAAATAAGGACTTAATAGAAGCAGTAGATTTTTTTTCTAAAAAAAGAGGATTGTAATTTTTTTAGATGGAATAATTTATTGTGGTATATTTGCAACTTGAAAAAATAATTATGAGAAATATAGAATTAAAAGAAAAGAAGATGAATAAAATTGTTTCGGACTTACCTTACAGAGTAGCAGACATAAATTTGGCAGAATTTGGACGTAAAGAAATCGAAATTGCAGAAAAAGAAATGCCGGGGTTAATGAGTATTAGAAATAAATATTCGGCAGAAAAACCTTTAAAAGGAGCACGTATTACCGGTTCTTTGCATATGACCATTCAAACAGCAGTTCTTATAGAAACTTTAGTAGAATTAGGTGCTGATGTTCGCTGGGCGAGCTGTAATATCTTCTCGACCCAAGATCATGCTGCTGCAGCTATTGCAGCTACCGGTGTTCCTGTATTTGCGTGGAAGGGAGAAACTTTAGAAGAATATTGGTGGTGTACTTTACAAGCATTGTCATTTCCTAATGGTAAAGGGCCAAATTTAATAGTTGACGATGGTGGTGATGCAACATTAATGGTTCATCAAGGTTATGCTGCCGAAAATAATCCTGAAATATTAAATAAAGAATTTGAATCTCTTGAAGAAGAGATGATAATAAAAACCTTGAAACAAGTACTTTTAGAAGAGCCAAATAAATGGCATAATGCTGTTAAAGAACTAAAAGGTGTTAGCGAAGAAACAACAACCGGAGTTCATAGGTTATATCATATGAACGAAACAGGTAAATTATTATTTCCAGCAATAAACGTAAATGATTCAGTAACAAAATCAAAATTTGATAATCTTTATGGTTGTCGTGAGTCTTTGGCTGATGGAATTAAAAGAGCTACAGATGTGATGGTTGCCGGTAAAGTTGTTGTTGTTTTAGGTTATGGCGATGTTGGTAAAGGTTGTGCTCAGTCAATGAGAGGATATGGTGCAAGAGTTATTATTACCGAAATTGATCCGATTTGTGCACTTCAAGCAGCAATGGAAGGCTTTGAGGTTACAACCTTAGAAGAAGCCCTTCCCGAAGGTAATATTTTTGTAACAGCTACTGGAAATAGAGACGTGATTAAAGCAGAAGATATGCTTAAAATGAAAGACCAATCTATTGTTTGCAATATTGGACATTTCGATAACGAAATTCAAGTTAGTAAACTTGAAAAATCACCCGGCGTTGTAAAATCTACAATAAAACCACAAGTTGATAAATATAAATTTGATAATGGAAATTGTATTTATCTGCTTGCCGAAGGTCGTTTAGTAAATCTTGGTTGTGCTACAGGACACCCCTCTTTTGTGATGAGTAATTCATTTTCGAATCAAACCTTGGCACAATTAGATTTATGGACTAATAATTATAAAATAGGAGTTTATATGCTGTCTAAAAAACTTGACGAGGAAGTAGCAAGATTACATTTAGAGCAATTGGGGATAAAACTTACTAAATTAACACCTGAGCAAGCAGACTATATTGGAGTTAAACCTGAAGGTCCTTATAAACCCGCACATTATCGTTACTAATATTGATTGCTTATATAAAGGATATTGTTTTCTAAATAAGTATTGTATTGAAGTAAATTCTGTCCGGCAACTCCCTCTACAATAGAGCCATCCATCAGAAAAAATTTTGATTTACAATGCTTACAAACTGCAAATAATCCTGTACTATCAATATAAATACGAGCACTGTCGTTAGATGGTTCGTGAGGGCAGTTTCGTTCCCATGCTACATAATCATCTGCATAGTTACAATGAACAATAATACCTCTAACTCCACCACTAATTGTAACTGAATTACCGGGTGTTTTAAGCTCCTGAAATTCCGGCTGGTTTAACGAGAGTTGAATGTTTACGGGAACATACGGAATCCTATCATCTTTTTTACATGATGAAAATCCGATAAATAGAATTAATACTGTTAATATAATATAAGTAAATCTTTTCATTTTGACATTTTTTTGTAAAATTAAACCTAATTAATTAATTAGCCTTATTTTTATTTAGTGTTTTTTTGTATATTGTGAAAAATTTATCGAATTCTATGAAATATATAACGTTAATAGTTTTAGTATTATTTTCTTTACAAGGTTTTTCGCAAGGTAAATATTCATTAGATAGTGAGAAATCGCAAGAACGTAAGGCGTATAAAGAGAGAAAAAGAGATAAACCTAAAGAGATAAGAATAGAAGATAAAATAATTAAAAAAACGATAAAGAAAGAGAAGAGAAAGAAGCGTAAAGAGGAGCGTTTACATAAACGTGCTGTTAAAAAGCATAACAGAAAAATTAATGGTAGTGGTAAGGATTTAGTTTCAGGAAGAAAAGTAAATAAACGAATGCGTCAATCAAAACGAGAAGCACGCAGAATAAATAAAGGTAAGAATCCTGTACCATGGCACAAAAGAATTTTCAAATAAGACATTTGTAGCTTTAACTTGTAAAAGAAAACTATCGATTTTAAGTTTTTGGTATGAAAATTTATGTTTTATAAAAAAAAATTTGGTTGGTTTGCTTTTGAATTTTATCTTTACAGTTTCTTAAAATTGGGTTAAGTATTTGTTAATGTAAATACCGAATTATGCTACGAAAATTACTACTTGCCACAGTTGCAATGATTTCAACATTAGTTATATTTGCACAAAGTGGAACCTTAAGCGGTACAGTTAAAGATGCCTCTACAGGAGAACCAATTCCTTTTGCTAACGTATCTATAGAAGAGAATGGTAACATTGTTACCGGAGGAATGACAGACTTCGATGGGAAGTATTCTATCAAACCAATCCCTGCAGGAAGATATACAGTTAAGGCTTCTTATGTGGGTTATGCAACATTGCAATATAATAATGTGCAGGTTACTGCCGGAAAGATATCTTTCCAAGATTTTGCACTAAATGCATCTGCAGAAATATTACAAGAAGTGGAGATTAGGGAATATAAAGTTCCTCTAATTGCCAAAGACCAAACAGAGTCGGGAGGTACCGTTACTTCCGAAGATATTGCTAAAATGCCTGGACGTTCAGCGTCATCGGTTGCTACTACTGTTGGTGGTGTTTATTCTGAAGACGGTGAAGTCGGGAGTATTAGAGGTGCCAGAAGCGAAGGTACTGTATATTATGTAGATGGTGTTAAGGTAAGAGGTTCGTCTTCTGTGCCAAAATCAGCTATCGAACAAGTTACAGTTATTACTGGAGGTCTTTCGGCAAAATATGGAGATGCTACCGGTGGTATCATTTCTGTTACAACCAAAGGACCAACAAGTCGATATTTTGGCGGTGCTGAATTAGTTACCAGCCAATTCCTTGACGGATATGGTTATAATCTCGGAGGACTTATGCTTTCAGGACCTATTTGGACTATAGAGGAAAAAGGCTCAAATAGATCAAGAACTGTTGCAGGATTTTTGCTTAGTGGTGAAATACGTTCTGTTATGGACGGAAGCCCTTCTGCACTCGGTATATATCGTGCATACGACGATGTTTATGATAGAATTGTTTCTAATCCATTAAGACTTATACAAACCCAAACCGCTTCTGTTATATACCAAAATGCAGACTATCTCGGAGAAGACGCATTCTATAACCAAAAAAGAAGAGAAAATGCAGAAAATCTGTCAGTTAACTTAGCAGGGAAAATAGATTTTCAACCAATTAGAGACCTTAATCTTACTTTTGGTGGAACTTTAGATTGGCAAAAAGGAAGACTTTATAGCAGAGGTAATGATTTGTTTAATAGCCATAATAACGGCTCTTATGATTACAACTCTTGGAGAGTTTATGGGCGTCTTACTCAAAAATTTGGTAGTGGTGATGAAGACAATGAAGATGCATTAATCAAAAATGCTTATTATTCTATACAGGTTGATTATTCACAAGTATTGAATAATCAATATGCTGAGCAATTTAAAGATAATTTCTTCCAATACGGACATATTGGAACTTTTAATACTCAAGTTGAGAATTTTTACACTTATGGTATTGATACTGCTACAAATTTAGCAGGATGGTTACAGGAAGTTTATGTTTATAGAATTGACGATTTCGACCCTAGTGTTTATAATCCAGACTTAGCAGTTTATACTACACAGTTTTTTGATTATTACCAAAGTCCACTAATTCGTAAAGAAGATGTTTCTATGAATGGTGGTCTTTTAAATGGAGATTTAGCACCAAATATTTATGGAATGTGGGCAAGTCCAGGTAATCCTTATTCTAGTTACATTAAGTCAGAAGCTAACCAATTTAGAGTTTCTGCTGCTGGTACAGCAGACGTTGGCTCTCATGAAATTAGTATAGGGTTTGAATTTGAGCAACGCCAAGATAATTATTTTGGGTTAGCACCAGTGGGATTATGGTCATTAGGACGAAGTCTTATGAATTACCATATTAATGAAAAAGACTTAAGTAATCCTATACCTGTATATGATGCGAACGGAGTATTTCAGGATACCATAAATTATCCGAGACTTTATAATGCTTCCACACAAGCTATGTTTGATATAAGCTTTAGAGAGCACTTAGGTTTACCAATTGATGGATTAGAATGGATCGATATTGATTCTTATGACCCATCAGAATTTGACATTTCATATTTTAGCCCTGACGAATTGTTTAACCAAGGGAATAACCTAGTTACTTATTACGGATACGATTATACAGGAAAAAAATTGTCTGGTAATTATTCTTTACAAGATTTTTTCACTGCTACCGACGATCAGGGTAATTTGACTCGTCCAATTGCTCCTTTTGAACCAAACTATGTTGCCGGTTATATTCAGGATAAATTTGCATTTAAAGACTTGATCTTTAATGTCGGTGTACGTGTTGATAGATACGATGCTAATCAACTTGTGTTAAAAGATCCATATTTATTACACGATGCATATACTGTTGGCGACAATGACCCTGCCGGGTTACTAGCAGGTACAGATCATCCTGCCAATATTCCTAATAATGCAATTGTTTATGTTAATGATTTAAGTAGCCCATCTGCAATTAATGGTTATAGAGTTGGAGACGTATGGTATAATGCAGAAGGTACTGAGGTTTCTAATCCAAATATTATTGCAAGTGCTAACGGTATTGCACCATATCTTTTAGATGCCGATGCAGAGTTAAATACTAATGCTTTCGAGGATTATACTCCGCAAATTGTTGTTATGCCACGTATTTCTTTCTCATTCCCAATATCGGATGAAGCATTATTCTTTGCTCATTACGATATCTTGTCGAAAAGACCATCTTATAATAATAGGTTAGATCCAATAGAGTATTTATTTATCCGTCAAAAGAATAATGATATTTTAAATAATCCGAATCTAAAAACTGAAAAGACAATCGATTATGAATTAGGTTTCCAGCAAAAACTTGGAAATACATCATCTTTAAAATTATCAGCATTTTATCGTGAGATGCGTGATATGCAGCAAGCTATTGCTGTTTACGGAGCGTATCCTGTTAATTATTATACTTACGGGAATCTTGACTTTGGTACAGTAAAAGGTTTTTCTGCAACTTATGATTTAAGACGTACCGGAAATATCTCAATGAGAGCTTCATATACTCTACAATTTGCTAATGGTACAGGTTCTAATTTTGAATCTGCTGCTGCAATTATTAAATCAGATCAACCAAACTTAAGAACAACTCTTCCGTTGGATTTTGACCAGAGACATGCTTTTGTTGTTACACTAGATTACCGTTTTGGAGGAAAAGTAAGTGGATTACCTTATAATGGACCAAAATGGTTTGGAAAAAATATTCTAGCGAATACCGGTGTTGGTTTTGTAGTAAATAGTGGCTCCGGTTCTCCATATACTAAATATGACAGACCTCTTAATGGTAGAATAGTAGGATCATTAAATGGAAGTAGAAAACCATGGAGAACTACTATAAATATGCGTCTTGACAGAGATGTTAAAATTAAGCTCGCAAAAGCAAATGATGAAAATGGTAGTAAAGAACGCTATGGATATCTTAATATTTATCTTGAAATTTCAAATCTGTTAAATACACCAAATGTACTTAATGTTTATGGATATACAGGTAACCCTGACGATGATGGTTATTTAAACTATGCAGCTTATCAGGACCAGATAAATACACAAAATGATGTTGCAGCATATAAAAATTATTATGCTATGAGTGTAAATAGTCCTTATAATTATACACTACCTCGTACCATCAGATTAGGAGTACAGTTTAGTTTTTAGTTTTATTTAGAAAATTATAGAAAATGATTAAAAGTCAGCATACAATGAAAAGCATAAAAAGAATTGTTTTCATCACAGTTATTAGCCTTATTTCGACACAAATGTGGGCAGATAAAGTGCCAGGAATCGAAAATGCAACTAATAAATCTACAAGAGCTTCAGGAGGTTGCGAACCTTCTAAAACTTCAACAGAGTTAGCTATTAATAATGTTAGAGCGTTAATACATACAGGTGGAGATATGTGGTGGGACTTGCAAGGCGATCCACGTTATGAAGTTCCTGCTGGAGGTGGAAGACATGCACTCTTTGCAGGCTCTATTTGGGTTGGTGGTAAAGATGCAAACGGACAGCTTAAACTTGCTGCACAAAGATTTCGCCAAGTAGGAATAGATTTTTGGCCTGGTCCACTAATTATTAGCGGCTCTGAGCAAGGAACTACTAATATGGATATATGCCGCCAATACGATAGGCATTATACAATCAGTAAAGAAATGGTTCAAGAATTTCGTGAGTATTTTGCTTGCTCACAAGATCCGGAATGTGATCTTTCTGAAGATTTTGAAACTTATGTAATTCCAGATATTATAATGAATTGGCCAGCACATGGTCCCGAAGGTGGTTACGATTATTATCTTGCTCCATTTTGGGATGTTGATGGCGATGGTACATATAATCCATTGCAAGGCGATTTCCCATATTATGAGTTTACAAACGAAGGTATTACCGACGACCCAGATTGTTTGAGACCCAGAGACCGTATGCCAAAGCTATTTGGAGACTATACTTTGTGGTGGGTATATAACGATAGAGGTAATATACATACAGAAACTGGTGGAGACGCTATAGGAATGGAATTTAGAGCACAAGCATTTGCGTTTACTACTAATGATGAGCTTAATGATATGACTTTCTATAATTATAATATAATTAATAGATCAACTTATACATTATACGATTCTTATTTTGGAGTTTGGACAGATGCCGACCTTGGTGGTGCTTCTGACGACTTTGTAGGTTGTGATGTAGAACGCGGATTAGGTTATTGCTACAATGGCGACAATTTTGACGATGATGCTAACGCAAGTTTAGGATATGGAGAACAGCCACCCGCTATTGGTATTGACTTTTTTGAAGGACCTTATCAGGATCCAGACGGTTTAGATAATCCGACAAGTTATGATACTATTGATGGAATAAAAGTTATTAATTGCCAAAAAGGCGATATTCTTAATGGTAATATTAATGGATTAAATTTTGAGGATGGTACTGTTGATAATGAAAGATGGGGAATGAGAAGATTCTTATATTTTAACAATACTACCGGTGGTAATATAAATACAACCGACCCTGGAACTGCTATCGAATATTACAACTATATTACAGGTTATTGGAAAGATAATCAAAGTCTTTGTTATGGTGGAACTGGGTACCCCGGAGGAGAAAATGGAGGAGATCCAAGTGTCCCAACCGATTTTATGTTCCCCGGAAATCCAACTACCGACCCATGTGGGTGGGGACAAGGAGGAATACCTATGCCTGATTGGTCGGAAGAAACCGAAGGAAACCCTGCTGACGATAGAAGATTTGTACAATCGGCTGGACCATTTGTGCTACGACCAGGAGCTATTAATGATATTACTATAGGTGCTGTTTATGCCAGAGCCCCATCGGGTGGCGCTTGGGCATCTGTTGAAGCTGTTAGAAAAGCTGATGATAAAGCACAAATCTTATTCGAAAACTGTTTTAGAGTATTAAATGGACCTGATGCTCCCGAGCTTAAGATTATTGAAATGGATAAAAAGTTTATATTCCATATTTATAATAATCCAAGATCAAACAACTATTTAGAGTCTTATGTCGAAAAAGATCCGTCAATAGTATGTAATAGTGACTTAGACCCATGTGATGAATATTATAGGTTTCAAGGTTACCAGATTTATCAATTGAAAAATAAATCTGCTACCGCTTCTGACAGATATAATGACGATCTCGTTAGAATAGTGTTCCAATGTGATGTTGAAGATGGAATAAAGAAAATCGTAAATTACAACTGGTCAGACGAGTTAGCGGCAAATGTTCCCGTACTTGAAGTGCAGGGAAAAGATAATGGAATTGTTCATACATTCGTAGTGGAAGAAGATAAATTTGCAAGTGGAGATAATAGATTGATTAATCATAGAGAATATTATTATACTGCTCTTGCTTACGGATACAATAACACCATGTTGTATAATCAGCAGGTTCAAGAAACTTTTAA
>JAQVOJ010000140.1 GCA_028702675.1 Bacteroidales bacterium
AATAATGCGATGAATAATGCGGGTTAACATATTGCAGGATAGAGCATTAAAATGTGCTTATTATTCATCTCAATATTTAATTTTAATGTTATTTTGTACATCAGAAACTGATTATTCAAAAAAAATTACTTAAAATATTAAAAAATATATTTGCTATTAATCAAAAAACCATATATTCGAGACATTAAACCTTTGATTCTAATTAAGATGTCAGTACAAGAATTTGATGCAGTAATATTTGACCTTGATGGTGTGATAACAAACACAGCTACCTTACATTGCAAGGCATGGAAAACAACATTTGATAAATTTTTAGTTAATTATTCTAACGAGCATGGCAGATCGCTCTCAAAATTCGACAAAGAAAAAGACTATTTAATGTATATTGATGGCAAGCCCAGATACGAGGGAGTAGAATCTTTTTTAAAATCGCGCGGAATTAAATTAGAATTTGGGAATGTTGATGACAAGCCAGGTTTTGAAACTTATTGCGCCATTGGAAATAAAAAAAATCAAATATTTAATCAACTTTTAGAAAAAGAAGGTGCCGAAATATTTGAATCAAGCATTGATTTTATTAAAGAATTAATTTCAAATGATATCTTAATTGGATTAGCCTCATCAAGTAAAAACTGCAAAAGGATAATTGATTCTACAGGATTATCACCATACTTTTTAACCAGAGTTGATGGCACATGTTCTGCAGAATTAGGACTTAAAGGCAAACCTGAACCCGACATATTTCTGCAAGCTGCAAAAAACCTAAAAGTGCATCCAAGCAGAACCATAGTTGTAGAAGATGCAGAAAGCGGCGTAAAAGCTGCTCAAAAAGGAAAGTTCGGTCTCGTTATAGGAATTGCACGCCATAATAATGAGCAAAACCTTAAGTTAAGTGGTGCCGATATCGTAGTAAGCGATCTTGAAGAATTAAGCTTATCTAATCTCCAAACATGGTTCGAAACAGGTTTAGAAGAAGATGTATGGACAATTACATATTGCGACTACATTCCTGAAAAAGAGAAATCGAGAGAAACACTTTTGAGCATAGGAAACGGCTTTTTCGTTTCGCGTGGTGTAATGGGAGAATGTAAGGCTTCAGATTTTCATTATCCCGGAACTTACATGGCAGGATTATATAATATTCTTGAGTCGAAAGTAGCAGAAAAAAAAGTCCTAAACGAAGACCTTGTTAACTGTCCAAATTGGATTTTCAGTAATTTTAAAATTAATGATGAAGATTGGATAAGCCTTAATGATGTAAAAATCATCGATATTGAAAGAAGACTCGACCTAAGAAATGGCTTACTTACAGGCTGGATGCTGGTAGAAGACAAGAAAGGAAGACAAACTTTAGTTGAAACATTACGTTTCGCAAGTATGGCAAATCGCAATTTAGCAGCTCTTGAGCATGCAGTTAGCCCAATTAATTATTCAGCAAAAATCACACTTTGCTCCGAAATTGACGGCAATATTATTAATAATGGCGTTGAAAGATATCGAACACTTAATCAAAATCACACCCAAGTAATTGAAACCGGCTTCGACAAAAAATGTATGTGGGTAAAAAGCAAGACTACTCAAAGCAATATCGAGATTGCTACTGCAGCTCATGTTTATGCAAAAGGAAACGACACAGACGTAATCTATAGCAAATATAATAAAAAAGTTTGTGCATTGTGCTCAGCACAATTAAAAGAGAATCAAGACATTGCAATAGTAAAAGTTGTAGCTATCGATAATAGTTTGACTACTGCAAACCCACTTGAAAATGCGAAAAGATTATTAGCAAAAGACAATGATTTTGATGTGTTGGCCGCACAAACCAGAAGGGCATGGTATAAAATATGGCTTGATAACGACATTAAAATATCCGGAGACAGGCAAGCTCAAAAACTTATTAGATTACACTTGTATCATTCCATTATTAGTTTTTCCCCTTTGGTCGAAGGCTTTGATATAAGCGTAGGTGCACGAGGATTGCATGGTGAAGCATACAGAGGTCATATTTTCTGGGATGAGCTCTTTATCTTACCTCTTACTAATCTTCATTTTCCTGAATTGACAAAAACAGCTTTAATTTATCGCTACAACAGACTTGATGAAGCAAGAAAATACGCTCAGCAAAACGGCTATAAAGGTGCAATGTTTCCATGGCAAAGTGGTAGCGATGGCAGCGAACAAACACAGATAATACACTTAAATCCAAAATCGGAAAAATGGGATCCTGATTACAGCAGCCTTCAGAGACATGTTTCTCTCGCAATTGCCCTTAATATAATCAGATATTATCAACATACAGGAGACAAACTATTCATGCAAGAATTTGGTATGGAGATGCTATTCGAAATAAATCGATTCTGGACATCAGCAGCATCTAAAGATGATGATGGTAAATACCATATTAGCAATGTTATGGGACCTGATGAATATCACGAAAAATATCCTGATCTTGATAAGGGGGGACTTACTGATAATGCATATACAAATATAATGTGTGTATGGCTATGGAATAAAACCCTAAGTATATGTTCAAATCTTGGAAACAAACTTGATCCTGTAATGGAAAAATTAAACATTTCCACAGAGGAACTAAATCAATGGCACAAATTAGGTTGCAATATGCACATACCTGTTTCAAAAGATGGGATCATCGAACAATTTGCAGGATATTTTAAACTAAAAGAATTTGATTTTGAAAAATATAAAAATAAATACAGAGACATTCATCGTGCCGACAGGATACTTAAAGCTGAAGGAGATAGCCCTGATAAGTACAAGATATCGAAACAAGCAGATGCTCTAATGAGTTTTTATAACCTTAATGATAGAGAAATTCAAGAAGTTTTTGAAGCTACAAATATCGAACTGCCTGATGATTTCAAAGAAAAAAACTTTAAATATTATTATGAACGCACATCGCATGGCTCCACTCTTAGTAAACTTGTACATGCTAATCTTGCAAACATTTGGAATATTGATAATTTGGCATGGCCCCTTTATTGGGAAGCACTACAAAGCGACTATAGCGACACGCAAGGTGGAACTACTGCCGAAGGAATACATGCCGGACTAATGGCGGGTACTATTTATCAGTGCATAACAGGATTCGCCGGCGTTGATTTTAGAGATTACAGTATTAATATCACACCAAAATTGCCAAAGCACTGGATTAGCGTTGCCTGTAAATTTACATTTCGGAATACTAAATTTGAATTGAAAGTTTACAAAGACAGTATTAATATTAAAACCGATAAAACTATTGGCATAAAGATAAACAGTATGCCAACCGTAATAGAAAAAGACGACTGGTGGAATATTGAGTTGTAAATTTATCTGATATTCCTTTCTAATGTATAAAAGTATATATCTCGGTGCTCTGCACCTCAAACTATAGGTAAGATAATTTCCAAATATGATAAAAATTCTACACCGCCAAGCAGCAGAGCTGCGAAATATAGATATTCCCAAGTGACAGTTAGGACAAAAGGTGCAGAGCACCGAGACATTTTGCAAAAAGCATCGCAGAGGTAGCAGTTTGGTTCAGAATATAAAAACATTTTCTGCAAAAGCACATTTCCCCGATGGTTATATAAGCCAACTAAGTAGCAGGGTAATACATTTTATTATTGAAATTATTATTATTATTTTTGGATGATAAAAAAACTAATTCTTATTATTATAGTCTTTAATGTAACTATAACTTTTGCTCAAGATAGTTATCACACATTTTCATGTTTTTATAATAAGCCTAAAAGTGTAGATGGTATATTATTAACAAAATACAGAGTAAATAATACAAACACATTAGCAATCGGAAATAATTCGGAATCAAAATTAGGATTAAGAAGCAGTAAACATCAAAATACTGAAGAATTTGTTTTGAAATATAAAAGAATTATTGAACTTGGATATATGGATGGTATTAGTTATTACGATTGGAATAGAGTAAAATTCAATTTTATAAATGGTGTACAATTGAACAGGTTAGTATCATTAGGATTTGGGACGGGTTTTAACTATTATTTTAATAATAAAAACCTTTTTTTACCAATCTATGCTGATTTAAGAGTTAATTTATTAGAAAGGAAAACTTTTCCATATATTTCATTTGATATTGGATACTCTTTTGATGTACAGGACAAGTTTGGTGTTGTTGGACTAATACTTAATTCTACATTAGGGTTTAGTTATACTATTTCAAATAGAGCTGTTTTGAATTTAGGTATTGGATATGACATGCAAAGATTTTATATAAATAATAACACTAAGAATACAGGAGCGATTAGCGTGACATTAGGGATAACATCATTAGGGTAATTTTACATCTCTTAAATTACGTTGTATAATTTTGTTTAAAAGAGAAATAAAACGTAAGTTTGTAGTATAGTTTAAATATGTTTTAATTTTTACAAAATGAAAGTACTAATACATTTTATATTATTTTCTTTTTTAATTGTTGTTTTATCTTTAACATCTTGTAAAACAAAATATTATCAAGTTACCACGATAGATTCAAATCATGTTGATAAAAGTTTTAATTTTTCTGATGATATAATTTCACTTGATTTTGACTTTTGGAGTTATGGAGGTAAATTAGATTTTACTATAACCAATATATCAAATAATCCTATTTTTATTGATTGGGAGCATAGTAATTTTATCTTTAATGGTTATTCTTATGATTATTATCAAGGAAGAAAGACTATTGAAAGTTTGGGAATATACTCTGAAAATTCTATGACAAATTTTATTAATAGCAATTACTCATTAATACCCTACAGTGAAACTTCTGGTTTGAGTATGGAAACTGCTACTGTATATACTGAGCGGAAAGTTGTTCAAATACCCCCAAATTCATACATTAATACAAAACCTATAAATTTAGATTTCCCTTCTTTTTGTCAAGGGCGACATTTAATTAATCAAGAATTTAACAAGCAAAATTCGATACTAAATATCAGGCTGTATTTAGCATACTCAAATGATAATAAATTAGATTCTGTGCAATATAAGAATATAGAATTTTGGGTTGCAAATATTAGAGATGTATCTAAAAAGAATTTCAAAAATGAAGTAAAAAGGAATAATATGTTTTACACAAAATATCCTAAGCCTGATATGTATAAAACAATTGCATTTATTTCTTCTCTTGGTCTTGTATATCTTGTAGCTCTTATTGCAAGCTAATTTATGACTATTTTAAATCCCTAAACTCTACATAACAGGCAGAGAAATTAGGTGCAGAGCACCGGAATATTCATAATCCCAAATGACACTTAAAACAAAAGGTGCAGAGCACCGAGATATTTTGCAAAAAAATCAA
>JAQVOJ010000141.1 GCA_028702675.1 Bacteroidales bacterium
TATCTCAACAATTCGATAGCTTCTTTGATTCTATTGAATGCTTTAATGAGTTCTTCCTCTGATGCTGCATAAGATAAACGCAAACAATCGGGAGAGCCAAATGCACTTCCTGCAACAGTTGCAACATGTGCCTTTTCAAGTAAATACATAGCAAGATCGTCGCTATTATTTATTAAATAATCATTGTAGGATTTCCCAAATATTCCTGTTATATCAGGGAAGATATAGAATGCACCTTGTGGTGTATTTGTTCTAAACCCGGGTATTTTACTAACAAGTTCCAGTACCAAATCTCTTCGTTTTTTAAACACTTGCATCATTTCTTTACAAGTAGCATTACCGGCATTAATAGCAGCTTCGGCAGCTTTTTGAGCTATAGAACATGCAGCGCTTGTAAATTGTCCTTGCAATTTTGTACAAGCTTTAGCGATCCAAAGTGGAGCCCCAATATATCCAATTCTCCAACCAGTCATAGCATAACCTTTCGACACTCCATTTACAACAACAACCTGATTTTTAATGTCATTGAAAGCAGCTATACTTTGATGTTCTCCAACAAAATTTATGTGCTCGTAAATTTCATCTGAGATAATTATAATTCTAGGATATTTTTTCAATACACTAACTAATCCTGCTAGTTCTTCTTTTGAATAAAGACTTCCTGTAGGATTACTAGGCGAACTAAAAATCATTGCTCTTGTTTTATCTGTAATTGCATCTTCGAGTTGTTGCGGTGTAATTTTAAAATCTTGCTCAATACTACAAGGGACAACAACAGTTTCTGCTTCGCCAAGTTTAATCATTTCAACATAACTAACCCAATATGGAGCAGGTACAATAACTTCGTCGCCGGGGTCTAACACACTAAGAAACACATTTATGATACTATGTTTAGCTCCTGCCGAGACAACAATTTGATCGGGAGAAAACTCCAGATTATTTTCACGTTTAAATTTTTCGGACACTGCTTTTCGCAATTCGGGAAAACCCGGAACAGGAGGATAATGAGTAATATTATCATCGATAGCTTTTTTTGCAGCTTCTTTCACATAATCGGGTGTATTAAAATCAGGTTCGCCAATGCTAAGATTAACAACATCAAAGCCTTGCGCCTTTAATTCTCTACTTTTTGCTGTCATGGCAAGTGTTGCCGAAACGGCAAGTTTAGATAATCGTGCAGATACTTTTTCCATAATTTTTAAAATTTTTATGCTACTAAATTAATATGTTATCTTAGAATTATATAATATTGTAAAACATATTAAAACAAAATATCATGTTTGGAGAAATTGTAAAGTTCACATTACCTGCCCTAATAACCTTTCTTACAGCCTTTTTCATGATTAGACTAATGCTAAAAAGAGAAGAAGAAAATCGTAAAATAGATGCGATATTAAAAAATCAAAAAATGATAACCCCCATACGCTTACAAGCTTATGAGCGATTAGTGTTGTTTTTAGAGCGTATTAGTCCTAATCATTTAATTATGCGAGTACAGCAACCTGGAATGAAGGTTCAAGAATTACAAAGACAACTTCTTGCTAATATCCGGACAGAATTTGAGCATAATCTTTCACAACAAGTTTATATTTCACATTCTACTTGGGAAATAATTAGAAATGCAAAAGAGCAAACCATAAAACTAATTAATTCATGTGCCGATAGTATTAGTCCCGATGCTAATTGTATGCTTCTTACCAAAGAGATTTTTGATAAGCTAATTGAACTCGAAAAAGCTCCTAATCAAGTTGCTATCGATAAGCTTAAAGATGAAATTAGTAATCTATTTTAAAAATTTATAGGAGTTTGCAACTCAAAAAATTAAAAAAAGGCGAGCTATTATTCTAATAAACTTCTATTGTTATAGTAAGTGAGTTTACATAGTTTTTCTTCCACGTATTGCTCTCTTAGATAAAATCTTTCATATTTCTTTTTGCAAATACAAAAATGGATTTTTTCGTGAGCTTTACACACTTTTTTGAATAGTACCGAATAGTACCTATTTTACCTTTGTTAGGTGTTTTGGCATGTATTTTTGCATTTTTTCGGGCAAAAAATCATGCCAAAACCTTTCTGTTTCTAGATAATAAAACAAGGTAAAAAACAAAAGCTGCCTATATTATTACAAGCAGCTTTTGAAAAATAATCTTTTCTCGTTTTTATCTTATCAGATGTACTGTCCCTTGCTTATTAAATATTATTCCATTCCAATCTTTAAATTCACAGAACCATGTATATACACCGTTTTCGAGCACTTCATCGCCTTTGTTTACACTTCCTTGATTACTTCCATCCCATGCGCCTTCAGTACAAGCCTTGCAATCTACATTTGGTTCAAAGATATCAGTTTCGTAAACTTTATTACCCCATCTATCGTAAACAACCATGAAAAATTCGTTAGGATCAATTCCATTTCCACAAACTCTAAAACAGTCGTTTTTCCCGTCTCCATTAGGAGTGAAAGCTGTAGGAGCATAAAACGAAAATTCTCCATTCACATTAATTGAGTGTGAAGCAGTATCTTTACATGAATACATATTTTCAACAATCAATGTAATCTCATAAGTTCCTATATTAGGATATTTATGAATCGGACTCCAATTATTAGAACTATCTCCATCTCCAAACACCCAATAAGCGTCTTGTGCTAACTCTGATGTATTGATAAACTCAATTTCTGCGTCTAAAATTGAAACACTTTCGGGATTTGTAATGAAATCTGCAATAGGTTTAGGATGTACAGTAATCATTTCGTATATCGATCTAGTATTTAAACAACCAAATGAGTTTCGTGTAGTAAGTTCTACTGTATATACACCAGGATCTATATAAGTATGAGATGGATTTTTCACGATATCGAAACCATTATCACCAAAATTCCACAGATAGGTTTGCCCTTGATTTGGGCTAATCTCTTCAAAGTTAATAGTAAGTGGAGCACAACCAGAAATTAGATCGGCAATAAAGACATTGGGTGCATCAGGATATACATTTATCTCAATTGAATCGGTAACAGCAGGAGTTCCACAAACATCCATAAGGGTAATGTAATACATAGTAGTTTCTTCAGGATATACATTAAATGGTGAAGGAACTACTCTTCCATCTTGTAACATTAAAATATATGGACCTCCATAACCACCAGTAGCATCAACATAGATAGTTGCCGGTTCTCTTGGACAAACAGTATCGAAACTAGTAGTAACACTATTGATTTTTAATGGAGGTAATACATTAACTGTAATTGTTTCAATATTTCCTATACAACCTTGTGCATCGGTAACTGTAAGAGTATAATATGTAGTTGTATCGGGAGTTACAATAACATGATTAGTAAGATACTGGTAGCCGAAATTATCTGACCAAACAAAATCGTAAAACATAACACCACCGGTTGCTTGAGCATATAAACCTGCTTCTTGTGATATACAAATCTCTGAATTACCACCTGTTTGTACAATAATTTCTGAAGGTTGGGCAATACTCAGGTTTGGTTCAATTCTACAATTATTAGCATCAGTTACAGTTACCTGATAAGTTCCTGCCTCATTAATCATAGTGTTTGTGGTTTCACCATTGGGCCACAAATATGAATACGGTTGCGTTCCTCCTTCAACAAATATACTAATTTCACCATCATCGTATCCATAGCATGTAGCAGGTTCCATTTGGTAGGTATAAGTAATACTATCAGGTTCGGTAATTACAAATGTAGTACCTACTGAGCAACCAATTACGTCTGTAACAGTAACTTGATATAATCCGGCACATAAACCTTCATATAAATAGGTATCTGCCCCCCAACTATAATCAAATGGTCCAATCCCCCCTGTCATATCAATTTCTGCACTTCCATCGCATGTATGATAGCAACGATTATTATTAATAATCATCGAATCTATAATCATTTCGGGACTTACAGTAACCGTAACCTCATCAATATTACTGGTACAACCATTAATATCTTCAACATAAACAGAATACGTAGTAGTTTCGTCTGGACTTACCGGAAGATCAACCGGTCCTATAATAGCACCTTCTCCTCTATCCCACATGTATGCATAAGGAGCTGTTCCTCCACTAAAGTCAGTAACTAAAACAGTTTCATCATGCTGACAGATTGCAATATCAGGCGAAACATTAATTATCATTTCGTCGGGTTGAGCAACTTGAAATGCTTCTACTACAAAACAAGCATTTTCGTCAGAAACAGTTACGAAATAATTACCTGCAATAATATCTGTTATAATAGGTCCAGCTTCACCAATTGGTTGACTCCATGTATATGTAAGTTCACCGGTTCCTCCTTGTGCGGTTATACTCATACTACCGTCGCTGTAACCAAAACAGGTTGCATCTGTAGAATTTGTTGCTGTAACCACAAGTTCAGGGGGTTGATTAATAGTAAAGTTTCTTACAAATGAACAAGCGTTTTGATCTGTAACAGTTAAAGAATAATTACCTGCACAAACATTAGAATATACCGGACTATTAGAAGCCCAAGAATAAGTGTAAGGTGCAGTACCTCCTTGTACATCTATAACAGCTCTTCCGTTGCAAGATTCAAAACAAGGATCATCTTCAACAATTAAGTCGCCTGATAATTCAGCAGGACTAATTATATTAACTACAGTATCGTTTGAGTTACAGCCATTTTCTTCTACATGTAAAGTTATTTCGAATTGACCTGATTCGGGATATTTGATTTCGTAAGGTCCCTGCCCTGAACCACTCAATACAACTGCATCCTGAAAACCCCATGCATAGTTAGCTGCATCAGTTGCATTACCAGTATAAGTAATAGTTGCTGTATCCCCATAACACAAAATGGGCGTGTAGATAAATTCGGTATTTGGTACCGGGTAAAAATTTACTTCAATCTCGTCGGTTGACGAACAACCGGGTGTTTGATTCTCTTCGTAAAATTCAAACACATAAGTGCCAAATATATCTACTGTAACAGTAGCGTTTGGAGAATTCTGATTTTGCCATGTAGGATTACCGGGACCACTAATCATTGACCAATTAGAATAATCACCATTAGAACCGGTGGCATTAAAAGTATATGTAGGTCCACATACGTCAATATCGTCTCCTGCATCTGGAGTTGGGAAGTCGCAACAATCAGGGTCATCATAATCTCTTACGTGAACAGTTAAAGTAGTATCGTAAGTACAGCCAAAATCATCGGTTACCGTAAAAGTATAAACTTGATCGCCGGGAGTAGTAGGATAAGCAGTAGCATTACCCCCTGAATTTGGTTCTATACCATCTCCTGTCCATACAATATCGTTAGGGTCGTATGTATGA
>JAQVOJ010000053.1 GCA_028702675.1 Bacteroidales bacterium
CGTTATCGGTTCTCAGGTTACGTACCGAACACAATTCTCCGGCGGTGTTGTAGGTAAGATGAGAAAAACCTATTGTAAAATATTTGCTTCCATCATGCATATACACAGTATCCCCAAAATGCAATGCAGTTCCCCACCACAAACCAACATACAAGCTGTCATTGGCATACTCTACATTACCAATTCTGTTCAATCCTTCCGTATAAGGTGTGCTGTGCCATAATAAGTCCCCGGTTTCTTTATTAAAACATATCAAATAGCTTGCATTTTGAGTACCTGAACAATCAAAACATGGAGCTTCAAAAATATCTCCATTGGGAAAAATAGCATATTTAGCAGTACAGTTTTCATTTTTAGCATTACCAAAACCGGAAACAAATAATTTATTATTCTCCTGATCTATATCAATACTGTAGAACTCAGAATATCCCCCATAAGTAGTATCCGTTTCCCTATACATCTGCTTCACCCATTGGATTGTCCCGGCAGAGTCTATCTTCATAATAAAGCCTATATCGTTACCATGCTGCTGAAACTCTATTGTATGACCGTCGGCAAAGTACATGGTACCGGGAGGCATATATTCACCAGTATCATTGTATGTTATTTGCACTTTCCCAACATAATATAAATTATCATCTGAATCTGCTGCCACATCATTAAAATCCACTCTAATATCACGTCCTCCTATAACACTATCTAACAGTTGTTTATACCATTGTATTTCCATATTGGAATTAAATTTAAATAAAAAGTAATTAAATATTAAGTCTGAATACACATCATCTGTAATGGGTATAGAATTAAGATAAAAGGGGTAAATTGTGTCGTGGTTTGGTCCATAATTATCATATCGCCCGATAAAATAATAATTGTTCGATCCTGATATATAGAATGGAGGATATTTATTAACCCCACCACTATACCAAAATAATTTTGGATTACTACCTCCTCTGTGTAAAAAATTTGTTTCCAATTGATTCCCATCCAAATCTATTTTAGTAAAATAATTATAATAACTCTCATAAAGCCAAGGAAACGTATAAGGATAGTTTACCTCGCTGGCATATACCATACTGTCAAGAAAATAGGTATTGTAAGGTTCGCTAAATCGTACATCTCCCATAATATATATGGTATCGTTTTTTATTTGCATCCAGTTGGCATTGGCATCAAACTGCTGGCATTTTACGGCTTTTGTCCATTGCAGTTCTCCCTCGCAGTTGAATTTGGCAAGAAAGCTGCCCCGTGTGTTATCGGTACCCCCGGCTGTAGGTAAATAAGTGCCGTCAATACTCATCATCTGGCCGTAAGCTCCAAATATATAAACATTCCCCTCGCTGTCCATCTCCATGTGGTGGGGAGCATTGTTAGGATTTGGGAAACCCCAGTCCTCCATACCCCCAAAACATTTTGCAAAAGTCCAGTGAGGAGTGGTTTGCGATTTTAATGTATCCGAGGTTAATACTAATACTATTACTAAAAGTATTAATAAATAATGTTCAATTAATTTATTATTACTAATTAATCTTGGTTTAGAATTAGTTTTTGTTTTTTTTTGAATTATTGTGTTCATAGATATTGATTTTATTTAATTAAGGAATATTAAACTGCATTATTCATTCCTTCTGCATAATAGTGAACAAGTTCCCCTTTGCAAGCATGAAAACAAACTGTTTCATCTTCAAGGGGCTTTGGCTTTTGTCTATCGTACTCGGTTAGAAGGCACTCACTTGAAAAATCAGTGCTAATAAACACTCCGCATTCGTTTTGTGTATAGCCTGTTACTCTAAAAAAAATAATTAGCAAAGTAACAATAATAAAAGTTTTCATATCAATGGTTTTATTAGATTAAATATACTATTTACAATTGTGATATGTTTTATTGATATAATAATTATTAAAACACATCAATGAAATGTTCCCTTGCATTAACTTAGCAGCCGTCTATGTGGCTTGATTAGCAAGCTAACACTAAGCATGCCACTACCCTGAAAACTAAGGTAGTGGCTGCTTTTATTGTTTTTAAAATGCTTATCATGGTATTATGTATGTATATTATTAATAGTTTACATTGCTAATTTACAAAAAAAAAGCTATTTCTATTAGTATTTGTGATATAATTATATTATAATATGTAAATGAGAATATTAATACATGCTAATTGTAATACTTATACAGTAGTAACATAAAATTATAGCCATAATCATTCGTGCCTCATGCTCGTATTTACGTAAATGGGATTCAAATTACAAATTACAATTAAATCACAAATAGCAAATCACAAGCACGAAAGCTTTCGCAACAAAATTTAGTCTCTAACGGTAGTAGTTCTAATTATCTGGAATAGAGGTGATTGAGCGGAGCGATGTATCTCGGTGTAGTGAGCCTGTCGAGTTGCCGAAATCACCAACATACCGAGTCGAAATCACCGACTTAAATAACAAATATCAAAGCAGCAAACTAACTTAACCTAAAAGCAATAAAAATAATTTCCATGATTTAGCAAGAATTACTACTTTTGAAAAAATCTAAAAAATAGTGGGGAAAACATCATTTAAAAAAGGACAAAAACACACTAAACAAAGCATTCCGGCTAAGGAAAGCCCTCCCAATCGCTTTGCCTGGTTAGTTATTATTGTTTTAGGTTTTATATTGTATTCCAACACAATATCTCACGATTATGCTCTTGACGATGCTATTGTAATTACGGGTAATCAATTCACACAAAAAGGATTATCGGGAATTGGCGACATATTTAAATACGATACATTTACAGGCTTTTGGCTTACTAGTTACAAAGACAAAACCCCTTCACAAATTCAGGAAGAAAAAAAACTTGTAGCCGGAGGGCGATACCGCCCACTATCGGTTGCAAGCTTTGCAATAGAATACCATTTTTTTGGACAAAACCCACATATTAGCCACTTTTTAAATATTGTACTTTATATTATCACTTGCATAGTTTTGTACAGTGTTCTGTGTAAACTTTTTAGAAAATATGAAACAAAAAAATGGTATTTGAGCTTACCTTTTATTATAACTCTATTATTTCTAGCACACCCAATACATACCGAAGCCGTTGCAAATATAAAAGGTAGAGACGAAATTATGACCTTATTAGGTTCGTTGCTTGCCCTTTGGTTTACAATTAAATACATCGAAACAAGCAATATTAAAAACATAATTTGGGCTTCGGCAAGCTTGTTTTTAGGCTTGCTCAGCAAAGAAAATGCAATAACTTTTATTGCTCTTATACCTCTGAGTATTTATATTATTTATGGTAAAGAAAACAAAAACAAACTTTTAAAATCTTTTATTCCGCTTTTGTTAGTAGCAGGGATTTTCTTGCTGATTAGAGGTTCTATTTTAGGAATTGGTGGCGAAAAGAAAATTGCTACGGAATTAATGAACAATCCATTCCTTGACCCTATTACTAAAAACCCTGTAGCATTGGGCACTAGACTTGCTACAATCTTTGTTACTTTTTGGGTTTACATACGCTTACTTATATTTCCACATCCTCTTACTTACGATTATTATCCCTATCAAATACCACTAAGCGATTGGACAGAACCAACTGCAATAATAGCACTTTTACTGTATTTAGGGATGGGAATTTATGCCCTTTACACTCTTATTCAGAACAAATCAAATATAATTTCAGTAGGAATTTGGTGGTATCTTATTCCCTTATCTGTAGTATCAAATATATTCTTTCCGGTGGGTACTTTTATGAACGAAAGATTCGTATTTATTTCATCAATTGGTTTCTGCATGATTTTAGGATGGTTAATTTACCGTTATATCCCTAAATTATCTGTAAATAAAACAAATTCTCAAAAAAAAATACTTTGGTTATTAATACCTATTTTAGTTTTATATTCATATAAAACCATAGATAGAAACGAAGCATGGGAAAATGATTTTGTGCTGTTTACTACCGATGTAAAAGTATCATACAATTCTGCAAAAAGCACATGTAGTGCCGGAGGTAAACTAATAGAAGAAGCTCAAAAACCGGAAATAAGAAACAATAAAACCTTACACGACAAATACTTAAAAGATGCAATTAAGTACCTTGAGCGATCAATAGAAATTCACCCTGAATATGCAGACCCACTAAATTTAATGGGTAATGCTTGGTACGAACTTGAACAAAACACAGCAAAATCTTTGCATTATTACTCTAAAGTTTTAAAATTAAGACCCGGTCATATTCCAGCTAACCGTAATAGTCAAATTGTTTTAAATAATGCTTTTGCATTACTAAATAATAATGAAAGCACTTCTACTCCCGAAGAAATAAAACAAGCTTGTTTTGAATTAAATAAAGTCAGACCAAACACTAAAGGCTTAAACCATCTTATTGGAACAATCTATGGTAGATATCAAAATCAGTTAGATTCAGCACTTTTATATTTTGAAAAAGAAGTTAAACTCGGATATGGTTCGGCTGCTCTATATAAAGATATGGGGGTTGCTTACGGAATGTTAAATGATTTAAATAAAGCATTAATTTATTTCGAGAAAGCTATAGAAATGGACCCTAATGATCCATCAACATGGATAAATGCAGGAGTAACCCATCAGCAATTGGGTAACAAAGCAAAATATGATGAATATATTTTAAAAGCAAATCAATTACAAGGACAATGATTGAAAGTAAAAAAGTAATAGTTGTACTACCGGCTTATAATGCCGCACAAACTCTTGAGAAAACATATAACGAAATTCCTTTTGACATAGTTGATGAAGTTATTTTAGTTGATGATTACAGTACCGACAACACCGTTGAAATTGGCAAATCACTTGGTATTAAGCATATTATAAAACACGAGATAAATAAAGGATACGGAGGGAATCAAAAATCATGTTACAATAAAGCATTAGAGCTAAAAGGAAATATTGTAATAATGCTGCACCCCGATTATCAATATACTCCAAAATTAATACACTCGATGGCATATCTTATTGCTAATAATGTTTATCATGTAGTTTTAGGTAGCCGTATCCTAGGTAACGGAGCTTTGCGGGGAGGAATGCCTTTTTATAAATATTTTGCAAATCGCATGCTTACTTTTAGCCAAAATATACTTATGGGGCAAAAGCTTTCTGAATATCATACAGGATACAGAGCCTTTTCGGGTGAAGTTTTAAAAAAGATTAAATTTGAATTAAATTCCGATGATTTTGTTTTTGATAATCAAATGCTAGCCCAAATATGCAACGCCGGTTACGAAATTGCAGAAATCACTTGTCCTACAAAGTATTTTAAAGAAGCATCATCAATAAATTTTAAAAGAAGTGTAAAATACGGCTTAGGAGTTTTAGGCACTTCATTTAAATATTTCTTCCATCGAATTGGAATATCCAAATCTAAAATATTCGAAACCAATTGATGTTTTAAGTTCGAGGGTCGGACTTAAGCGGGAGCTTTGCCATTTTTATAACTTCTAACGAAGGATTACCGAATTCTTGTACTACTTTCGCTAAAAGCAAGTAAACGCCAGCTCCTCTGAATGGGTAATGTTTTAAGCTATCGGGAAAATGTACAGAATCGAAAAACTCGCCATCCACATCACTCCAACACATAAAATTCATTATTTCTTTACGCGAAGTATAGACATATTTAAGGTTTATAAACAATCCGAGCATTTTAACAGTTTTACCGACATATTGCGAGAGCTGTATAGCTCTAAGCCCGCCTCTAAACGGAGTTTGCAACAGCTCGAACCATGTTAGCGAAACAGGAAAACCAATTAGCTCAATTTCGTCGTAAGCATTCTCTATTACATTTTCAACAAAATCAGGCATAGAATACTTTTTAGGTTCCTGATAAAAAAGCTGAGCATGTGCATAAACATTTTTATTTTTTAGACCAAGTAAACTATAAGCATTCCACAAAAGTTCTGCTTTAGTTTGTCCTGTAAACCTGAATGCTCCGGCGCGAATAAGAATAGCAATTTGCTCTTTGCCGGCTCCTGTACGTATAATAAAATTCTCTATCCCTAAATATGGTCCATTTCTTTTCTGCTCGCTAACGATTCTGTTTGCTAACTCTTTTTCAAGACTATCGATATGCACAAAACCAATAAAAATATCTTTACCTTTAAGACATGATTTCGTTTCGCTGTTATTAACGCATGGCAAACAAATATTTGCCCCAAGCCGTTGTGCTTCAAGAAAATAAACCCACGAATTATAAAACCCACCAAAATTATTTATCACAGCAGTAATGAATTCTAACGGATAATGAGCTTTAAGATAAAGACTTTGAAAGCTTTCGACAGCATAAGAAGCAGAGTGAGCTTTAGAAAAAGAATATCCTGCAAAAGATTCAATTTGTCGCCATACTTCATGTGTAAGGTCTTCGGGGTATCCCATTCTGTTGCATCCTTCAAAAAACTTACCTACAATGCGATTAAACTCTTTTTTTGAACGATATTTTCCACTCATAGCACGCCTTAGCACATCGGCATCAGCAAGGTCGAGTCCGGCAAAATGATGGCATATTTTTAAGACATCTTCCTGATAAACCATTACACCATAAGTGTCTTTAAGCTGCTGTTCCATTACAGGGTGTGGATAAGTAAACCCTTTGGGGTCGTGAAATCTACGTATGTATTCATTCATCATCCCCGATTTAGCAACACCGGGTCTTATTATTGAACTTGCAGCTACAAGCGTAAGATAATCTTCGCACTTAAGCTTTTTTATCAATCCCCGCATTGCCGGACTTTCTATATAAAAACAACCAATAGTTTCTCCGGTTTTAAGTTGTTGTTTTACTTTTTCATCTTGCTTAAATTTGGGAATATCATGTACATCAATAATTTGACCTTTGTTTTGCAAAATTATTTTACTTGCTTCCATAATATGTCCTATTCCTCGCTGACTTAAAACGTCCAATTTTTCAAACCCGATATCTTCGGCTGTGTACATATCCCATTGAGTAGTAGGAAACCCTTTAGGTGGCATATCAATAGCGGCATAATAATAAATAGGATATTCGCTTATAAGAACCCCACCGGCATGTATTGTACGTAAATTTGGAAAATCAGCCATTCGTCCGGCCATATTTACGATTTTACGATGTATAGAATCACGATTACAATTTGTAACCAGATTACTTACAAGCCTGTCAATATCCTCTTTGGGTAATCCATATATTTTACTTAATTCCCTTAATGCTGATTTTGTTTTGAAAGTTGACATCGCACCAAGCAAAGCAATATGTTCCTGTCCATATTTTTCAAAAAGATATTTCAAAACTTTATCGCGATCAGTCCAAGAATAATCAATATCAAAATCGGGAGGAGTAGTCCGCTTAGGATTTAAAAACCTTTCAAAATACAAATCAAGTTCTATAGGATCAACATCGGTAATCCCAAGACAATAAGCAACAATACTATTGGCACCGCTACCCCGCCCCACATGATAAAATCCGCGACTTTTCGAAAATTGTATCATATCCCAAGTAATAAGAAAATAAGAGGCAAAACCCATTTTTTCGATTATTTCAAGTTCGTGTTCCAAACGCTGACGAATCTTTAAATTACCGCTCCCATAACGATACTCCAATCCCTTAAATGCTTCTCGAAACAAAATATTCCTGTCATTTCGGACACTATCCGAAAAACACTTTTTATTTTTAATGCTTGAGTCGAAATGCAAGCAACAATTATTCAAAACTTTTAGTGTATTGCTTACAATTTGAGGATAATCAGAAAATACTTCTCTGATTTTTTTCGGAGAAATAAACCTGTGATACTGCTTACCAAAACTCTCATTAGTAATCTTACCAAGCAAAGTATTTTCGTCGATAGCCCTTAAAGCACAATGTAAATCGTAAGAATCTATCCCATCAAAACTTACAGGGTGCAGAATAAGTAATTTTTCCTGTAAATAACGCCATTTAGAAGTAATAAGTTTTTTAAGCTGTTCAGGACGTATTCCGACAAACTCATTAGCTTGCAATTCACGTGAAGGAATACTCTCGAATGGCCAAATAATGTAAACATGATTAAAATCGGGAATATGTTCTGGTTTTCTAATTTTTAGATTTATCTCGCTCAGATATTTGTTAATCTCCATTAAGCCTTCGTTGTTTTGAGCAATGGCTACAGCATATTGCTTAATTCCTATGCGAACATCAACTCCACCAAGCGGACGTAAACCATGCATCCTTGCTATCTTAACAAAATCGGGTAAACCGGCAGTATTGTTGATATCGGTAAGTACAATCGTCTCAAAATCATGTTTTAACGCCTGCAATACAAGTTGCTCAGGAGAAAGTGTACCATAACGAAGACTAAAATATGTATGACAATTCAAAAGCAAAATACTTAAAACTTTTTCTTAGTTTTTAATCATTTATTTACCATTAAGTTAATCATTTGTTTGAACAAGCAAAAAATAAAATAGCAAACTTGTTTAAAAATAATTTTGTGATGTTCTTTCAAACTTATTCGGGCTTATTACCATTTTAGTGGAAGTAATCTAAAATAACTTTGCCTATATATTATATTATCAATGTCTTGCGAACTAATATGCAATATAATGGATACAAAACAACTAACAATATCATATATTAATACATATAGTTGTATTTATTATTCACATTCAATATATTTGCATTATCGCCAAATCAATAATACGATTTCTTGAGTATGATTATTCTAAAATCGACCTAATTATACCCCAGAAGCCAATTTTTTACAAATTTCTGCTTAGATCATAGGATATTTCTTAAATACATCATTTGCTTTAAGCAATAAATCAATATACTGTGCTCTTCGGTAAATACGTTTATCTTCAACAGATTTTGCCGATAATTTACCTCTAAAATCGTTAAGAGATTTATAATTATTATCATCCATCCATTGTTTCAAATTATTGAGCATTTGACTAATATGTCCTGTTTTGTATTTATAAATAGCAGAAACAACTTGCACCGTATCGGCACCTACAAGAATCATTTTTGCAATATCTGTACCTTGATATATACCAGAGCTTGCACAAATTGAAGCATTAATCTTATCATACAACAATCCTGAATAACGTAAACTCAACCGATAATCTCCAGGTTGACTTAAATCAAAAGGCACGATGTGTTTTTGTGTGTTAACATCAATTTCCGGTTCAAACAAACGATTAAAAAGTATTACAGCATCTGCGCCGGCGTCATTAAACTGTTTAACTACGTTAAGGATATTTGCATAAAAATGGCTTAACTTTACAGCAACCGGTATTTTAAGAACCGATTTTACAGCCGTAAGTATCTCTACTTGCTCAAGAATTATATCAGAAGTCTCTTTATCAATATCGGATGGTACAGCAAAAAAATTTAGTTCAATACCATCTACGCCTGTTTCTTCAATTTGTTTTGCATAATCAACCCATGTATCTTTATTTACTGCATTTAGGCTAGCTATTAGAGGAATACTCAAATTTTCTTTAGCCATTTTTAAGTTATACAAATACTCTTTAGGGCCGGCATGCTCAATATTTGGAAACATATCAGACATTTCTGGATCTCGATTATCCATTTCGTCACTTATCTCGCTTAATTCTAAATTTTCGAGTTGAATTTGTTCTTCAAAAAGAGATTTATATACAACTGCACCGGCTCCCGATTTATCGATTTCTTTTAAAACTTCCGGTTTTGTAGGCAAATTGCTGGCACCTACTATCAAAGGACTTTTTAAGCTTAGCCCCATATATTTTACACTTAAATCAGCCATAAATTTAATTTTTAGTTTACAATACGATCTTTTTAATCTTTTTAGTTTAACAGCTTTTGCAAATTATTGTTTAACTGATAATTATATAGATTCAATATAAGCTACTGAATAAAATCATTACTTGAAGAATGATAATTTTAAGTGTATTGGGTTTACAATCGGAAAACATTCCATTGGCAATCGTAACTAAAGAATGGGAAGCTGATTTAGGTTTCTATTTTTAGAGTTTTTTTGAAGCTTATTAATAATAGTAGCAACAGCAGAATCGCCGGTAATATTGACTGTTGTACGTAACATATCAAGTGGTCTGTCCATAGCAAAAATAAGAGCTATTCCTTCAATTGGCAGATGCACACTAGTGAGGACAATTACCAACATTACCATACCCGCACCAGGAACAGCTGCAGAACCAATGCTAGCAAGAGTAGCTGTAATAATAATTGTAATTTGTTGCGAAAAACTTAAATCAAGTCCATATGCCTGAGCTATAAATACCGCTGCAATTGCCTGATAAAGACTTGTTCCGTCCATATTTATTGTTGCTCCTATTGGTAATACAAAACTCGAAACTTCTTCGTCAACACCAAGATTATTTTCGACACATTGTTTTGTAACCGGCAATGTAGCAGCACTACTACTTGTACTAAAAGCCAAAAGTTGAGCAGGGAATATTCCGCGTAAAAATTGAAAGAACTTAAGTTTAGTAAACGAAGATATTACTACCGGATATACAACGAATACCATAATCATTAATCCCAAAACAACAACAATCGCATACATTCCGAGTGCTGAAAAAAGTGCAGCTGTATCGCCGGGGTTTTCACCTGCAACACTCACAATAACATCGGCAAGCAATGCAAATACTCCAATTGGAGCAAATTTCATTACTATGTCTATTAATTTAAGTACTATATCATTTAATGAATCGATAAGCTTTTTAAACGGACTTACTTGTTTTTCAGGAATTAAAATCATAGCTATCCCAATAAGTAAGGCAATAAAAATAATCTGAAGCATATTTGCATTATTAGCTGCTGCTCCAAACATATTTTCGGGAACAATATCAACTATAAATTGCAAAGGTCCATCATCCTGATAAGTAGATGCATCGGCTTGTTTGGTTTGTACTTGCATACGATAAATTTCGGAATACTCTTGCGACTTTTCGGGAGGAAAATAAGATCCGGGATTTATCAAATTAACCATTACCAAACCAATAGAAATACTTATAACTGTAGTAAAAATATACAATGCAATAGTTTTTAAGCCCATTCCCGATAAACTACTAATATCCTTCAAATCTGATATACCTTTTATAAGAGACACAAGGATTAATGGAATAGCAACAAGCTTAAGCAAATTGATAAAGATAGTACCCCATGGACTAAACCAGTCTAAAGTAAATTGCTTAAGTCCAATTTTAATTGCAAGCAAACCCCATATCACGCCTAATAACATTCCGAGCAGAATCCAAACGTAAAGTGGTATTTTCTTCAATTTACCCATACTAAATTTTATACTTGATGCTCTTTTCGTAATAAATCATTTATTTCTTTTACAGGATTAAAGCTTACTAATGGAACCTCTACAAAAAGAGTAATCCATTTAGCCATAGCTCCATTCCATAATCCGGGCAATTCCAATGCTTTTAGGCTTTTTCCTGATTTTGTCTTTTCTGCAACAAAGTATGTTTCATCGTCTCTAAACCTTCGTAAATCGAAACTCTTTCCACGATAATCGGTAATACTACATACAATATCAACAGGATTAAAATGAGTTGATTTTTCAAAGATTTGTTTTTGAACAGGATCATTAAGTTGTATCTGTGCTTTTTCTACTATTTGTAAACTAAATTTTCCGGATTGATCTTCTACCCAAAATGGGCCACCGCCTGGTTCGCCGGTATTTTTTACCATCCCGCAAATACGAATTGGTCTATTTAATATTTCTTTTAATCTTTCCTTTTTTTCTTTGAAGTCATTAATATAAGTTAAATCTTCTAAGTGAAGCTCTGAGTGAACAAAAGCAATCATAGAATCAATAATTTCATTATCTAAATCATTACTATCTGCCAAAAGCAAAAATTCATGAATAGTATTACGAATACTTAAAAGTAATCCGCCCAGAGCCTTCTTATATTTTACAGTTTCTGCCAGTCTGTTTTGAGGCACAACATTATCAATATTTTTTATAAAAACTATGTCATTAGTTAAAGTATTCATATTCTCGATTAAAGCTCCATGTCCACCGGGGCGGAAAAGCAGAGTATTATCATCATTTCTAAATGCCTGTCCCTCTGAATCTAACGACAATGTATCGGTAGAAGGTTTTTGCTCCGAAAACTCAACAATCAATTTTATATCATATAAATCTTCGTATTCTGCTTTGATTTCTTTTAATAATTGCTCAAATCCATTGCGATGCTCGGGAGAAACCGTAAAATGAAGCTTAACCTCATTATTACAAGATTTTGAATAATAAATACCTTCGATAATATGTTCCTCGAAGGCTGTCCTAATTTTTTTCTCGTATTTGTGAAAAGAAATAAGACCTTTTGGCAGGTTAGCCAAATTTAAACCGCTATCTGTTAGTATTTTGAGTAATACTATATTATAGTTTTTATCGTTTAAACATTCAGATATTTTGCTGCCCGAGATTTGCATACAAGCTGCTAATTGTTCGGCAAATGCAAATCTATCAATGTTTTTTAATGTATTACCAACAGAATAAAACTCATTATCTGCTAACAAATCAGAAAGCTTAGGTAAGCTTTTTTCAAGTAAAAACTCTTGAATTCTCTTAAACATTCTACTTGCTGCTCCCGAAGCCGGCACAAACTTTATTAGGTCGATTTTTTTAACCTCATCATCATATAATCTAATCCATTCGGTTAGTACCTCATCATCGGGTACAATTATTCCGCTATTTACGGTTGCCGGTGCTTTTAGTTTAACGTACTTAGTACCCTTACGCAATCTTTCTATTTGCTTGCTTGCTTCGTTTACACTAATACCTCTTGATTCAAGTATTTCTATGTCTTTATTATTGAACATAATTTAAAACTTTTGAAAGAAACAAATATAAACAGATAGTTAATCTTTAGCAAGATATAGACTATTATATATTTAAATAATTAAATCAATATTCAGTTATAGATAAGCATTTACAATATCTTATTAAGAATTTTTTTATTGTACAAGCATAATTGAGAGATAGTCAATCATAAAATATGTCTAATAATATATTGAGTGATTTGCACAATCATTGTAAAATATTTTACTTTTGTACAATAAAACATAAGTTTATGAAAACAATAAAATTGAGTATTTTTTTAATTCTTGTATGCATTTTTGCGAATGCACAAGAAGAACAGTTACCAGAGAAACAATCTGTTATCTTATTTAACACTACGGTTTATGATTTTGGTAATATTCCTTATAATAGTGAAGCCAAATATGAGTTTATTTTTAAGAATATAAGTAAAGAATCTATTGCATTAACCAATGTAAGAGCTTCGTGTGGCTGCACATCTCCTGAATGGAGTAAAGAACCTATAAAAAAGCGAAATAAAGGTAAGGTTACAATAACCTATGACACTCGCAGAGTTGGGAATTTCAGCAAATCAATTTATGTTTACACAAATAAAAGCGACCAACCAGTTTTACTAAGAGTAAAGGGTACTGTTCTAAGCCCAACAACAGAAGACACAACAGCAAAACAAGCTCAGAAAAGTTCAAAGCCTGTCAAAGTTTCTAAAAATAGCAAAGAGTTGAAAAATACAAATAATAAAAAGAAGATAAATTAAATATATAGTCGAATTAAATAATAGTTATCATGCCAAAAATTTCAGATAAAGGAATAAATATGCCGGCTTCACCAATACGCCGGTTAGTGCCATATGCAGAAGCTGCAAAAGCCAGAGGTCGTAAAGTTTATCACTTAAATATAGGACAACCTGATATTGAGACACCCGAAGCATCTCTTAATGCCTTAAAGAATTTAGACGAAAAAGTTCTTGCTTATAGTCATTCGGCAGGCAATGCCAGTTATCGTAACAAATTATCGGCTTCATACAAAAAGATAGGATTAGATGTTGAGCCGGAAGATATAATTGTTACTACAGGTGGAAGCGAAGCAATTACATTCTCGTTTATGAGTACAATGAATGCTGGCGATGAAGTTATTATCCCTGAACCTTTTTATGCTAACTATAATGGTTTTGCAATAAGTGCAGGAGTAGTAATTAAACCTATAACAAGTTATATCGATAATAATTTTGGACTACCTGCTATTGAAGAATTTGAGAAACTTATAACACCCAAAACTAAAGGCATAGCAATATGCAACCCTAATAATCCAACAGGCTATTTATATAGCGAAAAAGAAATAAGAAGACTTGCCGAAATAGTAAAAAAACACGATTTATATTTATTTGCTGACGAAGTTTACAGAGAATTCTGTTACGACGGAAATTCACATTTTTCGGTTCTTAAACTTGAAGGAATGGAAAACAATGTTGTAATGATGGACTCTGTTTCAAAAAGGTATAGCATGTGTGGTGTAAGAGTAGGTTGTATTGTAAGTAAAAACAAAGAATTAATTGCAACTGCCATGAAATTTGCTCAAGCTCGTTTGTGTCCGCCATACCTTGGACAAGTTGCAGCAGAAGCAGCACTTGATACACCAAAATCATATTTTGATTCAGTTTATAATGAATATATTGCTAGACGAAACTTCATGACCGAAAAGTTAAATGCAATGGAAGGTGTTAAGTGCCCAACTCCTAAGGGAGCATTTTATACTGTAGTAAAATTACCTGTTGATGATGCCGACAAATTTGCTCAATGGATGTTAGAAGATTTTGAATACAATAATCAAACTGTAATGGTAGCACCGGCATCAGGATTTTATGCTACCAAAGGACTTGGCAAAAACGAAGTACGAATTGCTTATGTGTTAAATATTAATGACTTAGAAAACGCCATGATAAGTCTTGAAAAAGGACTTTTGGCATATCCCGGACGAAAGTTGTAAATTAAAAACAATAGTTTGAAATTAAAATAATTTCATGTCGCAAAATACTAATCAAGCTAAGCTTTATTATTCATGAATTTATTTTTGTACTCAAAATACAAGCATATTTCTGTGAATAGAAAAAGCATATTATATTGTTTAATTATTGTATTTACATTTATAAATTACATTGGTTTGGCTCAACCCGACCAATCTTTTATAAGTTGGTATGGAGAACAAATTGAAGAAACAAAAACGGCTACTTATTTTACCGATAATCTTAATTCGGCTACTAGTAGTTTTAATTTAGAAAGTTTAAATCAAGATTTCACATCCGAGTTTTTTTTAAAATCAGAATATACCGATTCTTATTATAAGATACTTTGTAATTACAACCAGCAATCGTTGTTTAGTGTATTAGCCAAATGGTTTTCGTACAAAGATACTTACGAATCTTTGTGTGAAAAACATTCGATTCCCCTTGAACTTGCAGTTTTACCATTAGCTCTAAGTGCTATGAACATTAAAGCTGTAAATGATGATGGCAATACCGGTTTGTGGCAATTACATTACTTAATAGCCATAAAATATGGACTCCGTATAGAATCGTTTTACGACGAACGCATAGACCCTGTTTTAAGTGCCGAAATTGCCTTTAAACATCTTAAAAATTTGTATCAAATCACAGGAAATTGGACAATGGCAATTATTTCGTACACAACAGGAATGCCCGAATTTAGAAAAGCTAAAGACCAATGCAATTGTAATAATCCCGACAGTTTACTTCTTTTTATACCCCAAAAACACCAATATACTTATCCCATGTTTATGGCTTGGCTTCAAATAACCGATTATTATAAAGATTATACCGATATACTGCCTCAAGTAAGTGCTAACCCCATTTCAGAAACAGTAGAAATTACAGATAGAGTGCATATTGAGCAAATTCAAGGACTTATTGGAATTACTCTTAATCAAATAAGAGAATATAATCCTCTAATTACAGATGCGGTAATTGATGGTAGAAAAGAAAGTGTACCTTTTAATTTACCACCCGAAATTACTGAAAAGTACAATTTACTTAAGGACTCCATCCCTAAATTTTTAGATACTATATATTTCCCAAAACCACAGAGTGTAGAAATTACCTACACAGAAACAGGCGGCATTGCTTACAATCCGGGTTCAAATTACGAAAGGATTGACTACATTATTTGCTCCGGCGACAACTTAGGAGCTATTGCAAATCGGTTTGATGTTAATATTTCAGAATTACGAGATTGGAATGCATTAAATGGGAATACAATATATGCAGGTAAAAAATTGTTTATTTACAAACCCGTTGAAGAAGCCTCAAAATACAGAAATATAAGTCAAAACGAAGTAAAAAAGAATGAAAAGTCACCAATTCCTGAAGGTAGTATAGAAATAGTTTATGAAGTAAAAAGCGGAGATTCGCCATATACAATTGCTAAAAATTTTGATGGTGTAAGCGATAAAGACATAATGAGTTGGAACAACATAAGCAATCCTTCTAAACTTCAATTAGGGCAAAAACTCAAAATCTATATTACCGAATGAAACCAAGACAAGTCGTAATATTTGTATTTTCAGTAATTGCCGGATTAGGCTTAATAATGTTATTTTTTCCTGAAGATGGTATTAAAATTACCGAAAATTTCACTTTACATTTTATAACACCTAACGAACTACTTAATGACAATATTACTAAAATTGATGTTGATTCAATAATTGAAAATCAAATTAATATCGACAGCATAGATACGGATATGGATACAGCTTCATCGTCAAATGCTAAAAGTATGAATATTGAAGAATTAAAAGAATTAATAAATAGGATAGAATTTCCTAATGGAGACTCTACATTGTTGTGGTCATTCTTTGAAAAACTTGATAATATTGATAATCTTGGCAAAGTGAGAATTATACATTATGGCGATAGCCAAATTGAGGGAGATAGAATTACATCATTTGTACGATACAAGCTTCAGAATAAATTTGGAGGACAAGGTTACGGTCTTAATACTGTTGGTAAATTATACGCCCAATTTAGCATGATTCAAGAAAACTCCAACAATTGGGAACGCTATACCTCATATATGAACATCAACGAGAGCGTAAAACACCAAAACTATGGGGCTATGATGGCTTTTAGCAGATTTACACCAATAAGAGATTCGCTTGAGCCAATATCAGAAACAAAAACAACAGCATGGATAGAGTTTACAGAATCTAATTTGTCTTATAAAAACACACGACAGTTTAAACAAGTTAAAATATATTACGGCAATTCAATTGTACCAACATACGTAACAGCAAGTATAAACGACAGCATAGTTTTACAAGACACTATGATAGTTGATACAGGGCTAAATGTTTTAAGTTATTATTCAAGTGATTATGTTAATAACATAAAATTCCAATTTGAATCATACGAAAGTCCGGATTTTTACGGTATTTCGTTTGAGGACGAAAACGGACTTTTAATTGACAATATTGGCTTACGGGGAGCTAGTGGAACAATATTCAACAATATTAATTCGGATTTATTATCAGAAATGTACGATATGTTAAATGTTGATCTGTTTATTCTTCAATTTGGGGGTAATGCTATGCCTTATTTAGAAACCGAAGAGCAAGTCGAAAATCACGGAATTTATTTTTATCATCATCTTTTATTATTGAAAAAACTCAGACCCAATGCTCAAATTTTAGTAATAGGACCAAGCGATATGGCAACCAAAATTAAAGCAAAATATGTTACCTATCCTCTTTTAGAAAAACTTATAGAAGAGCTGAAATCGGCTAGTTTTAAGGCAGGTGGCGCTTACTGGGATATGTATTCGGCTATGGGTGGGAAAAATTCTATGAGAGCATGGGTTGCTACTGACCCACCTCTTGCTTCTACTGATCATACACACTTTACACCTATAGGAGCACAAGTTATTGCAAATATGTTTTACAATGCACTTATATTAGAATACAAACAATATCAAACCTACAAAACCGATACTATAAATTGATAAAAAAGAAAAAATATATAATAATTATTTTTGCATTATTAAGTGTTTCTTTTGCTAAAGCTCAGCAATGTGTATATCAAGATCATGAATATAATTTTATCAATTACGACACAAATTACTTACATTTTTATGGAGATGTAAGCTATGCTAAAAGTTTTTTTGAGAAAATCGATAGATTAATTACTTATGGAGACGAAAACATAAATATCATACATTTTGGTGGTTCGCATATTCAGGCTGGTTATTGGTCGGGACAAATTAGAAAACGTTTAGAAAACATGTATCCGGGTTTAATAGGTTCCTTGGGTTATGTTTTCCCTTTTACTATTGCAAAAACCAATATACCCAATCATTATCGAGCCGAATATACAGGAACTTGGGATTGTTCAAGAATTACCGATAAAGCTCCATTTTTTAAAGCCGGAGCAGGAGGAATTGCAGCACACACCAATGATACACCTGCCTCAATACTTATTAGAAAAGCTAATACAAATGATCTTACACATCGCTTTAATAAAATAAGCTTATTACACGACACTAGCTCAAATTCTTTTAAAACGAAACTAAACCTTAATAAAAATACTTCTATATCCTACTCTTATTCCGAACCCTGCAAAACGGTATATATTCTAAGTAAACCAATTGACACGCTTAGTTTTAGCATTATACAAACTGACTCTATGCAAGACCACTTCACTTTTTACGGTGCTTATCTTGAAAACACTAATTATGGGATTACTTATAGTGGCATTGGTATCAACGGAGCTGCGACATCTTCATATCTTAAAACTTACTTGTTTGAAGAACAGCTTTGCCTTATGTATCCCGACTTAGTAATATTTTCGATAGGAGTTAACGATGCAGCAGGCAGGAATTTTAATCAAACAAAATATCAAGAAAATTATAGAAAAATCATAGAAAAGATACGCTCTATAAACCCTGCATGCATGTTTGTTTTTACAACAAACAACGATTTTTACAGTTATTCTGGAATTAACAACCCACACTCTAAGGCTATTTATCAATCTATGGAATCACTTTCTTTAAAGTATGGCGGTGCTATTTGGGACTTATACACAATTATGGGTGGAAACAGATCAATAAATATTTGGAGGAGTAAACATCTTGCAAAAAATGATAGAATACACTTTACTAAAGAGGGATACAAACTTATTGGAAATTTATTTTTTGACGCTTTTCTAAAAGCATACACAGCATACCTAAAGGAACAATATCAATATGTGGAATTGGATTAGTAACATATTAGAATATAGCGAAAAATCGCCGATGATTTTTACAAGATTCTATTTTTGGGCATTTTTTGCAATTGTTCTTCTTATCTACAGTTTGCTTGCAAATAAACGGGTTGGACGTTCTCTTTTTATATTTGCTGCCAGTTTATTTTTCTACTATAAAACAAGCGGATTCTTTTTCTTTCTACTTTTATTTAGCACAATTACTGATTATTTAATTGGATTTAAAATCCACAAGTCCTCAAAAGAGATAAATAAAAAACTTTGGGTAGCTTTAAGTGTTTTTATAAACCTATCGGTATTAGCATATTTTAAATATTCATATTTTATTACCGACGCTATAAACGATATGTTTGGTACAGAATTAACAACTCGCAACTTTTTAGCCGAGTTTAGCAACTTACTCACAGGCAGCAGTTTCGACACAGCAAAAATATTTCTGCCGGTTGGAATATCTTTTTTCACTTTCCAAACAATTTCTTATGCAGTAGATGTATATCGCAAAAAATTAAAGCCAGTAAAAAACATCATTGATTTTGGCTTTTATGTCTCGTTTTTTCCACAGTTAGTAGCGGGACCCATCGTAAGGGCAGCAGACTTTATTCCCCAAATATATAAAAAATTCAGCCTGTCGAGATATGATTTTGGCATGGCTATATTTTTGATTCTAAAAGGATTGATAAAAAAGATAATGATAGGTGATTATGTCGCAGTTAACTTTGTTGATCGTATTTTTAGTAATCCTGATATGTACACCGGTTTCGAAAGTTTGCTCGCAATGTTTGGTTATTCGCTACAAGTATATGTTGACTTTAGCGGATATACAGATATGGCAATAGGTGTAGCCCTATTAATGGGTTTCAGATTACCGATAAACTTTAATTCTCCTTACAAGGCAAGAAATCCCGGCGAATTTTGGTCTCGATGGCATATTTCATTATCGTCTTGGTTAAAAGACTATCTCTATATTCCATTGGGCGGAAACAGATCAGCAGGATTTGGAACTTATATTAACTTATTTGTAGTACTTGCTGTAATAACACTTCTTAGCGGACAATGGTGGGTAGCTGTAATACTGGTTTGTGTATGTTTTGTAGTAGGCGTTTTTATGAGGTTTTTCTATAAATTTCGGCGACACATTGAAACCAACATAAACCGTATGGTAACCATGCTACTTGGCGGATTGTGGCATGGTGCAAGCTGGAACTTTATCCTCTGGGGCGGGATTAACGGACTAGGAGTAGTATGGTATAAATATTGGCGAAAAATAAGTCCATGGGAAAACTCTAATCATTGGGTAGCAACAGCTTGGAAAATAGCTTTAACTTTATCGTTCATTACATTTACACGTGTGTTTTTTCGTGCTCCCGATTATGATACAGCTACCACGATGCTAAGATTGATTGGGACGGATTTTAATGCTGCATTAATTCCTCAAATATTATGGGGATACCGAAAAGTTGTTCTAATGATGATATTTGGATTTACAACTCATTGGCTGTCGTATAGTTTTAAAGACACTTGGCGTGATAAATTTATTAATTCACCTCACTATCTACAAGCAATAATTAGCATTGTTATAATATTTATTGTTTACCAATCTATTTGTGCAGGAATGCAACCATTTATTTATTTTCAGTTTTAGTAAAACAATAAGTGCTTGTGAATAAAATACATCGTTAAAATGTTACGATATAAAAATGTTACGATATAAAAAATACCCGAATGGTTTTTCAGAAAGTATCACAGAGG
>JAQVOJ010000142.1 GCA_028702675.1 Bacteroidales bacterium
CAAGATATTTAGCATCTATAACATTTCCGGAGCTGTCCCAAATTACACGTCCTGCTAAACCATAAAAGTTAACACCGTAATTACCAGATGATAAATAAGTGCTATCACTAATTTGAAATGAATTCTGATTACAAAATAATGATACCGTATCACTATAATAAATTGAGAACTCGTGGTAAAAACTTTCGGGTTGAGCGATAGTGTTATAACAAAGAAATATTGCTAAAAGCAAAATAAAATATAATTTTTTCATAGTTATTAATTACAAGTTTCTTTTTGAAACTCTTTTTTCTACAGTCAAATATTTTGCAGTTCTGATACATAATAACAGATTAAGCTTAATAATATTAATATACGCAAGCTTCAGAAAAAGGTTTCAGAATAATTAAATTATTTATGCATATTTTATAACTCATTTAGCTATTGCTTGCATGGGGGGGGTGTTTGTAGCATATTGCTTAATGACTCGCAATATATGTTGATATGGTTTAGTCGTACGGAATTAATTTACATCTATACTCAAGACTATAATTTATTTATCTCTATTGCTTATTCCACACATTTTTTGGGAATAAACCTGAAACTATGTTCCTAATTATAGAGTAAGTATTTAGATGTTTTCTGAGAACTCCTAAACACATCGCTCTATATTCGTGGATTATCATTCTTACAAATATCACATTCATATTATTAAGAATTTTAAGCTTTAAGAATTGAAAATTGGTATTTACCACCCATAAAATCTATATTTGCAAGAATTTAAAAAACTTATATTTTATTTGAATCAAAAAATAATAAATCTGGGAATAGTTGCTCATGCCGATGCCGGAAAAACAACACTTACCGATCAGTTTCTGTATCAATCGGGTACTATTAAAACTTTAGGTGATGTTGACAAAGGAACTTCTCATACTGATTTTCTGGAAGTAGAGAAACAACGAGGAATATCTATCCGATCTGCTGTAACAACAATATTTTATAACAACACCAAAATAAATATTATAGATACTCCCGGGCATATTGACTTCTCGGCAGATGTAGAACGAAACTTACGCATACTCGATGCAGTTATTATAGTAGTGTCTGCTGTTGAAGGAGTGCAAGCACATACTGAAAATATTTGGGATGCAATATCAAAGCTTAAAATACCCTGCATTATTTTCATAAATAAAACCGACAGACTTGGAGCAGACCCTGAATTAGTTTTTGAAGAGATTAAAACTGAACTTAAAAGCTGCTTTGTCGCTATTCAAAAAATAGAAAATATTGAAGATAACGAACCTCAACCCTTATGGAATAGCGATAAACCTAATGATACAATTATTGAAATATTAGCAGAATTTGATGACAAACTACTTAAATCTTTCATAAACGAAGAAAGCATTAGTTTTGAAATAGCCGACAAAGTTTTTAAGCAATTAGTACAAAATTTTAACATTATACCCACACTTATTGGTTCTGCTAAAAAAGGCTTAGGTATAATACCATTACTTAATGCCGTAGTAAATTACTTGATTCCTGATGATAATCCTCATGAAAGTGAACTCAATGCTTTAATTTATCGAATTGATTATATACAAGGGAAGGGTAAAATTGCCGGTCTGCGATTATTTGGCGGAAACATTTCAAATAAAGATATAATTTATAATGCAACTAAAGACATAAACGAAAAAGTGCATCAAGTATGGCAATACAATGGAGCACAACTTATTGATACAGGATTAGTCGAAGCAGGAGATATTGCAGCTGTTTCAGGACTTAATGAATCATCGGTAGGTGATTTAATCGGTAAAGTGGCAAACGATATTCCCAATATTTCGATGTTTACTCCTTTACTAACATTACAAGTACGATCTGTAAATGATTCTGATTATGCTAAACTTGGTGAAGCTTTAACTATTTTAAGTGATGAAGACCCTTCACTAGAACTTGAATGGTTAAATGATTTACAAGAGTTTCATTTAAAAATTATGGGATGGATACAAATTGAAATTCTTAAACAAACGCTTGATAACAGATTTGGTGTAGAAGCAGTTTTTGAAGACCCAACAGTAATTTATAGGGAGACACCGAAAAAGACTGCAGAAGGATATGCAAAATATTGGATGCCAAAACCTTGCTGGGCAATAATAAAACTAAAAATTGAACCCGGCGAATCCGGAAGTGGCGTACAATACGAATCTTGTTTAAGCACCGACAAGGTTCAGCGTAAATACCAAAACGAAATTGAACGAACATTTCAAAAAGCTTTAAAGCAAGGACCTAAAGGATGGGAAGTAACAGATTTAAAAATCCAGTTAATTGACGGAGAAGATCACGAAATACACTCACGACCAGGAGATTTTGTAATTGCAACTCCTATGGCTATAATGAACGGTCTTATAAATTCAGATACAGATTTTCTTGAACCATATATTGGATTTAAAATCAAAGCTCCACTTAACTTATTAGGAGCAATTACAGGAGATATTATAAAAATGAGGGGAAGTTTTAATAGCCCGGCTATCAATAATGATAAAGTTATAATTACAGGAGAATTACCCCTTGCTACATCTCTTGATTTCCCTGTTAAATTAAGTTCAAGGTCAGGAGGTAAAGCAAAAATTAAAACATGGTTTGAAACTTATCGCAAATGCTCCGAAGAACATGCAAAGGCGAGGGAATACAAAGGTGTAAACCCTCTTGATGAAGCAAAATATATTCTAAAAGCAAGAAAAGCGCTTCAAGATAGCAACAAATAAAAAATTCAATTATTTTTGTAATTTAGTTTTTATTTTGCAAAATAGTTAAAAATAGAAAATTATGTCAGGACACAGCAAATGGTCAACAATTAAGCGTAAAAAAGGAGCACTTGACGCTAAACGTTCAAAAATATTTTCGAGAATTTCGAAAGAAATTACAATTGCCGTAAAAGAAGGTGGCGGTAGCGATCCTGAGTATAATCCCCGCTTACGTGTTGCTATGAACAATGCTAAGGGTGCTAATATGCCTAAGGATAATATTGAAAGAGCAATTAAAAAAGGTGGTAGCGATGGTGATAGTTTACAGGAAGTTACTTTTGAAGGATATGCAAGTAATGGAGTTGCTGTTTTTGTGGAATGCCTTACCGACAATAACAATCGCACAGTAAGTAATGTAAGAGCAGCTTTCAATAAATATAATGGTAGTTTAGGCACTAATGGTTCTCTTAGTTTTATATTCGATAGAAAAGGCGTTTTTACTCTAACTAAAGAGAAGATTAATATTGACATGGAAGAACTTGAACTTGAACTGATAGATGGTGGAGCTGAAGATATTGAAATAGAAGAAGAAATAATCACTATTACATGTGCACTCGAAGATTTCGGGAGTTTAAACAAAAAATTCGAATCCTTAAAGTTTGAACCCGAAAACGCTGAATTACAAAGAATTCCAAACAACACAAAAGAATTATCTGTAGATGATGCACGTAAGGTTCTTAAACTTATCGAAGCATTAGAAGACGACGATGACGTTCAAAATGTTTTTCATAATCTTGAAATGACTGACGAACTCGCCGAAGCTTTAGAATCTTAATCTGAACTATTAATCACAAGCATAATATAAAGTTATGCAGAATATACATTATCCGTATTGTCTAACTCATTTAAAAATGTCTATTCCATAAAAATATTAAGTTCTCGTATTTTGCGTGGTAATTTTTGGTTTCCAACAAGTACATAAAGAGCAAGAAACAAAAATGGTAATGCAGGCATTTTATAACGCACTAAAGCTCCTAAATTTGGAGTTGTTAAACCTACAAGAGTAAACAGGAATAAAACAAAAGTAATATTTGCCCAAAACATCGTTTTAAGGGGTGGAGATGGCTTTCGATAAAAAATAATAACAAATACAATAAACAACAGAAACAATAAATTCTCAATTGCGGCAAACATAGATAAGCCAAATGTAACTTCACCAATATGAGGTCGCATAAAACTATTAAAAACAGCATGAGGAAGATTAATTATAAAACTCCCTATATTAGGCTCTAAATCAGGTATTGATATTGTACTTCCTGCATCACTCATTGAGTTCAGCATTTTCACGAAATCGCTTTGTTTTTGTTCAATTATCAATGGTAAATCTAATGGTGAATAATATTTTGAAGTGGAGAAAACTAATACAATTAGCAAAACAATAGGCGCTAATATTACCAATGGTTTTTTAAGCCTATACCTAGCTGTTATCCAGATAAATACTAAACTTGGCACAATACATAATAGGATATAAAACTTGGCAAGCACCAACAAAAAACCCGACAACACCAGCACCATCAAATGCCACCACTTGAAGTTTTGTCGAATATTAATAGTTGTTAAGAATAATGCACCAAGCCCAAATATAACCAGCCCCTCTTTTAATAAACCCGAAGACCAAATTAATAAAGTAGGAATTAAAAATGTTGCTAAAATCAATATGCTATTTCTTATTCTTATAAACTTTTTAAAACCGAGTAACAACCAATAAGAACCAAGAAATGATAAAAACGCCATCACAACAACATGCACCCAAATATTTCCATTACTAATTAAACACAAAATTGCATTAAATCTAATCATTGTTCGGTTATCGTTATATAAACCATAGTCAAATTCTTTGTACCAGAAATCGGCAGCATCATAATATTGATGCAATTGTGGCTCATCTGCTTTAATTCCTGTAATCATTTTAAAGTAATCGCCGGGTCTATCTTCAAGAGCACGATAAATTTCTAATCCCCCGTTATAATATTTAAATATATCGGCAGTTGCTGGATTATAATAATGTGTATAAATCATTGTAATCGAAACCGCAGCAAAAAGCTTAATCAAAAACAGTATAACAAGGATTTTAGATTTAATTCCTGCAAGTTTAAAATGCTTTCCCAAAACAATTAGTACCGAAAAAGCAATAAACAGAGCTAACGGAGTTGCAATTTTTATAAACATACTGCAAATTTAAAATAAGTAAATGATAATTCAGAAGCTTTTTCAACAATAAAACAATTCGCTTATTAGCCTCTTTATCATATACTTTCATCATAATTGAAAAATTAGCCATAATTTGTGAATATATATTTTTGAATAAAATTATTAGAATTTTAATGTAATTTCAAAAAAAAATCTTTGTGAATATGAAAAATTTTATATTTTTGCAGTCCCTAATGAAAATTTTTAGGATTAACGGTCCGTTCGTCTAGGGGTTAGGACGCCAGATTTTCATTCTGGTAACAGGGGTTCGATTCCCCTACGGACTGCAA
>JAQVOJ010000143.1 GCA_028702675.1 Bacteroidales bacterium
TTTTATCAATTTCTCTGATACTAAGAATTCTATCAATATCAGTAAATCCAGTTGCCAGTGCGGCAAGATATGCAGCTCCTACAGCTGTAGATTCAATGTTTTGAGGACGAATAACATTCATATTTAAAATATCTGCCTGATATTGCAACAAATAATTATTTGCCGAAGCGCCTCCGTCAACAAAAAGCTGCGCTAATTCAATCCCTGTATCCTGAGTCATAGCATCAAGCACATCCTTGGTTTGATATGCAATTGATTCAAGTGTAGCTCTAATAATGTGTTTGTAATTAGCACCACGACTTAATCCAAATATAGCACCCCGAGCTTCCATATCCCAGTATGGGGCCCCCAGACCGGTAAAGGCAGGTACTACATACACTCCTGCATTATCTTCAACTTCGTAAGCAAGTTTCTCAGTTTCGGCAGCATTTCTAAAAAGTTCTAACCCATCTCGCAACCATTGTATAGCAGCACCGGCAACAAACACACTACCCTCAACAGCATAAGTTATTCGACCGTTTATTCCCCATGCAATAGTTGTAATTAATCCGTTTTTTGATTCAACAATATCTTTACCGGTATTTAGAAGCATAAAACAACCTGTGCCATAAGTATTTTTAACCATACCTGTTTCGAAACAAGTTTGACCGAACAAAGCAGCCTGTTGGTCTCCCGCAATACCCGCTATTGGTATTTCTTCTTTAGTAATTAAGCCCTGAATTGTTTTGCCATAAACTTCGCTGCTATTTACTACTTTGGGCAACATATTTACTGGAATATCAAAATAATCAACCAGCTCCTTGTCCCACTGCAAATTTTTAATATTAAACAGCATTGTTCGTGAAGCATTGCTAAAATCGGTAATGTGTAGTTTACCCCCTGTAAGATTCCACAAAAGCCATGAATCAACAGTTCCAAACAAAAGTTCTCCTTTTTCTGCTTTCTCTCTTGCACCTGTTACATTTTCAAGTATCCAATGTAATTTTGTTGCCGAAAAATAAGCGTCTATTACCAAACCTGTTTTTTGTCGAACTGCTTCACTTAGTCCATCATTTTTCATTTTATTGCAAATGTTAGTAGTACGTCTGTCTTGCCAAACAATTGCATTATATAGAGGTTTCCCTGTATTTTTGTTCCATACTATTGTGGTTTCTCTTTGGTTTGTAATACCAATAGCAGAAATGCTATCTACTTCCAAGTGCATACGATTAATAAGTTGCCTTGTTACGTACATTTGACTTTCCCAAATTTCTATAGGGTCTTGTTCTACCCAACCTGGTTTAGGATAAATCAATTTAGTTTCTTCGTGTTCTAAATCAATTATATCAAAATTTTTGTCAAAAATTATTGACCTACTGCCTGTGGTTCCCTGATCGAGAGCTAAAACATATTTACTCATCGCTATTCAATTGTTCGTTAACCCAATTTAAAATATCAACATAAACTTCGTTTTTATTTAATTCATTAAGAAGTTCGTGGCGACTACCATAGTATATTTTTTCGGTAATATTTTTAAAATCTTCGTGTTCTAACTGTTTTATATATTGTTTAACACCTTTTCCATAATTACCAACAGGGTCTTTACTTCCGTAAATAATGAAAATTGGAATATTCTTGTCAACATTATCATTCAATCTTGGATCGTTAAGCATTTTAAGTCCTTTAAGCATATCTACAAAAAAGCCACCGGTGCAAACAAATCCACACAATGGGTCGTTTACGTAATTGTCAACAATCTTTTGGTCATTTGTAAGCCACTGAAATTGAGATGGATAATTTTTATTGTAATTTCCAAAAACCATACTGTCAAGCAATTTAGATGGTTTCTTTTTTGACATCATGGCGGCTAAATTAATACCGGCGTTTAACAACCATTGTGGATTTGAGCCTGTTCCCGAAATAATAAGCCCATCTATATCACTGCTCCACAATCCGACATATTTTCTACTTAAAAAGCTACCCATACTGTGCCCAAAAAGGAATAAAGGAGTATCAGGGATTTCTGATTTCGCAATATCTGTAAGTAAATGCATATCATTTAACACTTTTTCCCATCCGTTTTTATCGGCAAAATATCCGGGGATTCCTCCTTCTGGTATAGTTTTACCATGCCCCCTGTGGTCGTTGGCATAAACAGCAAGTCCTTTGTCGGTTAGGAATTGTGCAAAATTTTCATAACGCGAAGAATGTTCTGCCATTCCGTGGGCGATTTGTATTACAGCTATGGGTTTGACCTTAGGAAGCCATTTTTGATAAAATATTTCTGTCCCATCTTCGGATGTAAAAAAATGTGTTGTATGCATCATAATTATTCTTTTAGCAAGAAGTCGTATCCTTTTAATTCGTATTCTTTTATCAGGGATTGCATTTCTTTTATTAGAGCATGATTTAGAGGAACCCCATTTTTACTCCTGTCGATAAATGCGACATGTTCTTTTTCGCCGGCAGTGTAAATACGTTCAGCACCAGGTGCAAGTTCCGAGTTGCGTAAATCTCTAAGAATATCTCCTGTAATTTTTTTAAATTCGTTAATATCGATAAAGCTTTCGATATTAATTGCAATAAAGAAATGACCTAAACGATAAGGTATTTTTTTATCGTTTTGATATCCGCTCAAAGCTTTAAGAAATTGTCCTCCTTGCAATGCAGCCGAAAGGATTTCAACAACGGTAGCATAACCATAGCCTTTGTATCCGGCCGTTTCTTCGCCAACTCCACCAAGAGGTGCTAAAGCGGCATCACCATTTAATAAATCAATAAGTACTTGTTTAGCATCTGTTTTTTCGCTACCGTCTCTACTTATTACCCAACCTTTAGGCAATGGTTTGTCGTTTTTTGCATAAAACTCAAATTTCCCTCTTTGGCTTACCGATGTGGCACAATCTAAGAAAAATGGAAAATCTTCGTCACTTGGCATTACAAAAGTTAGAGGATTAGTTCCAAGCATATTTTCGACACCAAAAGTTGGAGCAATACTAGGTCGTGCATTTGTACCTGTAATTCCGATCATATTTTGCCGTTCTGCCATTAGTCCATAATAGCCTGCAATTCCATAATGTGAAGAGTTTCTGACAACTGTCATACCGATACCAAGCTTTTTAGCTTTGTCGATAGCCATTTGCATAGCCTTATGCGAAACTACATGCCCCATACCGTTGTTACCATCTAAAACTGCCGTAGCAGGACTTTCACGAACAATTTCTGTCTTTGTTACAGGATTTAAAATACCATCTTTTATTCTGTCAAGATAAATAGGTTTAAGTCGATTTATTCCATGCGAATCTATTCCTAATTTATCAGCTTCAATTAATACTTCAGATACAATATGTGCATCTTGTTCGGGTACACCGGCTTTACATAAACATTCGTTGATGAATTGTTGTAAAACCTCAAATTTAATTCTTACTGTTTTTTCCATGCTTCAAATTTAATGATAAAGGCTTACAAATTAATAACAAGTAAGATATTAATTATTAAATATTGTGGATATAAATATTTAAGGTTTCTGATAATTGTGCCTTACAACATAAAATCGGTTATTGTGTTTATGGATTTTGTGTATTTTCTATTCATTATCATAATGTTGAGCGAATTACATCAATAATTAATTTAGATTATATATGAGTATTAACATTAAAATTTTAGTTTGAGATAATTTTTATCTTTCATTTTATTAACTTTGCTTACTTAAAAACTACAAGTATTATGAAACGAGACAGTAAAGTATTTGATATTATTCAAAAAGAAAAAGAGCGTCAGATGCATGGGATCGAACTCATTGCAAGTGAGAACTTTGTAAGCGAGCAAGTGCTTGAAGCTATGGGGTCGGTAATGACGAACAAATATGCCGAAGGTTATCCCGGCAAACGCTATTATGGTGGTTGTCAATTTGTTGACATGACAGAGCAATTGGCAATTGATCGCATTAAAGAATTATATAATGCAGAATATGCCAATGTTCAACCTCATAGTGGCGCACAGGCAAATGCTGCAGTTTTTTTGGCATGCTTAAAACCCGGAGATACTTTTATGGGCTTAGATTTGGCTCATGGTGGACATTTATCGCATGGAAGTCCTGTAAATCTTTCGGGAATACTTTATAATGCAGTTTCGTATGGAGTAAACGAAGAAACAGGTCGAGTTGATTACGATCAAATGGAAGAAAAAGCTTTAAAAGAGCGTCCAAAGCTTATTATTGGTGGTGCATCAGCTTACAGTCGAGAGTGGGATTATAAGCGTATGAGAGAAATTGCCGACAAAATTGGTGCAATTTTTATGGTAGATATGGCTCATCCGGCAGGACTTATTGCTGCAGGACTTTTAGATAATCCTTGCGAATATGCCCATATCGTTACTTCAACTACACATAAAACACTTCGTGGACCACGTGGTGGAATAATTTTATTAGGTAAAGATTTTGATAATCCTTGGGGTCAAACTACCCCTAAAGGAGTAATTAAAAAGATGTCGGCTGTAATTAATTCTGCTGTATTTCCAGGAATGCAAGGTGGACCCCTTGAGCACGTAATTGCATCAAAAGCTGTTGCATTTGGCGAAGCTCTTGATCCTTCGTTTAAAACATATCAACAACAAGTGAAGAAAAATGCTGCTGCTATGGCAAAAGCTTTTATCGACAATGGATATAAAATTATTAGCGGAGGTACCGATAACCATTCAATGCTTATTGATTTACGAACAAAATTCCCTGATATTACAGGTCGCCAAGTGGAAGATTTATTAGTAAAAGCTGATATTACTATTAACAAAAATATGGTTCCTTTCGATCATCGTTCTCCATTTAAAACGTCAGGTTTGCGTGTTGGAACCCCTGCTATTACAACTCGTGGTCTTAAAGAAGAACACATGACACCAATTGTTGAATTTATTGATTCTGCAATTTCAAATATTGATAACGACGATATTATTAATGATATCAGAAAACAGGTTAATAAAATGATGCAACCATTTCCTCTTTATGCTTGGTAAAAAAAGTTATATCTGAATAATAGGGCTACCTTTTTTTGGTAGCTTTTTTTTTGAAAAAAATAATCTTCGTTAAGCGGAAATTTTATATATTTGCCCCCTGAATAAGGATGGTCCAGTAGCTCAGTGGATTAGAGCAACGGCCTTCTAAGCCGTAGGTCCCAGGTTCGAGTCCTGGCTGGATCACAGAAATAAATAGACCCATTTGCAGCATTTTTTTGCAAATGGGTCTATTTATTTTTTGAGGAATTTCTGGATTAATCCGATCCATT
>JAQVOJ010000054.1 GCA_028702675.1 Bacteroidales bacterium
CTTAGCTCTTATTTGATTATAACCAGTCTTTCAGTTATTCCATTGTCCGGAATTTTTAAAATATAATGACCTTCGCTTAAGTTACTAATATCTAATTCAATTTTATTTTTACCTAAAATATTTTCAGTTAATACGATTCTACCGATAGCATCAATAATAAATAACTGTTTATTACTAAAATTGGGTAATTCAACATTTACGATATTGTTTGCTGGGTTTGGAAATATTTTATAATTGTTTTGTAAATTAGTTTTTATGTTTACAAACTGTGTTTCATATTGCAAGCTAAAACCATTACCTCTTGTATCCCCATTACTTTTGAATGTTACAGTCATTTTGTCGGATGGAATTATGATAGGTTCTGGTATTGTATCTCCTGATACTTGTAATACTGTTTGATTATTATTAATAACAATTTTAACATAATCTGAAATAGGTTCTGTATCGAGTTCTGTAAATGTAACAGTGAAACTCTCGGCATTTTCGGGTTCTATTATCCAGTTACAAAAAGTATTGTTGTGATATTGATAATTGCTGCTTCCATCTGTGATTGTTCCTATTGGTTCTGATATGTTGCTAATTAAATCGCAATAAGTAGGCTTTATACCTTGATATTTTAAGAGAAAACCATCAGCAACTGAATCGTTATTTGTTTCAAATCTAATCAATACTTGTCCAGATGTTGTTTCAAATATATCGGGGATAGTATTACCGGTATATGTATCAATTACAGGATAAGAGTCTGCAGGTCCGTCAAAAATTGTAATAATATCGTTATCATCAAGTTGTAGTTTTAAGAATTCGATTTCGAACCCTGAAGCTGAATCTTCGGGTTGTATAAGCCATTCGCAGAAAAGATTATTTTGATAATGGTGCAATGGTCCACTTCCGTCGTCAATAGTACCGCTATATGTGTTAAGAATTTTTTGACCGTTGCATCCATAGGGATATTCTCCTTCTGGGGTAGCGTAAGCAACAGCTTCATGTAATAGGGTAAAATTTGAGCTTCCGGGAGTAAGATCGTCTATGTTAAAGAATCCATCAGAAGAGCCACCCCAACCCCAATTTATGTGAAAGTACGAACTGTCTTGATAACCGTCAACAATAAAGGCATGTCCGCTAATATAATCATAGTCGCTCCATCCTGCATAATAGAGTGGGATTTTTTGGTCTAGGTGGTCGATGAGCATACCTGCCCAGTCAAAATCTTGGGGTAAGCTGTCTCTAAACAAATATGAAGTAGCTTCGTTGTATGCGAAATATGTATGAAGTGTATATGCAGCTTTATGGTTCCACATACCACTACCATCAGGTCCAAAATCCATATCAACCGAAACTCCGATATTGTATATTAGATGAGCTATTTCATAGTTTTCGGTATTTAGAGAAACTGCCATTTGATCGTAATCATAAAACTGTTCTGCGAAATTTACTTCGAGCCAACCGTAATCTTCGTGCTCGTATCCGTATTCGCCTTCTCCTTGAAGTGGCCACCTAAAATAGTTCATTAATTGCGCAAGTGCTGTTGCAACACAACCTGTTACTGCATGGCCGTCAGGTCCGGCAGGATCTTCAGGGCATTCCGAATTGTAATACAAACCTTGATTCCATTTTGTTTGTAGTAATGGTAACATTCCGCTTCCGGGTTCTTTTGTTGATTTATAATTATCAGCTAAGAGTTCTGCCCATTCGGCATTTGCTATGCTATTTGGCATGTCTTTAGCAATATTAATTTGAGCATTATAATTGTCAGCAAAAAATAAAAAACCTGTGTTATTGTTGTTTTCATTACATTCATTCGTAAAACTATAAGCTAAAACGGGTTTTACATTAACACATCTCGACATTACAACAAATCCTGCAGGACTTAAATTGATTACTTCTATATTATCGTATAGTGTAAAGGAGTTCTTTATGCTATAATCAATATTTGCATATTTAGCAAAACTTTGTGCTTGCGTGTGTATAAAACGTAAGCCTGCTATATTAATCTCTTGATTACTTAATTGCGAAAAACCCAGAGAAGTCATTAGAATGAATATAATAAAAATTAGCTTTTTCATTTTTTTTAGATTTATTTAATCATCTACTTCATTTAGCGAAATGTCTTCATCTTTTCCAGTTAATAAATGGTTTAATTCATCACTTTTTTCGAGACTGTTTTTTAGGAGTTCTAAGTTTGCTCTACGTTTTTTAAAAATATCAATTGCCAGATATATAGCATTTCTAAACGATTGAATATTTGCTATACCTTGCCCTGCAATTTCGTAAGCAGTACCGTGGTCTGGAGATGTTCTAACTATTGGTAAGCCTGCAGTATAATTAACACCTTCGTCGAAAGCAATAGCTTTAAAAGGAGCTAATCCTTGATCGTGGTACATTGCTAAAATTGCATCAAATTTAAAACACAATTCTGACCCAAACAAACCATCGGCAGGATATGGACCTACTGCCATTATATCTAAATCATTTGCTTCGTTTATTGCAGGTTTTATTATTTCTGTTTCTTCTTTGCCCAGTAAATCGTTGTCGCCGGCGTGAGGATTTAAGCCTAAAACTGCAATGCGTGGTTTTCTAATTCCAAAGTCAACTTGTAAAGTTTGATTTAGAACTTTTAATTTATTTAATATTTTTTCTTTTGTGATATTCTGTGCTACATCTTTAATTGGAATATGTCCGGTAACAACTCCAACTCTAATTTTATCGCTTACAAGCAGCATTAGGAAGTCTCTGATATCGAACTCGTTTGCTAAGTATTCGGTGTGTCCCGGAAAATTGAAACCTGCTTCTTTTATATTATGTTTATTTATAGGTGCAGTTACCAATACATCTATTAATCCTTCTTTAAGATCTTTTACTGCCTGTTTTAGAGGTAAATATGAGCCTGTACCTGCTTCTTCGGTTGATTTACCAAGTTCTACTCTTATATTATCATCAAGACAATTTATGATATTTCCATTTTTAGGGTTTGCCTGAGCAGCCGAGTTTATGCTTTGCAGACTGAAATTATCTATATTTATAGCCTTACGATGATATGCCAATACTTTTGGCGACCCGTAAACTATTGGAATACATATATCATTAATACGATTATCTCTTAATGTTTTAATAATAAGCTCATTACCTATCCCATTAATATCACCATGGGTAATTCCAATTTTTATTTTTTCCATCTTCTCTTCTTAATTATTTTGCCTCAAAGTTAATATTATTGTTTGGGTTTTTATTTTTTTGATAATTGTTTTAAAAATCCGAATAATAACCTTACACCGCTACCTGTACCATTTTTACCTCTGTAACTATCTTTTGATTCTAAATATGCCGTGCCTGCAATATCTAGATGAATCCATGGGTAATCTGTAAAGTGCTCTAAAAACTTACCTGCCGTAATAGCACCTGCATATTTACCACCTATATTTTTAATATCGGCAAAGTCAGATTTTAGTTGTTCATCGTATTCTTTCCATAATGGGAGTTCTACTATTCGCTCGTATGTATTTAAACCAATACTTTTCAATTCTTTTAATTTATCTTTGGAATTTGTCATTGCTGCAATTGCAATTGTTCCTACTGCCACTACTGCTGCACCTGTAAGGGTTGCAAGGTCTATTACTAATTCTGGTTTATATTTTTTTGCGTATGCAAGTGCATCAGCTAAAATCATACGACCTTCGGCATCTGTGTTTAGAACTTCAACAGTAGTGCCATCATACATTGTAATTATATCCTGTGGTACATATGCGTTTTTGCCTGGACGATTGTCGGTGGCAGGTATCAAAGCTATAACATGTAAAGGTAGTTTTGCTTTTGATATTGAATACATAGTTCCTGCTACTGCTGCAGCACCGGCTTTATCCGATTTCATAGTATCCATGTAGTTGCCGGGTTTCAAGTTTATTCCACCAGTATCAAACATTACGCCTTTACCTACTAAAACATAAGGTTTTTCATTTTTAGCATTTTCAGGTTTCCATTCTAAAACCGAAAATGTAGGAGGATCTTGACTGCCTTTGTTAACAGCAATTAGCCCACCCATCTTTAAAGCCTCAATTTTTTTCTTATCAAATACTTCAACATTAAAACCGGATTCTTTGCCTAGTGTTTTTATTAAGTCAGAAAATTGTTGTGGCGTTGAGTGAGACAAAGGTTCGTTTACTATGTTACGAGCATAATAAACTCCGCTTATCAATGCTCTTAGTTCTTCAATTTCTTCTTCCTGCAATTTTTTACTTACAATAATCAGTTCATTTAAGTAAGATTGATTTTTGTTTTTTTCTTTGTTAAAGTGTTTTGTATAAGTATAGTTTCCTAATAGAATACCTTCTGCTACAGCTAAAGAAAAATCAGTTTTATCTGTAAGGTTATTTACTTGTAAAAGCTTTATCTTATGCTTATTAGTATGTGTTATAATCTCATTGCCGGCTTTGCGAATATCTTCTGTAAGCTCATTTGTATTATTATTGGATTTACATAGTTTTATATAAGTCCACTTGAAATAAGAGTTAATTGTAATTAGTTTATCAGAGTCTTCGTTTAAGAGTTTTATTACATAATGTAATTCTGTTTTTGTTAAGGGAATTTCTTCAGTTTGTTTAATTTCCTTAATTAGGTAAACTACTGATTCATCAACTTTTAATTCTTTGCTTAAATTTATATTCAATTTCATATTGTAATTTATTATTAGTTTACATATTCTTTTCTTGTAACAATTGTATATGATCCATCATCATTAGCAATAATTCCTTGGTCGTAGCAAAAATAATATACTTTACCATTTTGAGTTTCGTATATATTAGTGTGATAATCAAAATGAAATCCTAAATCTAGTAATTTACGTTTACTTACCTTAGCCTTACCTTTAGTGTTAATATCTGCAAGTATTTTGCGGTTTTTTCTTAAAATCCTGTTAATACGCCTGGCTAAGTTTATCTCATCTCGATTAAGCTTGTTATTGTAAGTGTTTCTGCACTGGTCGCTACAGAACTTTTTATCGATACGGCCTACAATTTCTTCACCGCATTCAAGACAATATTTGCTCATAATTTTATTTTTTTTGTAAAGATACAAATTATCCGACATAAAACATATCTCCTAAACCCTGTATCCTAACCCCTAAAAACTTATACCTGTTAAAAATAAAAGTTTATTTTTGCACAACTAAAAATTTCAAGAAATTAAAAATTATGAAAAAAATAGCAATACCCGTAAAAGACGGAATAGTTGATGGTCATTTTGGTCATTGTGAGTATTTAAATTTATATACTGTAAATGAAAATAACGAAATTGTTGAACAAGAAATGCTTTTTACACCTGAAGGATGTGGTTGTAAATCGGGTTTAGTGCCAATTCTTGCTGAGAAAAGCGTAAATGTAATGCTTGTTGGTGGTATAGGAAGCGGAGCTGTTGATGCACTCAATAAAAGTAATATTGCCGTGTTTAGTGGTTTTACAGGTTCTGTAAACGATGTTCTTGATGCTTTTGTAAACAAAAATGATAGGGGTACTGACGAGAGGTGTTCAGCTCACGAAAGTGGATGCCATTAATATGTAGTAGTAAGAGGCTCCGCTAAGAGTTAAGCTCAAGCAATTTTGCCATTTCTTTTTGCATTTTTTGGGCTTTTATACCTGCTATATGAGCAAAATTTTCGCTGCTATCGGCAAAAATAATTCCTCTGGATGAGTTTACAAGAAGTCCGCAATTTTTGTTTATCCCGTATGTTGCAACTTCTTGTAAGCTTCCACCTTGTGCTCCTACGCCGGGAACAAGCAGAAAATGATCCGGAACAATTTTGCGAATGTCCTGCAACATTTCGGAGCGAGTTGCACCTACAACGTACATCATTTGCTCCTTACCTGCCCATTGTTGAGATTTTTCCAGTACTGTTTCGAATAAGGCTTTGCCATTATCGTTATGGTACTGAAAGTCGTCGGCTCCTTTGTTAGATGTTAGTGCAAGTAAAATTACCCATTTATTATCGTAATCTAGAAACGGACTTACCGAATCTTCGCCCATGTAAGGAGCTACTGTAATAGCATCTACATCCATGTTTTCGAAAAATGCTCGTGCATATAGTTTCGAAGTATTGCCGATATCTCCGCGTTTGGCATCTGCAATAATGAATATTTCAGGGAAATATGTACGGATATAATCTACCGTTTTTTGCAAACTTATCCAGCCTTTTGGGCCTTCGCTTTCGTAAAATGCAATATTTGGTTTGTAGGCAACAGTATATTTAGCTGTATTGTTAATAATTGCTTTATTAAATTCAAATATCGGATCATTTGTTTCAAATAAATGTTTGGGAAGTTTTCTTTTATCAGAATCTAGACCTACACATAGGAAACTTTGTTTAGTTTTAATTTGATTAACAAGTTCGTTATAGTTCATTGTTCAAAATTTTTATTCGTTCATTTTTAAACGTTCTGCATTTTCTGCCATGATGAGTTGGTCAATAATATCTTGTATATCGCCTTCTAAGATATTGCCAAGATTATACATGGTAAGATTTATTCTATGGTCGGTCATTCTTCCTTGTGGATAGTTATAAGTACGTATTTTTGCCGAACGGTCGCCCGAAGAAACCATTGTTTTTCTTTTATGAGCAATTTCATCAAGATATTTCTGGTGCTCAAGATTGTAAAGTCTGGTTTTTAATTCTTTCATTGCTTTATCTAAGTTTTTTAACTTAGATTTTTCGTCTTGGCAAGTAACTACTATTCCTGTTGGGATATGAGTAAGTCGAATGGCAGAGTATGTAGTATTTACCGATTGTCCGCCGGGTCCTGACGAACAATATTCGTCTCTTTTAACATCAGCAGGGTTAATCTGAATATCAACATCTTCGGCTTCGGGTAATACAGCAACCGAAGCAGCCGATGTGTGTACGCGACCTTGAGTTTCAGTTTGGGGTACTCGTTGCACACGATGTACTCCCGATTCGTATTTTAAGGTACCGTAAACGTTTTCTCCTTTAATAGATGTAACAATTTCTTTATAACCACCCTGTGTACCTTCTGTTATTCTTATCGGTTCCATTTTCCAAGCTTTAATTTCGCAATATTTTGTGTACATTCTAAAAAGGTCTCCGGCAAAAATACTGGCTTCGTCGCCACCTGTACCTGCACGAATTTCTAAAATTGCATTTTTTTCGTCTTCGGGGTCTTTAGGAATGAGCAGCAAGCGAATCTTTTCTTCCATAGGTTCTTCCTTTTCGTGCAGATCGTCAAGTTCCATTTTTGCCATTTCTCGCAATTCGGGGTCTTTTTCTTCGTTTAATATGCGTTTTGCGTCATCTATGTTGCTTAGTATCAATATGTATTCATCGTAAGCATTAATAATCGGCTCTAATTCCTTGTACTCTTTATTCAACTTTATGTATTTATCCATATCACTTGTAACAGATGGGTCTGTTAGTAGTCTGCCAACTTCTTGGAAGCGTTTTTTTACGCCTTCTAGTTTATTTAAAATTAATTTTTCTTCCATATTGTATTTTAATATATATATGTTCCAAATTCTGATTCAATAACTAACTCTTTTTTATCAGAAGCTTCGCAATGTCCTATTATTTGAGCTTCTAAATTATATTTATTTGATATTTTAATAATATTTTCGGCTGTAATTTTATCTGTATATATTTCAAATCTATGCCCCATGTTAAAAACTTTATACATCTCTTCCCAAGAGGTTTCTGATTGTTCTTTAATAATTCTGAATAGGGGAGGGAGATTAAACATGTTGTTTTTAATAATTCTAAGTTCATCAATGAAATGTAGGATTTTTGTTTGTGCTCCACCCGAACAGTGAACCATTCCATGTATATTTGACCGATATGTGTTAAGAATTTCACTAATTATAGGTGCATATGTGCGTGTAGGAGATAGTATAAGTTTACCGGCATCAATTCCAAGTTCTTCTATTTTGTCGGTAAGTTTTAGGTTTCCCGAATACACAAGTTCTTCTGGTACTGATGGATCAAAACTTTCAGGATATTTTTTTGCCAAATATTTCTCGAATACATCGTGGCGTGCAGAGGTTAATCCGTTACTTCCCATACCTCCGTTATACGAAGTTTCGTAAGTTGTTTGCCCACTACTCGAAAGTCCTACGATTACATCTCCTGCTGCAATTTTTTCGTTACTGATAATATCTTTTTTGGGCATTCGGCATGCAACAGTAGAATCAACAATTATTGTACGAACTAAATCTCCAACATCTGCCGTTTCGCCACCGCTCAGTACAATGTTAATACCCATCCTGCGCATCATTTCGCACACTTCTTCAGTTCCTTCAATAATAGCTTTAATTACTTCGCCGGGAATAAGATTTTTGTTTCTTCCTATAGTTGACGAAAGTAAGATGTTATTTGTAGCACCCACGCAAAGTAAATCGTCTGTGTTCATTATTACTGCATCTTGTGCTATGCCTTTCCATACGCTTAAATCTCCTGTTTCACACCAATACATATATGCTAATGATGATTTTGTTCCTGCTCCATCGGCATGCATTATATTGCAGAAATTTTCATCATTATTGAGGATATCCGGTAGAATTTTACAAAATGCCTTTGGGAACAATCCTTTATCAAGTTTTTTGATGGCATTGTGTACATCTTCTTTACCTGCACTTACGCCTCTTTTAATATATCTTTGTTCGTGTATCATTGTAAATGTAAATGTGGGTGCAAAAATAGTATTATTAAGATTATTATAATAAAAAAGTGTCCGATATATTACCGGACACTAAAGCATTATTTATAATAATTAAAAGTCTCCTGAATTGTCTTTACCAACCTCTGCGTTTCCTTTTTGTTGTTCATATTCCTCCAGAGGATCATCTAATTTATCAATACCAAAATCTTTGCTTAAAACACTAAACTCAGTTCTTCTGTTTAACTGATGTGCTGCTTCGGTTTGTTCTTTAGTTTTTAATTTATTTATATACTCTTCTGTTAAAACATCGCCAACTTTTAAGAAATTATATCTTTTTGCATCATTTTCGTTAACTTCTTTTGGCATTGATTCGCCAAAACCTTTTGCAGTTAATCGTTCGGGTTCAATGCCCTTAAGTATTAAATAATCTACACAAGATTTTGCTCTTGCTAATGATAATTCCATATTATAATCATCAACTCCTCTAAAGTCTGTATGGGCGCGTAACTCAATAGTAATGTGTGGATTGTCGGTTAATGTCTTTACCAAACCATCTAAAGCAACTGTTGATTCAGGTTTTAGGTCTGCTTTGTCGTATTCGTACTCAATATTAGGTAGTTCAATAATTACAGGAATACGGGCAAGGCTAAACTCTACACGAATAATTGTATCGTATTCTATTCCTTTTGTTGAAAATGAAGTTGAGTTTGCAAAATAATCTTCGTCCACTTCTGCTTTAACTGTATAATTATGGTTTACTTCTAAGTCAAATGAGAAAGCACCTGTATCGTCTGTTGATGCTGTTGAAACTATTGCATCTTCGTCAAGCAATGTTATCTTAGCATCTTTAATCTTTAAAACTCTTTGAGGGAAGGTTGTATCTTTAACATATCCTTCTACTGATATTCTAAGAGGTGGTAATGTAAAACTATAAATGTCGTCTCCGCCTTTGCCTCCCGGTCTATTAGATGTAAAGTATCCTTCTTCGCTTGTACCTTTAAATATAATTCCAAAATCATCGTAAGAAGAGTTGATTGGATATTTTAAGTTTTCGGGTTCATTATAGCCTCCATAGCCGTCTGGTTCAGACATGTAGATGTCTAAGCCACCCATACCACCCCAGCCGTCGCTGGCAAAATATAGAAAATCGTTTTCACGTATATATGGAAATACTTCATTCCCAAGTGTATTAATATTATAGCCTAAGTTTCTAGGATTTGTAATTGTCCCGTTTTTGGTATTAGCATCTGCTATATAAAGGTCCATTCCACCAAGGCCCCCTGCTTTGTTACTGGAAAAAACAATTTTATCACCTCTTTTATTTAGAGCAGGATATCCTACTTCTGCTTTTTCAAATCCTGCTATACTAACTTGTATTGGGGTGCTCCACATGTTCCCTCTTTTAGTACTATAATAAATTTTGCATGGTTCATCTACTTTTTTACCTGCTAAGCATCTAGTGAAAAAGATTTCGCTACCTTTAGAAGATAGTGCTGCAGCACCTTCGTCGTGCTCTGAATTAATTCCACCCTCTAAAGGTATTGGTTGGGTCCAGCTTCCTTTTCTATCTTGCGAAACAGCAAATAAATCCGTAAATTTCTGTCCTGATTTGTAATTGTCTCTATCTCCAATTGTACCATCGCGAGATGTTGTAAAGTAAAGTTCTCTATAATCTTTTGATGCCCAAACAGGTGAAAAATCCAGTTTGTTTGAGTTAAACTCGGCCATGTTAAGAACTTCGTATCTTGTTGGTCGGTTCATCCACTTGGGCGCATTGAAACATGCCTCTCTTCCATTTATAGCACGTGGATCGTTGGGTTGATTACTCAAATAAGCACTATAAATACCAATAGCGACCTCGTATTTGCCACTCATTCTAAGAGATTCAGCATAACGCAGCATTATATCAGTAGAACTAATTTGTGAAGATTGTGAGCCAGAATATTGTTGAATGCTAAATGCATTAGTAAACCTTGATTCTGCTTTGTCAAATTGTGCAAGTTCAAAGTAACAAATACCTAACTTATAGTTAATGACAATCTTCTCTTCTTCGGTTTTTAACTGTGGTATTGCTTTTTCATAATATTCTGCTGCTAATTCATACATGTCATTTTCAAAAGCTTCGTCTCCCTTGCTAATGTTCCCTGACTGTGCTAACACAATTGAGGATATTAATAATGTCCCGATGATGAAAACTATTCTCTTCATATTCTTATTTTTTTTCAAAGATAAATTAATATTGTGTTTTTTTAATAAAAATTTCTCTAATAAATTCTTTTGTTGTATTAATGCCTGCTGTACTTATGCTATCTGTTGTGATTCCATAATCTTTGTGTTTTACATAAATTGTATAATCATAATTAGTTTCTAAATCAAATTCATATTCTCCATCTGAATTTGTTTTAATAATGTCTATTAATTCATAATTGTTATTCATTAAGCTAACTTGAACATCCTCAACAGGTTTATTTGTCATTATATCCCAAATTATTCCTTTAAGGCTTAGTTTTATTTCAGGTTTATGAAAATAATAAATATCAGATTTACCTAAGCCCCCAATTCTTTCTGATGTTAAAAACCCTTCATTATATGAATCCATAAAGACAATTCCAAAATCATCGTGTGGTGAGTTGATAGGATACCCCATGTTTTTAACATCAAATTGTGCTAATCCTGTTTCTTTTGCAACAAATATGTCGTATCCACCCATGCTGGTATGCCCTTTTGATGAGAAATAAAGAAGCCCGTTTTTTCTAATGTATGGATAAGCATCATCGTAACGTGTGTTTAAATTTGGACCTAAGTTTTGAGGAGTACCAAAATTTTCACTTCTTTTTTTTCGTGAAATTTTGTAAATGTCTTTGCCCCCGTATCCACCAAACATACTGTCGGCTACAAAATATAGTGTTAATTCGTCGTGAGAAATACTCGGATGACCTACTGATACATGTTTTGGAATGCCTTTTATTTCGATTTTTTCTACTTGAGTCCAATAATTATTTGAGCGTTTTGCAACATAAATACGACAGGCTTTATCTTTTTTCTTTGAGTAAGTGCATCTTGTAAAGTATAGGTTTCGTGTTGTCCTGTTTAGGGAGGCTGCTCCTTCATCATAATCTGTATTAACACTGCCATCAATAATTTTGGGTTTTTGCCAAAACCCGTCTTTATTGATTTCTGCTTCATAAATATTAGAAAAATATTCTCCCGATTCTGGACTTATTTTAGGATTATCACTTAATCTTCTACTACTTGTAAAATATACTGTTTCGAAAGTATTGCCTTTAAAAAATGGACAATAATCCATTTCGGGGGAATTTAAGCTTGGAACTTGTACTACATCATAGCTGGTCGGGTTGCGCATCATATAAACACATCTTCTATATCTTTCTAAAGCTTGGTCTGCTATGCTGTCGTCTGGCATCATCTCTTTATATTTTAATAAATTTTTCTCAGCTTTTGCAAATGATTCTATCATTTGAAGTGCTTGTCCATAATATAAGTGTAGTTTGGCAGCTTGATAGTTGTATTCAATAGCTAATTTAAAATATTTTATGGCGTCAGCAGGGCGGCTTACTTCAAAAAAACATCTACCTATATAATAGCTTGCTTCTCCTTTCTCTATGTCGCTATATTTATTACCGGTTAAAATTTTATTAAAATATTTGCTTGCTATGTAATACTGCTCGTCAGCAAACATCTCGGTTCCTTTGTTAAGTAATCGTTGAGCATTTGCATTAGGTGCAGTAAACACATAAAGTATTGCAATACATATAAACAATAATAAATGTTTTAGCATTTGTATATGTCCCTGTTTATGTTTGCTGTAAATGTACATTTTTTTTTATAAATATTAGAATTTTAGCAAATTTAATGCCTCAACAAAATGCACAAAAAAAATAAGCCGACTAAATATCGGCTTATTTTATCAAAATTTAAACAACTCTAAGAGTTATTATCTATAATCTATAAGCTTCTCGGTAAGTTTTTTACGTGCAAAATAAATTCTGCTTTTAACAGTACCTATTGGTAGGTTCATGTTTTCTGCAATTTCGTGATATTTATATCCATTTATGAAACTACTGAAGGGAATCCTGTATTCGTCTTCGAGATTATTTAATGCTTTATGTATCTCTGATTCTCCAAATTCATTATCAGGAGTAATATCATTTACCTGAGAATTGCGAAGTAAGTATTCGTCTTCGCTGTTATCTCTAATTGTTTTTTGTGTAGATAATTTATTGTAATTATTAATAAATGTGTTCTTTAAAATGGTAAACATCCAAGCTTTAAAATTTGTATCATTACGATATTTGTCCCTATTTGACAAAACCTTATAAAAAGTTTCTTGTACTAAATCTTTAGCTTCTTCTTCGTTATTTGTTAAACTTAGTGCGTAATATTTAAGACTATTTTCGTGAGTCATTAATCTGTTATTAAATTCATGTGTGGTCATATTTGTAGATTTAATTGTTATTAATTAGTTAATTCGGTACAAATATACCTAAATAAATTTGAATACCAAATAAAAAGAATAAAATATTTGTTAAATAATTGTTAAATCTTTATAAATTTTAGATTCAGTAGGCTGAATAATCTAATATTACTCACGACTTCAATAAATAGATTCATTGAATATTAAATATTTCGCGTCTGCTAAAGAAGAAGGCTATTTCTTTCATTGCATTCTCGTTGCTGTCGCTACCATGTACTGCATTCTCTGTTAATGAGCTTGCATATTTGTGTCGAATTGTTCCGGGTTTTGCTTCTGCGGGATTAGTGCTTCCAATTAAGTTTCTGAAATCCTCAACAGCATTTTCTTTCTCGAGCACAGCAACTACTACATGCCCTGATGACATGAATTTTATTAAACTGTCGAAAAAAGCTTTGTCTTTATGAATAGAATAAAACTCTTTTGCATCATCAATGCTCATGTGTGTCATTTTCATTGCACGAATTTTAAATTCTGCTTGGTCGATCATATTAAATATTCCTATCATGTGCCCTTGTTTAATTGCTTTGGGCTTGATAATTGTAAATGTGAATTTTCCTTTTTCCATAATAATATATTTTATGTTTATAAGCCTGATAAAATTCCAATGCTGCCAATTATTAGTCCCACAATCAGATTGATTGATTTTGCTGCAACAAAACTTCGTTTTGATTCTGCAAAAAGAGGTAAAGCTCCGTGTCCGTCTTGTACTATACTATTTGCTATTAAAATACTTAATGGGATTGTCCCGCTAATGTAAAGTGAAAGGAATAAAATGTGGGGTCCTGATTCGGGAATTATTCCAACAAATACAGCAATTAGTAGTACCAACCATAAATTGTTATTTATCCATAAATGAATGTCTGTAAACATTAAAAATATGTGAATTAAGATTAATGCTATTATTGTCCATAGAAAAATTTTGGGTAAGTGTTTTATGATTAAGTGTTTAAGCATATGATCTCTTAAAAAGTGTTCTGAACAAGTTAAGCAAATAAAGAAGCCAATTGAAGCTGTTATTATTAAAGTAATTGAAAACCAATCGAATTTTCCGTGATTATGATTTTCGTGATTTGGGCTTGATTCTGTAGCATGATTATGGTCGCTTTGCGTATGGTTGCAGTCGTCTGTGTGTTGATGAGGTTCTTGAACTTCCACCTTGGGCATTAGTACATTGTGTTCATGTTTAGTTAATCCAATAAAAGGAGCAATGATAAAAAAACCTAATAGCAATAGCGAAGCAATTCTCAATAAAGAAAATCTAAAATTAAAAAGCTTAAGGTTATCAATTATACATTCTTTATGGTCTTGACTATGTACCTCGAAAGAGAATTTTTTAGCTGATATAAAATCTCGTTTACCCATGAGTTTATCTGTGATAAATCCTACACTAATAGCAAGTGCAGCCAGTATTAGCATTATTATCCAAACTTTATCAGGTATTATTGCAAACATTAAGAATGTTTCGTCGCCGCTGGTAGCAATCATGGCTGCTGTTAATGCACCAAAGCTTAAGAGCCGGTGTGTGTACATAGAAACGACTGTAAAAGTTCCCAAACATCCAGGTATAAGTCCTAATAGTGTGCCGGCAATAATTTGTGCTCCTCTTTTATTTTTAAGTTTTACTAGGAGCTTTCCTTGCGAAAGCACATTTACATAATCAATTATTAGCATCATTGTAATTACAAATCCAGTAATTGTTAATGCTTGTTTTAAGATACTCCAAATAACTTCCATTCTTTTTTAGTCTAAGTCTCGTTCAATACTTACAGCAATAATTCTAATTTTTCGTTCTCGTGATGCAGCTACACTATATACGGAGTTTCTTACATCTGAAGGATCGTCACTTATGTTTGGGTTAGCAAGTGTTTCTCCAAAAGCAACTGTTTCATACCTAATATTACCTGTTTCTTCGTATGGTAGAAAATATCCGTTTTTATATTCTTTAAAAAAATTCATAAGGCTCGAAATTCGCCTTTTTGCTAGATTTTCGTTGTATTCGGATGTGTTCAGCGGGCTTGTATAGCCTTTAATTGTTATTAATATTTCTTGGTCTTTTTGCACGAGCTCTTCTAATAACGCTGCAAATTTTAACAATTTTTTATACTCTTCGTTTACTTCATAAGTAAAAAAGTTATAAATGCTGTCTATTGCGTTGTCTTTATCATCCCCCGATAAGCTTTTAGAATATATGTCTATGTATTCATCAATCATTTTAGTATATTCTTGCCATGTATTGGTGTAATTTTTATTTGTAACAGTATCCCAACAGTTTGGGTTAGGTTCGTCGTTATGGAAGTATAGAGTAATTGGAATTAACTGTGTTGCGTCAGTTTTAAGTGTTACTATTTGTTCTTCGATTATAGCTGTCGAATCTATAATTTTGGGTATTTCATGATAGAATATATCATTGCAACAAGATTGATGCCTTAAAGCTAGTGCTTCTTTTCTATTACTTGTAAAATATGCTTTGTCGTGGTTACTTGCAATACTATAATATAAATCGTTTTGACTGCTATTAATAGGATACCCCATATGTTTGGGATCAGACCAATTTACAAAATCGGTTTTACTGCTAAAAATATCGTAGCCACCCAATCCGGTTAACCAATCGCTGCTAAAATACAAGACAGAATCTCTGCTGTCAAAAAATGGTGTAATCTCGTTTCCTTTGGTATTTAAAACAGATTCGATTCCGAAAAATGCAATGTAAGTTTCGTCCACTTTGGGAGGAATACCTGCAAGTTTTGGTTCCGAGAATCTAAATTTATTGTCCATTTCGGCATACCATATATCTAAATTACCGATTCCGCCGCTACGGTCAGATGTAAAAAACATTACATATTTATCGCCCCATTTGCTTATTTGTGCTTGTGTGCTATTATATTCGGTACTATTTATAGGTTCAGGCAACTTAAAAGGGCCTAAGTATTTATTTTTGTCCCATTGTACTCTATAAATATGTGTTTTCCCGTTTCCGTCTATTTCTTTTGCACTAAAAAATAAGTTTTTTAATTCGGGTAAATAGCATGGATTTGAAGTATGATAAGCGTGTCGATTTATTAAGGTGTCGAATAATTGCGATCTACTCCAATCTTTTCGATAACTACTGAAATAAATATGAGAAACAAATGAACTATCGGCGCCAACAGGCTTTACTGAACTAAAAAACAATATACTATCGCTTAAAACAGATGTTCCAAATTCGCTATAAAGTGAATTAATATTTTTGCTTAATTGTAATATTTTTACACCGGTTGGGTTGTATTTAATTTTTATTGCTTTTTCGCAATTAATAATCTCTTTTTTTGCCCTAATGGTAAAGAAATCAGTTGAATCTGCCTTGTGTTTTTTATAGTATTTATTAAAATTAAATTGGGCATTAAAATAATCTTCGTTACATTTTTGCATCTCGGCTAAATAAAAAACTGAAAGAGGAAATTTCTCCGAAGCTTTTTGGGCAACAAAATCATAATGCTTTATTGCTCTAATATAATCGTTGTCGAGTCTGAATGATTCGGCTGCTTTATAATGTATGTCGTACATTTTATTGTCGTACTTTAAAGCATCTTGATATAGTCTTCCTGCTCCATAATAATTTGCTTCTTCAAAAGCAATATTAGCAGATTTTATTATGCTAACTAATTTTTGCCCAATGGTAAAATGGTTTAAAAGCAATAAGGATATTATTAAAACAAATCTATACATAATTACATAAAATCAGGGCATTTACGATAATGGGGTGCTTTATAAGGTTTAGGATGTTCTAATATATAAATTAGAGATATTTCTATTCCGCCTTTTCCTCTGCTAATTGTAGTTAGCTTAGATAAGTTTACGTCGTAGCTTATTGCAATATTTATATTTTGATAATTCCCACCTATTACAAATATTCCGGCATCGCGAGCTCTTAGAATTGCACCGGCGAACATATATTTAAGACCTAAGGGATTGTATTCAATTCTAAACATGCTCCCCAAATTAATTTCGAGATATTTTTGTTGGTGCATTATCATAAACATTGGTTCTAACCAAAAGTCGTCTTTTGCGTTCCACAATGCCTTACCATGATATAGATATTTGATTGGTAAGCTTATATTTCTTTCTTCAAAGAAACTTTTGTTTGGACTATTTAAATGGTTAGCTGAAAAACCTGCGTTTATCCGTAATTTGGGACTTTGTATCCATGTTATGTTGAATCCGGCAGATATGTCAAAATAGGAATATTCGTCGTAATCAATAATTTCGTTGTTGGGTAAAGTAGGGTCAAAAGATTCGCCATCGTATTGTGAGCCAAAGTTTAAAAGATTAAAGCTTATTCCGTGATGGTTTAATGCTCCGTTTCCACCAAGCGAAATTACAAGAGAGCTGTCTTTGATAGGAAACATATAAGCAAGTGATAATTTGTAATGATTAGTTCCAAATTTTGCGTCTCCTGCAATATCAGAATTAAATTGAAAGCCAATTCCAATTCTCCCAATTTTTTTTATTGGATTACAAAAACCATAGTCAGCAGATGCCGAAAATGTTGAATATGCATTTGCAAAAGATTTCCATTGACTCTTGTGGTTTCCGCAAAGCCTTAAATCTCCGTCATAATTGCCGGTTAAAGATGGATTTAGATTTAATGGGCTGTTATAAAACTGGCTATAATGGATATCTTGTGAATGCAATCCTAAACATATTACTATGCTTACTACAAGGGCAATATGTTTTTTTATTAAGACCAAATCAATCTATTATTTACCGTAAAGTTAAAAAATATTTTTTGCAATAACAGCGATTATAAACAAAGTCTTGATAATGTTTGATTGGGATTTTCAAATATACTGTGATTTATTTTAAAACTTTGGTTCAAATTACTTAAATTTGTGATGTCAAAGTAATGATTTAGCATTGTTTTATTAATTAAAGATATGAGAAATACTTTACGAATAGTCTTTGTTTTATTTATATTAATATTGTTATTGCCAATGCTAAATGACAATCTAAATTTGTTTAAAATTAAAGCTTTAAACGGGGCTTTCAAAACTTTAAGTAAACCAAAACTTGACTATAAAACATGGTGGAATGGGACATTTCAGGATAGCTATACTGAATATAAATCACAAAGCATTAAATTTCGTCCTGTTTTTGTTCGGATTAACAATCAGTTAGATTTTAGTTTATTCAAAAAAACTAATGCTACAAAACTTGTAATTGGGAAGCAGAATTATTTATTTGAGGATAATTATATTAATGCTTATACAGGTAAAGATTTTATTGGAATTGACGAAATTAATAAAAAAGTAAAAAGAGCGATTAGAGTACAACAAGCCTTAGAAAATATTGGTGTAGATATGATTTTTGTATTTCTTCCTGGAAAGGCTACCTACTTTTCAGAGTTTATTCCAAATCGTTTCTTAAACTCGCTTAGCGATAGTACAAATTATAAATATTTTAAGGAAAAGACCGTGAATTCAGGTTTAAATATTATTGATTACAATGATTGGTTTTTGAGAATGAAGGATACTGTGAATTTGCCATTGTATCCTAAATGTGGAATTCATTGGAGCTATTACGGAATGTATTTAGTCGCCGATAGTCTTATTAATTTTATTGATAGCAGGCTTTCTTACGATATACCTACACTATGTCTTAATTCGATTGAAATAAGTGAGGAGCAAAGAGGTACAGATTATGATATTGGAAATACTTTAAATTTGTTATTCCCAATTAGTACTTACCCAATGCCTTATCCTAATATTTCTTATAACACAGAACATAAACAAAAACCTAAAGTGTTAGTAATTGGCGATAGTTATTACTGGAATATGTATTACAGTGGTATCCCCGGAAATGTTTTTTCTAAACTTGATTTTTGGTATTACAATCATAATATACATAATGATGGTACTTCAACTGTTGTAAATACTACCGATAATATTGATTTCAAATCAGAAATATCGAAACAAGATGTTATTTTAATAATGCAAACAGATGGTGGTCTTAATAATTTTGGATTGGGCTTTTTTGAAAAAGCTGAACAGTATTTGAATTCCAATAGTTTTGATCTAAGAGTTGAGTATTATAAAAACAAAATTCTAAATGACATAGCATGGCAGAATCATATTCGTGAAAAAGCACTTAAACAAGGTGTAAGTTTCGAGGAAATGATAGAGAGGGATGCAAGGTATATGGTACAGCAAGAGAATTAGTTAAGTTTTGAAATATAGCTTAATAAACTTATTTTTTTAGAATTACTAAGTATTTTGAAGTACTCCAGAATTCTTTAGGTCGGGTAATTACTAAATTATTTGTAAAATTTGGAGGTCCATCAAATTTATATGAATACGATGGATGTTTCGAAAGAAGTTCTGCATTACTACAATTTAATGGAATTTTAGTTACTTCTGTAATGTCTATTTTTTCGAAGGCATTCTTATTAAAGTCTTCGAGTAAAATATAAACACTGCCAATTCCAAACATTCCACCTTTGTTTCTTATAATACTGTAATCACGTAAATCGTTAGAATAGCCTGAAATATAGTAAGCAGTATTAAGCTCTTCTTGTGCAGATAGAGCAAAAACTTTCAATGAATCAATATGGTTTTGTAGTATTTCAAATTCTCCATGATAGGAGGATAACTGTTCCTGTAATTTACTAATTTGCTCTTCTTGACTATTTATTATCGACAAAAAATTATTAATTGTGGTCTGTAGTTCTTCTGAATATATTATAGAGTTGCTGAGCTGTAAATTTAATTGTTCAATAGTCTTTCTATTTTGTTCCATTAGATCATTAATAAACAATATATCTTTGCTTATTGCTTCAACCATATTTGCATCCATGTTTTCTTGTAATGAACTTAATGAAATTATGTTTTCTTTTTGTTTTATAATATCAATATTCTGGCTTATTTCATTTATTGTCCCCATGAAATTATTTATGGCACTGTCCTTAGCATTATTTACTCCACGCAAATACTTGTTCTCTTCTTCCAGTTTTGTGATTTTCTCCTGAAACAAGTCGTCATTATCGTCCTCAGGTTTACTGGTGCACGAAAAAAGCACTATTAACAATAATATTACAATAAAACTTTGTTTCATTTATAGCAAATATTTTACAAAGTAAACGGAATAATTTTGAAAATATTTGTATGCTATGTGAAAAAAATCTTAAATTAAATTGATATGTAATTATAAAATCTCCTATTGGGAAAAGATGTATTATAGATTTAGAGATCCCATGTAATATTTTTAATATAAGATGGAGAAATATCCCCATTAATGTAAAATTCAATTCTTGCGCTACCAAGAGCGTTGGTATAATTATTCAAATAAAACAATGTGGATATTAATTGATTGAAATTTTGAGCATGAATTGTAAATCCATCAGGATATTGATTAATATAATCCCAACCTGAGTTACA